>JBPPMB010000238.1:0-6633 GCA_051305855.1 Desulfuromonadales bacterium
GATGTCACCGTAGCCAACGGTCGTCAAGGTGGTGATGGCCCAGTAACATGAGATGCCGATTGAGGTGAAGCCGCTTTCCTCTCCCTCAATGAGATACAGGAGTGAGCCGAAAATCAGCACCATGGTCATAACTGCAAAAAGGAAGATCGCAATTTTGCGGAAGCTGGCGCGTAGCGCTTTGATCAGGATTTCGGTTTCGTCAAGATACAGTGCCAGCTTGAGGATTCTGAAAATTCTCAGCAGACGCAGTACCCTGATGGTCATCAGGTGCTGCGATCCGGGAACCAGCAGGCTGAGGTAAGTCGGCAGGACAGAGATGAGATCAACGACACCATAGAAGCTCCGCGCGTATCGCGCCGGATTCCCGAGAGACACGATCCTCAGCAGGTACTCAACGCTGAAGAGGATCGTGAAAAACCATTCAATGATGTATAGAGCCCCACCATACTGTGCACGGATCCCGGCAACACTGTCCAACATAACAGTAATAAGACTCAGGAAGATGGCAAAGATCAGCAGGATGTCGAAGCGTTTGCCGGCTGGAGTATCTGCTTCAAAAATGATTTCGTGAAGACGCAACTGCCAGGGCGCAAGTTTACGGCCGACTGGCGGTTGAGGGTTGGAACGCTGGTCGGGGTTGGGGGTTGTGCTCACGCTGACCTGTCTTTCCGGAGATTAATGGAATATTAGGACAATCTGCCAGTTGCCGGTTAAATGGTCAACCACCAAACGTTTTTGTTAAGCTTGTTGCCAGTGTATGGCGGTCCCGGGAGATATTGCATTGCAGGCACAAAGGCTGAGATTGAACGTAAAGCCGCAAGGAGATAAAGAGAGATAGAGTTAGTTCGGTTATTGATACGCAGAAAGAAGGCCCTCGATGCGAGGGCCTTCTTTCTGCAACGGATTAACTTTTAGCAGACCAGAGTCCATGCAGATTGCAGTACTCGCGCGCTGTCACCTGCTGAGCGATCACCGGGAAGGACGCTTCCGGGGCTGCGCCTGGCTGCAGGCTCTGGCGATAGACCTTGCCGTCGGCAAGCAGCTCGATCCACTCGACGGAGTGCTCTTCCGTCATGGGATGAGGAACGCTGCCGATCTTGACGGTGATGCTGTCGGCCTTGATCGCAATCACGGGTACATGCTTTTCCTTGGTGGCATCGACAGTGTTCTCCTTGAACAGAACCATCTTTTCGTTGCAGCAGACCAGGGCTCCAGAACCAGCATGTACGAGTTCGACAATGTTGCCGCACAGCTCACATTTGTAGATTTCATTCAATTTGGGCATTGTGTTCTCCTTGGTTGGTTAGTAGTTGCTCGGGGTTATTTCGAAGTGTGCCTGAGAGTGGGCACAGGCCGGACATGAATCAGGCGCCGTTGTCCCTTCGTGTTGGTAGCCGCAGTTGCGGCAGCGCCAGGTCATTGGTTGCTCGCGGTTGAAAACCCGGTTGTGTTTAATGTTGTTCAGCAGTTCCAGATAGCGCTTTTCATGATACTTCTCGGCAACGGCGATAGACAAGAAGACTTCAGCGATCTCTGGAAAGCCTTCGTTGCGCGCTGTGACAGCGAATTCAGGATACATGCTGGTGTGTTCATAATTTTCACCACCGGCAGCTTGTTTCAGATTCTCGGCAGTCGTGCCGATCACCCCGGCTGGGAAACTGGCGGTAATCTCGACCTCGCCCCCCTCGAGCATCTTGTAAAGGCGTTTGGCATGCTCACGTTCCTGATTGGCCGTCTCCTCAAAGATCTCTGAGATTTGCACAAATCCTTCTTTTTTTGCCTGAGCCGAGAAATAGCTGTAGCGGTTGCGCGCCTGGCTTTCGCCGCAAAAGGCCGTGAGAATATGCTTTTCTGTTTGGGTGCCTCGAACAGACATACTTCCTCCTTGAGAATAGGGTTTGACCCCGTTGAGCAATGGTTGATTAAAAAAGAGTTACGGCCTGGACGGGAACAATCCAATACTCTGAGCCCTACCCAGAAGTCGAAAAAAGTTATAGGGAGACTAACAGGCGCCAGTGACTGCGCTGACTCCTGCCACCTGCTCAGGGATTCAGACAGAAAGCTATCTCATAGTTGATGGCGTCGCCATCCTCTGAGTTTTTGCGAGTGCATCATAGTTGGAGCAAACTATATCACAATGTAAAAGTCCTGCAATCATGGCAAACAGGCCCCTTGATAAGACCTTGTAATGCTTTATTGCCAACAAAAAAGCCTCCCGTAAAGGGAGGCTTTGGTTGCGCGAGATGGGGTTTATTTCTTGTGACAGTCGTTGCACTTGGTCGGCCCGCCATCCTTTTGGTGACATTCTTTGCAGGCAGCACCATGGGCGGCCTCTTTATCCACGACGATCTTGGCCGGGGTGCCTTCATGACATTTCGCGCAGTCGATCTTTTCGCTATGGGCCTTGTGGTCGAAGGTAACATTGCCCTTCGCACTTTCATAAGTTACGGTGTCCGCAGCATAGGCCAGGACGCAGGTGAAGGCGACCAACATCACAGCAACAATCAGTTTCTTCATGATTCTCTCCTCTGGGTTAGTGATAAGCAATAAGTATCGGCAAATTTAAAGAATTTAATGTTGCAGGTCAAGTATTATTTTTGCACGTGGCTTCTCAAGCGACTTTCAATTGCCGGTGAGAATGTTATAATTCGTGTCAACTCAAAGGTTAAGGATTCATGGGAATTGTCGAGCAGGGAGGGGGTCATGATGCGTTGGGCTTTGATTGGTTTCTTTGTGTTTCTTTTGGGTGGATGCGTTTCGCGTTGGGAGCATTCAACCAAGCGTCCCTCTGAGTTCTATACAGATGACAGGATTTGCCAGGCGGAAACAGGTGATGTTTCCAAAGGTATTGATCCTGGGAAGGAGCGAATGAGTTACGAAAGCTGCATGTGGCAGCTGGGCTGGCACAAGAAACAAAGTGTCTGGTTCTTTGATCCAGTCAGCCAATAACAAAGTATTGCTTCATCAAAGAGAAACGGGCCGGCAGACTAGCGGCCCGTTTCTCTTTGATGGGGCCTGTCGATCAGCGCGAGATGGAATCGAGGCGGTAGTGGTCGCGGATAATGCGCAACAATTGGTTGACACTCCGTAATGCTTCGCGTAAACGTTTTTGTGATTTTTCGGGGAGGCGCAGTGGATCGATAGCATTGCCTGGTTTGTTACCTGCGGCCAGGTCACTTAATTGGCGTTGCAGACGAAACTTGACCAGTTGCGAGAAGGAATCACCGAGTGTTTCGCTGATCTTGGTGGAAAGAACGCCCATTTGTTCAAGCTTTTCAAGTTTATCCCAGGTTGTCCCCTTGTCGACATTGTTCTCCAGCGCGAGCAGGCTGGCTCCCTCCGTTATGGCAAAAATGCCGGCCTTTTTGAGATCAACCTTACCTCGATTTTTCCCCCTGCGTTCAACCTTGATGCGGCCAAACATACCCAGCGGAGCAGGGAAACGGACAATGTTTTTTGCGGCATAGGGGAAAAAAAGCATGTTTCTCCGGGTGGCTGCATAAATAAAGTCATGCAGGTTGTTTTCCAGAGAGACATCGCCATGAACGGTGCGGAAATCCTGAAACATGCCGAAGTTGACCATGCGCTCTCCAGTGGGCACAGAGATCCACTGATCTAGGAGTTGCTGCCATTCAGTGAGACTGTGCTGCCATTGGGGATTGCTGGCCATGGTGTTGCCGGGGCAGCGGGGGATACCGACATACTCGAGAGCATCAACCAGTCTGCTCGCGAACCGCTGGCAGGCGTCCCGTTCCGCAGCTGAAATGTCGTCTGCATAGATCAAGGCGCTGTCCTGGTCGGTGCGTAATGTCTGCTCACCGCGTCCCTCGCTGCCAAGGGCAAGATACGCTGCCCTGGACGGGAGAGTGATCCCCTCCAGGTTGTCCATGATGGTAATGATCCGTTGCGTAAATCCGTCGTTGAAATGGGCTATCAACTGGACAAGGCTTCTGGTCTCGGCCGCAGCGCTCATGGCGCTTCTTACCATCTCAAGAATGCGACTGTTAATCGCCTTGAGTTCCTCAATCGACTCGGCCGCTTCCATCTCTTGTGTCAAGTAAAGCGGGCTGCGGGTTTGCTGGCTGAGCAGGTCGATGGCATTGATAATACCAACCAGCTTTTGATCTTCGTCGACAACGGGCAGGTGATGAATGTTGTTCTTAGCCATTTTAAAGATGGCCTCGAAAACATAGGCCTGACTGCGAACTGTTGTTACCCCGGCATGCATGATATCGCGGACTTTGTAGCCCGCCAGATTTTCACCGGATGTAGCGATCAGGTCGCGCAAGTCACGCACAGAAAGTATGCCGATTGGTTTTTCCCCCTCAACAATCACGAGTCCGGCAATGTTGTGCTCACGCATCATGCGAGCAGCTTCAATCACACTGATATGCGAAGGGCAGGTGAGCGCGGGACTGCGGCAGACGCTGCCGATGTGCAGGAAAAAAAAACTTTCCTCGTTAAAGTTGCTGTCGGGCACGGAAACTCCAGGAAAAAACGTTAATAAATTGGCTTATTGTCTACGCTTTCAAGGTCAGATGCAACCGTTCGTTGCCGCTGGAAAATTTAGTAAAACTAGATGTATGAAATGCAAAACGGTACATCCTCTACCAAACATGTGTTTTGCTGCTATACTTGTAACAAGGATAAGTTGTGAATCGAAAAGCAACGATTTTTATAAATCCCTGATGGACATAATGGTCAAAACGAAACAACGTTATATTTTTTTATTGACTCGGTCGGAAGACTCAAGCTATCTTCTCCTTCAATCTCTATATCTTTGAGGTTTCTAAAGACTGCGGGAAGAGAACAATGGTTAAAATCTGAGTGCTTTGGTCATTAAAAAGTCTGGCCTGGCCAGTTTATGGATCTGATTTCCGGCACACATATCAAACGAAGTAACGGTGAATTTAAAACTTTGTCTCCTTAATTGCCCGCCTGGCAGCTAGGAGACCAAAACAGCATCGGAGTTATCCTCAATATCGTCCGGGCAAGCTTAAGGAGGTGGTTTGAAAGTTCAAGTCTGGCAATGATTCCTAGTTTTTTTATCTAACCTGAAGGAGGTTATTATGGACAGAAGTGGTAAAGCATATTGGAAAGCAGTATTAACCCTGGTGGCCCAGGTCCTCCTGGTCTGGTTCCTTGTCTCTTATGGCGCAGGGATCATTTTCGCTGGAGCGCTCAACAACATCATGCTGGGTGGTTATCCGCTGGGCTTCTGGTTCGCGCATCAGGGTTCGATGTACATCTTCGTCGCCCTGATCTTTATCTATGCCTGGCGCATGGGTAAAATCGACCAAAAATTTGACGTTCACGAAGAGTGAGGAGGAGCTAAATAATGAGTCTTCAAGCAATTACCTATCTCGTTGTCGGCGCTACCTTTGCTCTCTACATCGGTATCGCCATCTGGGCCCGCGCGGGCAGCACCAGTGAATTCTATGTCGCCGGTGGCGGTGTACACCCCATAGTAAACGGTATGGCGACCGGAGCCGACTGGATGTCCGCAGCGTCCTTCATCTCCATGGCCGGCCTGATCTCCAACATGGGCTATGGCGGCGGTCTTTTCCTGATGGGCTGGACCGGCGGCTACGTTCTGCTGGCCATGCTGCTGGCACCCTACCTGCGCAAGTTCGGCAAGTTCACCGTGCCGCAGTTCGTCGGTGACCGCTTCTATTCCAAGGGCGCCAGTGCAGTGGCGGTTCTCTGCCTGATCGTTGCATCGGTTACCTACATCATCGGTCAGATGACCGGGGTCGGCGTTGCTTTCTCACGCTTCCTCGGTGTTTCCAATACCACCGGTATTTTCGTCGGTATGGCCATCGTCTTCATGTACGCGGTGTTCGGCGGCATGAAGGGGATCACCTATACCCAGGTCGCCCAGTACTGCGTGCTGATTTTTGCCTACACTATCCCGGCAATCTTCATCTCGCTGCAGCTGACCGGCAATCCGATCCCGCAGCTCGGACTCGGTTCCGACATGGTCGGCAGCGATGTCGCACTGCTCTCCAAGCTGGACATGATTGTCCAGGAACTCGGCTTCGGTAAGTACACCACGGCTCTGCCTGGCAGCAAGCTCAACTATTTTGTTTACACCGTGTCGCTGATGATCGGCACCGCCGGTCTGCCGCACGTAATCGTACGTTTCTTCACGGTACCCAAGGTCAAGGACGCGCGCGCTTCCGCCGGTTGGGCGCTGGTCTTCATCGCCATCCTCTACACCACCGCCCCTGCGGTTGCCGCAATGGCGAAGATGAACCTGTACAAAACACTTAACCCGGGCATCGTAAGCTCCGCAGATTTCGTTGTAACCGCTCCGGGCGCGCAAATCAATTATGACGAACGTCCCGACTGGATGAAGCGCTGGGAAGTCACCGGCCTGTTGAAATTTGAAGACAAGAACGGTGACGGCCGCATTCAGTACTACAACGACAAGAGCACGGATCCCAAATTCGCCGCCGCGGGCTGGGCCGGCAACGAACTGACTGTTAATGCCGATATTATCGTTCTCGCTAACCCGGAAATCGCACTGCTGCCCAACTGGGTTATTGCTCTGGTGGCCGCCGGTGGTCTGGCAGCCGCTCTCTCCACCGCGGCGGGTCTGCTGCTGGCGATCTCTTCGGCGATCTCCCATGA
>JBPPMB010000090.1:0-11377 GCA_051305855.1 Desulfuromonadales bacterium
CCGGTTTTATCGGAACAAATCACGGTCACGCTGCCGAGAGTTTCCACAGCCGGCAGTTGCCGGATCAGCGCTTTTTTCTTCAACATCTGCTGGGCGCCCAACGCCAGGGAGATGGTGACGACCGCCGGCAAGCCTTCGGGAATGGCGGCCACGGCCATGCTGATGGCGGTCATGAAGGTTTCTTTCAGACCTGCACCCTGGAGGTACATGAAACCGGCTACGGCTATAATCAGTCCCACGGCGGCCAGAGCCAGCGATTTGCCCAGGTTCGCCAGTCGCCGTTGCAGCGGGGTTCGTTCGTCCTCAACACCTTGCAGCAGGGTGGCGATTTTGCCCAATTCGGTGCGCATGCCTGTGTTGTTGACAACGGCCTGTCCGCGGCCATAGGTGACGACCGTTCCCCGATAAATCATGTTTTTGCGGTCGGCCAGAGCAATATTGTCGCCTTGCAGTTCGTTTGTATGTTTGTCCACCGATTCGGATTCGCCGGTCAGTGCAGCTTCCTGAACTTTAAGGTTGACGGCCTCAATCAGCCGGGCATCCGCGGGGACAACATTTCCGGCTTCGATGATCAGGATATCCCCCGGCACCAGATCCTTTGCCGAGATTTGCCTTTCTGCACCGTCACGACGCACCCGAACATTGGGAACGGTCATTTTTTTGAGGGCGGCCATGGCATTTTCAGATTTGAATTCCTGCCAGAAGCCCAGAACAGTATTCAGCACGACAATGACGAGGATTACGATGGCATCCATATATTCGTGCAAGGCTGCTGAAACGACCACGGCTGCCAGAAGAATCAGAATCATGACTTCCTTGATCTGGTCCAGCAGAATGCGCCAGGCTTTTTTGCTGCCTTTTTCAACGAGCTCGTTCGTCCCATGATCGTTCAGGCGCTGCGCGGCTTCGGCGCTGGACAGTCCTTGATCGGCAGAAGTGGCATGGTGTTTCAAGACGCTCTCCGCCGTCATCAAATGCGTTTCCTGCATTTATTCTCCTCCCATGAAATCATCCGAATTTTTGGATGGAAGCGGGAAAATTTAACCTTCCGATCTGTTAATTTTATGCGCCGGATTTACCCTTAAACCCGGCTATTGTTCAACCAATTCCACTCACGCTCTGAGGGGGAAGCATGCGTGCCATGACGCTCTGCCTGAACTGCTCAGGATATTTAGTGCTCATAATATTTGTCGCGCTCCTTTGCCCTAAAGGGTAACATAAAATCTCTCAGCGAGAGGCGAGTGTGACTCACTGATCACGACCGCCAAACGGATTAAAGGCAACACTTGGATTCTTGGATTGCAGAAAATTCCAGAATCGACGTAAACCTGTCATGGGATCATAGAGCGGACCCCAGGAATTTGAAGAGGAGTAAGGAATTCCATGTCCTCGAATTTAAAAGCGAAACACCACAATTTACCGGTAGCTGGTAGTGCTTATGAGCCCGTCACTTTTCCGTATATTCATTAGTTAAGCCTTTATGAACCGCTCCTATAAATCAGCACTGCCGAGATGAAATCAGGCGTGTTATTGAAAGAGCAATTTAAGACGGATCATTAACCGCAAAGTTGTGGCCACCTGAATCGATTCCAAGTGGCCATTTTCCTGGGGATAGGATCAGCGAGACAAAATGAATCCTCTTTGTTATGAATTACCGATTGTGAATTTTGGAACTTCTGTGACAATTATTTTTTTGGGGGCGTAGGCAAACAGCCTCAGCTTTGCAATCCCATCGCTGCCGCGCGTCACATCGAGTAGGATCATGACACGTCTTCAGAGTGCGAGAGAAGTTTTGCGAGAGCAAGACTTCCAACCGCGATGACAAGAGCGACGACGATCAGAATAGCAGCGACTGCGAACGTGGTTCGCATACCTGTGGCGACGGCTTCGGAACTCGCCGTTATGATGTCTGTCGTCGCCGCTGCGAGCGCGAACACGGCTCCCATCGCGGATGCACCCGTGATGCGCCCGAGATTACGCGATAGGTTGAGTATGCCCGAAATAACACCCCGCTGGTCCGGTTGAATATCTGTCATGACGGCCGTGTTGTTGGCCGTCTGAAATAGCCCATATCCGCCTGTGATGACCACGATGGGGACGATGTAACCCGGAATACCAAGGTTTGTCGGTATCATGGCTAAACTGAAGGAACCGGCCGCCATTCCGATTAGCCCAACGAGGGTTATGCGTTGTGCTCCAAAACGATCAGCCATGCGACCGGCAGGCACTCCAGTCAATGCGGCGACTAGCGGCCCGGCCGACAGAACTAATCCAGCCGTAGCCGAATTGAGTCCAAGCGCAAGAGAGAGATAGAACGGCCCGACCACCAGTGTCGTTGTCACCACCGTCGCGACGAGCGCGCTCATGGCAAGGCTTGCACTCAGCACTGGATCGCGGAATATCGCCAACCGGATCAAAGGAGACGCTACTCTCGCCTCGGCAAGCACGAAGAGGCCGACTCCCAAGGCCGCAGCCAACAGAAGAGCCGAGTTGAGAGAGCCGAAACTACCGCGACCAACCGTCACGGCCAGTGCATATGCTCCGAGTGTCAGAGCAAGCAACAGCGTGCCCAAGTGATCGAATCTTGACCAATCAGCCTTCGTCTCCCGGTTATCAACGGGCAGATAGTGATGAGCGAGATAAAGAGTCAGGATTCCCAGTGGTAAATTGACGAGGTAGATTGACCGCCAACCGAACCCGGAGATCAAAACACCTCCGAGCGATGGACCGAGAGCTGTGCCAATCGCAGACATCGTACCGAGCAGTCCCATGGCGCTACCGGTTTTTGCCTTCTGAACTGTCTCACTTGCCATAGCTATTGTGAGTGCCATCATGATAGCCCCTCCGAGCCCCTGCACTGTCCGTGCGACAATCAGCACCCAAAGAGTGGGCGCAACGCCACTCAGAACCGAGGCCACCGTGAAAAGGAAGATTCCGGCGAGTAGCAGCCGGCGACGTCCAATGATGTCACCGAGCCGTCCTACGCTGACGATCAAGGTTGTGATAGCGAGGAGATAAGCGAGGACAACCCACTGGACTTCCTGGAAGGTGGCGGAGAACACCAGTACCAGCGTCGGCAAGGCAACATTGGCGATGCTGGTATCTAGCGAGGACAGTAACATGGACATCGATAGGCTGACGAGTGGCCATCGAACCGAAGGTATTCGTTCCACGTTTTCAGCTACAGCCTCAACTCCTTCTGCGATGATTGGTTTCATCATAAACTCCTTGTTCTGCCGACTCCCGAAGTGGGGCCTGTCGTAAATATAATGTAGCCCCTTGTTTGGTATAGCGGAAGACGCGCTATTTGCACTTTATTCATGCGTTTGATGCCATACCACGATAAAACCCTGCTATCATAAAGACATGTCGATACCTGATCTCAACTTGCTTATCACCCTTGACGTTTTGCTTGCTGAGGGCAGTGTTGCACGCGCAGCAAAACGGTTGCGGCTTAGCCCGTCTGCTATGAGTCGGGCGCTGGCTAGATTGCGTGAGACAACAGGTGATCCACTATTAGTCAGGGCAGGACGCGGTCTCGTTCCCACACCCCGAGCACTCGAACTTCGCGAGCAGGTAAGTCAGCTCGTTCAGGACGCAGAATCGGTTCTACGCCCTATTGAGAAGCTCAACCCTAAGCAGCTCGTCCGAACGTTCACGCTGCGGACCAGCGAAGGCTTTGTGGAGAACTTCGGACCTAACCTCATTGCTCGTGTTAGTGAGGAAGCTCCCGGCGTGCGGTTGCACTTCATGTCGAAACCAAGCAAAGACAGCGCGCCACTTCGCGACGGGACCGTCGATCTGGAAACGGGTGTTGTGGGGAAGACGACTGGTCCGGAGGTTCGTGCGCAAGCATTATTCCGAGACCGTTTCATAGGTGTTGTGCGGGTGGGGCACTTGCTCAGCAAAGGCGAGATAACTCCCTCCGGTTTTGCAACCGGCAGGCACATCTACGTCGCGCGGGAGGGGCTATACAAGGGATTGATTGATGAAGTTCTGAAGCCGTTCGGGTTGGAACGGGAGATTGCTGTTATCGTCAGTGGCTTTTCAGCCGCGCTGGCTCTAGCTCGGACCTCCGATCTGATCGCCAGTGTTCCCGAAAGACACACGGGAAATCTGCGCGCCGGAATGCATAGTTTTCCCCTTCCTTTCTCCACGCCGGAGGTCACGGTTTCTTTGCTTTGGCACCCACGGCTGGATGCCGATCTAGCGCATCGCTGGCTGCGCGGGTGCGTTCGGGACGCTTGTGCAGAGCGACTCACCACTTCTAGAAAGCAGACAGACACCTGAATCGATTCCAAGTGACCATTTTCTTGAAGGTCAGGAGGAGTAAGCATTTGGCGTTTCTGCTAAAAACTCACCAGTGAACCATTGCGAGAGTAATTGTGAGAAGGTTGTGAGTGGTCTTGTGCGAATGTGGCGCATTACTGATCATTGGTCTCAAATATCAGTGTCAGCAAGAATTTCGTATTTCGACAAATCTGAAAGCCTGAAGTCAATGCAGTAATACTTATGAGACGATTATGAGTAGTCGAGTGTTACGGTGCCGCTCGTTGATGGTGCGTTCTTAAATGTTAGGGCTTGTGCGAGAACAAATCCTTTTAGCCCCAATGTTGCCTCGTAGGCTAGGCAGGACAATTTATCAGGCTGCCGACCCGCTTGACCGATAATGGCGAAGGGTCTACATTGAGACAGTATTATTTTGATGGATTTGGTGGAGGGCTGAAGTGATTCAAGGTTTTACGAGCATCGACGAATATAACGCAGGATAACAGACCGCATGTCCGGCATTTTAGCCGACCTGCGGTTTTTGATTTTTAGGGGCTGGTAATGGTTTAGGCTGAACCCCAGGCCGCCAAGCATCAGGTGCCGGATGCTTCCATGACCTCTGTGGTCTGCATCTCCATGTTGTAATTGAACCAGCGGGGCCTCATGCCCGACTTCGACTCCGACCAAGAGGCATGTCATGAGCAGGAACTGCATGTGAACAGAGAAAGGCCAGTCGATATCCGTCCGCTCCTGCTGGCGGTTTTTGTCCTTGTAGGGATAGGGATCGCGACGGCGGGGTCGATCTTTTACCTGGAGCGGGAGGAGAGCCTGGCGGAGAGAGCCTTGGACCAGCTCTCAAGCATCGCCGTACTGAAGGTGCGGGAGATCGCGGAATGGCGAGGTCAGCAGCTCGACAACGCCCGTGCTCTCGTGCGCAATCCCTTCACGGCGCGGGCGGTGCGGGACTACCTCGCCCGACCGGAGGAGAGCAACCTGGGCAGAGAGGTCGAGGCGTGGATGGACGACTTTCGGGAGAGCTACGGGTACCGCAATGTCCTTCTTCTCGACCGTACGGGAGCGGTGCGGGCGTCGGTGCCCGGTTCCGTTCCTACCGATCCAAGCGTTCTCGAACAGGTCCTCGAGTCGCCGCCGAAAAGCGGTCCCTTCTTCTTCGACTTCCATCGCGCGGGCGGAAACGGCGAGGTTATGCTGAACCTCTACACCGCCGTGGCCGACCCGGATCGCCCCGGCGGCGAGCCGCTCGGCTTCTTTGTCCTCAAAATCGATCCGGAGGAGTTCCTCTATCCCTTTATCCAGCTCTGGCCGACTCCAAGTGAAACGGCGGAGACCCTCCTCGTTGAGAGGCAGGGGGACGAAGTCCTCTTTCTGAACGATCTGCGGCACCGCCAGGGGACAGCGCTCACGCTGCGCCGCCCGATCACCGAAACCACCCTGCCGGCCACCTATGCCGCCAAGGGGCTTTCCGGAACCATGGAGGGGCTGGACTACCGGGGAGAACGGGTTTTCTCCGCCTACCACCCCGTCACGGGGTCGACGTGGGCGCTGGTGGCCAAGGTCGACAAGCGAGAGGCACTAAGCGATCTTCTACAGGATTCCGTCCTCCTCGGCTCGCTGGTGGCCGCGCTGCTCGTGGCGTCCGGAGCCATCCTTCTGTACATCGAGACACGGCAGGCCTCCCGTGTCTACCGGGAGCGGCAGGCAGCGATGGATGAAAAGGAACGAATGCTGATGCAACTCGACGCCGTCCTGAACAATATCGTCGAAGGTGTCGCGATCTCCGACCTCAATGGGAACGTGATAACCATGAACCAGGCGGCGCTGGACATGCACGGTTTCGAAAGCCTCGATCAGGGTCGGCAGCACCTGCACCGATTCCAGGAGGATCTCGAACTGTCCGAACTCGATGGTCGGGTGGTGCCGGTCGAGCAATGGCCGCTGTCCCGCGTACTCCTTGGCGACAGGTTTACCGACCGCGAGGTACGCCTCCTGCACAGAAAGACTGGGAAAAGGCGGATCGCCAGCTACAACGGCACGTCTGTGAGGGGCAGGTCGGGTGAGGCGATCCTCGCTGTAGTCACGCTGCGCGACATCACCGATCGCAAGCGGGCGGAAGAGGAGACCAAGAGGCTGAACGCTGATCTGGAGAGCGCCAACCGGGAACTGGAGGCGTTCAACTACACCATCGCCCACGATCTACGCAAACCTTTGACCGTCGTCAGCGGCTACACTCAGGTCATCAGGGAGTTGTGCACCGGAAATCTCGACGAGCAGTGCATGGGCTACCTCCAGGAGGCCTACGACGGCACACTGCGCATGAACCGGCTCATCGACGTCCTGCTCAATTTCTCCAGCCTTGCTCGTGCCGAGTTGCACCGAGAGAAGGTCGATCTCTCCGCCATGGTGCGGGCTGCGGCTGCGGAGCTGCAACTCGCCGACCCAGTTCGCCGGGTGGAGTTCAAGATCGCAGAGGGAATATTCGTAGACGGGGATGCGGATCTGCTCGGAGTGGTCCTTGCTAACCTCCTCGGCAACGCCTGGAAGTACACCGTCATGCGGGAAGAAGCGGTCATCGAGTTCGGGGTGACCGAGATCGACGGAGAGCCGGCCTGTTTCGCCCGCGACAACGGGACGGGCTTCGACATGAAGGAGGCGGAGAAGCTCTTCGTTCCCTTCGAGCGCCTCCTCGGCACCCGGGATTTCACGGGCTTCGGCATCGGCCTGGCCACAGTGGAGCGGATCATCCATCGCCACGGCGGTAGGGTGTGGGCCGAGGGGGATCCGGGAAAGGGGGCGACCTTCTATTTCACTCTGGGTCAGAGCTAAACAACTGGTTTTAGGAAAGACGCAGATTCGATGTTCATATTCTGCTGGCCGAAGATGATCCACTGATCCAGAATATAATCACCATGGCGCTGGCCCGACGCGGCTGGCAGGCGGAAACAGTTGAAACCGGATGGATGCTGTCGAGAAATGGGAGAGAGGAAATTTCGATCTTATTCTCATGGATTTACAGATGCCGGAGATGAACGGGATTGAGGCAACCCGGGCCATCCGCGAAAGAAAACTTCAAGGAGGCAAACGCACCTACATCATCGGTCTGACCGCTCACGCCCGACACGAAATTATGGACGACTGTCTGAACATAGGGTATTAACCAAACCCATCCAGATGAAGGATCTGTATTCAGCTATTAACGATTGCTTTGAATAAATGGTCGAGTCGACCGCACCGCCTCAGAAATTACGACTGTCAGGACGGATTAATGGCTGTCGTCAAACTTTCGGATTGCAGGGATTGTGAGAGAATTAAGCTTTTGGGTGTATCAGAAGCATTCAAAACAATGTGGGAGGATTAAATAGTAAAGGTTTTGCATGCCAGGCCTAGGTGCAGACCTGAGCCTGAGGTGAAAATTGGAATTGGGAGGGAGAAATGAAAAGCCCCGAAGCGAGATCCGCAATGGGGCTTTAATCATTGCCTTTCTTTCAGGAGATCAAATTCTCCCTCAACGATTCAGAATACCTGCACAGCCTAGCACTGCCGGAGGCCGCCACCAGTTGTTGAAGATGGGAACTGCCGTTGACGGTGCTGCGGGGGGACGTTGCCCACAATTGATCGGATAGGTTACCGGTTGCGTTCGATGGTCACCTCGACCACTGGGTTGCGCCAGTCGTATATAGCTGCATTAAGGCCGCCCGGACCGCCTATGCCGTGAATGCCGGCATGAACATGGATGTAGCCTTCGCCGTTCTCATTGATCCCGTCGCCCGTTATTGGATCGTCATCCGTAGCGCCGAGTGCACCCACCGTGTCGGCACTTTCATCGTTTCCCTCACTACCAGCATCATAGGCGTTAGCATAGGCATAAGTAATCTCACCGACTTTTTTCGGCAGCAGTATGCTGCGCACGGCGTAGAAGGCATCGTTGGTTGCCCCAAGCATGGCTGCGGCGCTCAGGTACTTGGCATTGCCTGAGGCGTGGATAGTAATTGAATTGGACTCGCCGGGGAGTAGGATGGGCGGTGTACGATCCGTCGGTAAGGCCACCGCTTCCCAGACGCCATCTGAGGCGGCAACGCTCTCCACTAAGTAGACTGGATATCCGGTCTCCGCCGCTGTCGCAAGGTCGAAGTATAATGTGTAGCCGGAATCTCCCAGCGCAGGGGTTGGACCAAGATCGAAAAGCCGGAACGCGTCGGTATGAGTCGCAATTACCGATGGCGCGACCGGCTGGCCCAAGGTTGCATTAGTGATCGTGACACGGTACATGCGCTTTCCTTGGTCGTTGTTTTGATCCGCCATGGCGGCAGGAGTAAGGGCAATGGCTCCGGCGACAATAATGGCACCCAGAAAAGCGATTTTCGAAACTGCTGTCTTTCGGTACATAGTGATCTCCTTCCGTTCTGAAATTGAGCACAGTTGTAGAACCAAATAAGCTTCCCCACCGACCGGCACGGATCAGTAGGAAAACTGCCTCTAGGTTTTTTATGCTAATGGTTCAGTGTAAAGTTAGGATAAAGCCGAGCTAAAGATTCTATATAGATTGCGACAAAGGCGGAAAAGTGATGAAGCAGGTCGGGATGCTGGATTCAAACCAGCAATCCCTGCTCCCGAAGCAGGGGCGCTACAAGACAGTGCTAATTCTCAAAAGTCACCATTTATAAAACACGAAAACCCTCAATCTTCTGATCGAGGGTTTTCTTACATTGCAGCAGTTCTGAGGAATAGAGCCCTCAGCTATAATTAATGCACTCACAGAATATGGAATAACTTCATAATCACATGCTCCTTTGGTGCTCGAAGGAGCTTGGCGTTTTAAAATTGTTCCGGCTGTAACATGGAGATGTAAAGCCCTCCCACTCTGAGAGGGCTTTTTAAGGTTATCAATGCATCATCCCGCCACCATGTCCCATCGGCCAAGTGGGATTCTGCATGCCTATGTTCCCGGTAAAGTTTTGGCTCATGTGGTAACCGCCGCCGTCATAATGATAACCGAAATAATCATTGACGCCATCTCCGTTGGAATCGACGAAAACGTCATTGACACCATCGCCATTTTCATCGACCCAACCAAAACCGTGCCGATAAGGCATTCCAGTTACATCGTCAAAACCGTCACCGTCGGCGTCCTGATGGTTGGTCATGTAACCGTAACCGCTACTTTGATCAGCAAAAGGCCCAGCGGTCAGATCATTGATGCCGTCACCGTTGGCATCATGGAAACGGTCGTTGATACCATCGCCATTTTCATCGACCCACCCGAAACCATGACCATAAGGCATCGAGGCGCTGCCCAGATCGTTGATGCCATCACCATTGGCGTCGGCAAAGAAATCATTAAGGTCGTTTGCATTGAGATCCACCCAGCCGGGCATCGCCACATAACGAGTCCCAGTGATATCATTCATGCCGTCCCCATTGGTGTCCGTGAACCTGTCATTGATGCCGTCACTGTTTGCATCGGCCCAACCAAAAGGGTGCTGGTAAGGCATGCCGGTGAGATCGCAGATACCATCTCCATTGGCGTCTAAGAAACGATCGTTGATACCATTGCCGTCTTCATCGATGAAACCAAAGCCGAATCCATAGGCATGGCCAGTAAGGTCATTGGCACCATCGCCATTACTGTCGACGAAACGGTCATTAAGCCCGTCGTTATTGACATCAACGTAACCCTGGTCCATGTGGTAGGCATAGCCAGCGTAATGATACCCTTGATCAGAGATCCCATCGCCGTTGTGGTCAGAAAAGTTGTCATTGATGCCATCACCATCTTCATCGACCCAACCGAAATGATAGCCGTTGAAACCGGTAAAATCACGAACGTGTTCTCCAGACAGGATCATAGTGCCGAAATCGAGTCCGCGATCAGCTGCCATCCGGAAAGGAAATTCAATCTCCGTCCCATCTCCCATGTGGATATACAACGAATGATCACCATTCATGACATTGGAGATTGTAAACCGATCTTGCTCATTCGGGAACACTGGATTCAGCGAATCGTCGAGATAGATAGTTGCCGGGACAACAGCGATTGCGGATGTCGGAGTGACCAGATCCATGAGCTTGGTTATCGCACTCGTTTGGGTGGTCAGTACACCCGTAACCGTGGATGATTGTAAACTTGGTGTGGTCGCTGAAACATCACTCGATGTGCTGCTATCACCACCACCGCAAGCGCTGAGGAAAAAACCTGTTGAAATCAAGAAAAAGAAAATGGCCAGCCGTTTCAAGGATTCTCGGTACACAATGAAATCTCCTTTTCTGTAGATTTGTTTTTCTAAATCAACTTTTTATATTTTAGAGTGTTGATGGCTTGGCCCGATTGGCCAGCTTTTTCTCCAATTAACGGATACATCATATCATACATCACATAATATCAATAGAGCAATTCGAGACGCTTCTTTATCAACAAAATGATGGTCACATGGATTGATTTCTTGGTGGCCATTTTCTTGCTACCAGGGCTAGTAATAATTTCGCACTTCAACCAATCCCGCCGAATCTGAGGACCTCAGAACAATGCAGGAGGACATATGAGTAAAAAAGAGCGCCGATTTCATCACATCTGTATCATCACCATAATTTCTGTCGCCAACAGAAGTGGCGAATTCAGAAAAGAGCTCCGCAAGCCTTACGCAGGAGTGCCCCTGCTTGAGGTTTCCGGATGGGCACAAGCTAGTACCCTGTAACCCACAACCTTTCGCATCTTGCTGGTTCTTTGCCGCGTCAGCTGCGTTGCGATCTCAGCTGTGTAGCAACGGCTAGGCAGCTGAAATCACGCCTTGCTGACACGCCAAACTCCTGCGCAATCTTACGAAATCCTATGGGTTACAGGGTACTAGGAGCCTGTCGGCGGCACAGCTCATACATCTGCCATAACTGGCGGAGCTGCTAAATATGACGGATGCTGCTGAGGGCGTTACCTTTAATCCACCCATCTTTTGGTCTTTCTCACGTAAAATCATAATCTTACGCTTGAAATCCACGCTCTTGATCTTCGGTACGATAGTTGCAAATCATTGTAAATGTCGCCAACAATAGTAAACTTCAGCACTGGTGGAGGTTTACAGTTGTTTTTGGCGATCCC
>JBPPMB010000103.1:0-2288 GCA_051305855.1 Desulfuromonadales bacterium
ACCTCCGTCATCAGCAGCCCCTGATCACCGCCAGCCATGGCCCCTACGACCCCCACACCCTGGAAGTGACCCTGTATTTCCTGCGCACCGGCAAGGGCGGTTCGGCGATCATCAATCTTGGCTTCGCCGGACGGGAGCCTTTGACCGACGCAAACCTGGCGCAGTTGAAGGCTTGGGGCGTAGCGCTCAACCCGAGTAATATTGATGTCATCTATCCCTATGTCGATGAGCACGGTCACCCATACTGTTACAAACTCGAAGAGCGGTTGCCAGACTACGTTGCGGCACTGGAGCTGCCGCTTCCTGACCTGGTGATTGATATTCACGGTTGCGTGGGAACCTTCACCGACGATTGTCGTGTTCTGGTAGGTCTCGGCGGGCTGCCGCCTTTTCGGGAACCTGAGCAAATAGGCTCCTTTCGCAAAGAAGAAGGAGTACTCAATCTTCAGCCGAATCCGGCCGTGCGTCGCGGGCTGACCCTGATCCGCAATCTGTCTGCCGAAATGTTTGTCCAGTTCTGTGCCGGCGCCCACCTGTGCTACAACTTTGCCCTGCTCGGCGGCATGCAACTGCTCGGCACACAGATTGACCCACGTCTCGACACCGAGAGCCTGCTCGACGGCGAAGAGCGGGCCTTTTTGCCAGGCGAAGATCTGCGCTGGCTGCCGGGCGCGGGAGCCAATGCCCTGCAACGCATCGCCGTACGCAAGCTCAACCCCCACAGCCAATGCCTGCATGTCGAAATCCCCACCGCGGTGCGCCGCAAGATGGTTCTCAAACTGCGTTCTCTGGAGATCGAGTCTTCGCTCGATTCCAGCGGACTTTAATAGGGTGTAGGCTGGAGGCTGGAGGCTGGAGGCTGGAACTGATAACGTGAAGACGCCTGCCACAAAAAATACTCATGTAATGGCGTCGCCATCATCAGTAGATCACGATGTAACCATGGGCCGTGGCGATCTTGGAAATTTCCAGAACATCCTCGATCTGGTAGGAAGTGCCATCGAGCACGAAAGTGTAACCACCTTCCGGATTCTTTTTGGCCAGACCCATCAAGTATTCAAAACTGGCGGTCTTAATCGTTTCCATGCGAAAAACTCCACAGTCAAAGGAATGCCATAACCTGTTCATGCAGCAGCCGGTTGGCAGCGGCAACCACAAAACCACCGGCAACGGGAGTCTTGCCCCGGGCATCGGTCACCACACCGCCAGCCGCCTCGATGATCGGGATCAGCGGGACGATGTCGTAGGGCTGCAGGGTGTCTTCGATCACCAGGTCGATCTGGCCGAGGGCCAGCATGCAGTAGGAGTAGCAGTCACCGCCGAAACGCTGCAGGCGGACATGTGCCGCCACCCGTCTGAATGCCGCCAGGTTGTTGTCATTGGCGAACATGCTTTCATGGGTGCAATAGAGCAGAGCCTCCGTAAGATTGGACTTCTGCCTGGTCTGCATGGCGAACGTCTGACCCTTGTGCTGCAAAAAAGCCCCGGCTGCGCTGCCGTAAAAAAGCTCACCCGTCGCCGGCTGGTGCATGAGCCCAGCCAGGACCCGGTCATCCTGCTGCAAACCGACCAGGATGCCCCAGGTTGGGAAACCGCTGATAAACGCCTTGGTTCCGTCGATCGGGTCAATCACCCAGTTGATGTTCGAGCGCCCCGGTGTCGTTCCTCCCTCTTCACCAACGATGCCGAAATCAGGGCAATGCCGGCCAAGTTTATCACGCAGGTAGGCTTCGACTTCGCGATCGGCACGTGTCACGGGATCGAAGCGACCTTCGCCAAGCTTATTGTCCACTTCAAGAGGCTGACGAAAATAGCGTCGGGCGATTTCACCTGCGCCTTGCACGGCCTGCTGCGCAAGCATCAACAGCTCGGCGATCTCAACCGGGGATAATACTCTGTTGCCGTTACCCATAATTTCAGGACCCTGGGAAAAAAACTGTTGAATTGTTGAATTGTTGAACTGTTGAATCGCTTAGGGCAAAAAACTGTTGAATTGTTGAACTGTTGAATCGTTTAAGGCTTAAAACAATTCAACGATTCAACAAGCGAAGCGATTCAACGATTCAACAAGCGAAGCCGTTACTGCCGCGCCAGACGCTGGTTTTCCACCTCATACTCGAAGTTGCTGCGAAACGGGTTGATATCAAGGCCACCGCTGCGGGT
This sequence comes from Desulfuromonadales bacterium, assembly GCA_051305855.1. Lineage (GTDB taxonomy): Bacteria > Desulfobacterota > Desulfuromonadia > Desulfuromonadales > BM103 > M0040. Next base: position 2,164 of record JBPPMB010000103.1, read on the forward strand.
ATAGCGGGCGTAAACCGTCAATTTCTGCGGCTTACAAAAATGCATGAGGTCGCTATAGATCCTCTCAACACACTGCTCGTGGAATTCGTTGTGCTGCCGGAAAGAGATCAGGTAGCGCAACACGG
>JBPPMB010000242.1:0-4305 GCA_051305855.1 Desulfuromonadales bacterium
GCCGTTGGCCTGGCCCCGTCGTTCGAGTTCATCCAGTGCCGGCAGTTCTGTGTTATTGACGGCGACAACGACCTTGCCGCAGCGTTGGTGCGGGATGTCATGTTCAGCGCAGAATCGGAAAAGCGCTTCCCGCCCGGTTGTGCAGGTCGCGGCCTTCAGGGAGCCCGGTTTATAGTAGAGGCCGGCGTGGATCACGCCGCTGTTGTGGCCGGTCTGGTGGCTTGCCAGTTGCGTTTCTTTTTCGAAGAGAATGACTTTCAGGTTGGGGTTGCGCGAGGTGATTGCCAAAGCGGTGGCGCACCCGACGATCCCCCCTCCGATAATGGCCAGATCTGCTGATATGCTCATGGTGTTGGTTTCTTTCCGTTGCAGGGTTAATGGTCAAAGTTAACCATAGAGTGGCAGTAAAACAACTGAAATTTATCATCTTTTAATGTCTGGCTGGGGTTTCCGCGCGCTGGACTTGGTTTTTAGCAATAACGCATGATTTGACGAAGATCATTGTGCTGGTTGTCTGATGAGCGGGGTTTGCTTTTAACCGGTAATTATGCTGTTATCAGGCTATTCTTCGCCCAAAATTTGACCTGACTCTCTGATTCCTGTACAGTCACAGGATAAGGTGACACCTTGTCAAGGTGTTCCGTCCTTGCCCCGCAAGGAGATCGCCAAAAACATCGCCCCGCGTGATGCTTCTCAGATCTCCATTTCTTTCAGAGTAGTGCCTGATTCTGGTCCATCTTCAGAATCTGGCCGCGGGTCGCTCTAATCAATAAACAATCAAAGCCAGATGCATTCCGGGCCACTGCCGATTTCAGGCAACTCTCTCCATTCACAATTGTCTGTGGCTTTTGCGCCTATTCCATTTGTCAGAATTTTGCCATTTGGACTCGAGTTTATATGTTTCATCCAAGACCATGAAAAACAAGGAGAAAAATGGCTAAAAAAGTAAAAATTGCAGTCAAAGGCCTGTTTAAAATTTTCGGACCACATCCGAAAAAAGCCATGGCTTTACTTAAGCAGGGCCTTGATAAAGGTGAGATTTTCGAAAAAACCGAGACGACAATCGGTGTGCAGGATGCCAGCTTCGAGATTTATCCCGGCGAGATTTTCGTCATCATGGGACTTTCCGGTTCAGGAAAGTCGACCATGGTGCGCATGCTCAACCGGTTGATCGAACCGACAGCAGGGCAGGTGTTTATCGATGACGAAGAGATCACCAACATGAGCAACGATCAGCTGGTCAAGATGCGGCGTAAGAAGATGAGCATGGTATTCCAGTCCTTTGCCCTGATGCCCCACCTGACGGTGTTGCAGAACGCAGCCTTTGGATTGGAGATGGACGGTATAGACAAACAGACCCGTGAAGCCCGGGCATTACAGGCCCTGGAGCAAGTCGGACTGGAAGCTTATGCGGCGAGCATGCCGAAAGAGTTGTCAGGTGGCATGCAGCAGCGGGTCGGTCTGGCCCGCGGCCTGGCGGTAGACCCGGAGATCCTGTTGATGGACGAAGCTTTTTCGGCGCTTGATCCGCTGATCCGGACCGAAATGCAGGATGAGTTGCTGAAGCTGCAAGCCAAGGCGAAGCGGACCATCGTCTTCATCTCCCACGATCTTGATGAAGCGATGCGCATCGGCGACCGGATTGCCATCATGGAAGGTGGGAGCGTGGTGCAGGTTGGCACACCGGAAGAAATTCTGCAGAATCCGGCCGACGATTACGTACGGGCCTTCTTCCGCGGCGTCGATCCGACCAACATCCTCACCGCCGGCGACATTGCCAGCGATACCCAGGTTACGATCGTTGTTACCGAAGGTCAAAGCCCTCGTGCCGCCCTGCAACGGTTGATCAAGAACGACCGCAACTTCGGCTATGTTATCGATAGCAACCGCAGGTTCCAGGGGATTGTCTCAACGGATTCCCTGCGTGAGGTTATTGATCTTCCGGAACAGCCTCAGCTGATTGCCAAAGCTTATCTCAAGGGCATTGTCCCCGCTCATGCCGGCGATTCAATGCAGGACATTCTTCCCGAGTTGGTCAGCCATCCCTGGGCTCTGCCGATTCTTAATGATGAGGACGAATACCTGGGAGCCGTGTCCAAGAATCTCTTTTTGCGAACTCTGCAGCGCAGCGATCCGGAAGAAATTACAAACGTGACTGCCTGATCAAAAACCTGGAGCAAAGTAATTACTAATGCGAATTTTCAATTTTGATGAACAATTGATACCACTCGATGAATGGATACAGACCGGAGTCGACTGGCTGGTGCTCAATTATCGTGAGTTTTTTCAGGTAATCAAGGTGCCGGTCGAGGTCAGCCTGGAAAGCCTGGAATGGCTGTTCTCGACCCTGCCGCCGTTTGTGGTGATTCTGCTCTTTGCTATCGCCGCCTGGCGTTATGTTGGCAAGCGCATGGCCGTATTTACCGTTCTATCCTTCCTGCTGGTCGGCTATCTCGGCCTGTGGGAAGAAACCATGACCACCCTGGCGATGGTCATCTGCTCGGTCGTCTTTTGCGCTATTGCCGGGATCCCCCTCGGCATTCTGGCGGGGCGCAGTGATCGTTTTGAGATGCTCCTGCGGCCGTTTCTGGACGCCATGCAGACAACCCCGGCCTTTGTTTACCTGATCCCGGTGGTTATGCTGTTCAGCATCGGCACCGTCTCAGGCATCCTGGCAACCATTGTCTTCGCCCTGCCGCCGATCATTCGCCTGACCAATCTCGGTATCCGCCAGGTCCATCCGGAACTGATCGAAGCTGCCCTCGCTTTTGGCGCCACGCCGTGGCAGGTCTTGCGCAAGGTACAGTTGCCGCTTGCCATGCCCTCGGTTATGGCCGGACTCAACCAGACCATCATGATGGCCCTGTCAATGGTGGTCATCGCGGCCCTGATCGGTGCCGGCGGACTGGGTAATCCCGTGGTGCAAGGGCTGAATACTTTGGAAATCGGCCTGGCAACCATCGGCGGGCTGTCGATAGTCCTGCTGGCGATGGTGCTTGATCGCATCACCCAGGGGATTGCTCAAAAATAGTTGTTGTTTCGTTCACCCCATCAGTACAAAGGAGAAAAGCATGAAAAGATTACTTTTAGTTTTGCTAATGCTGTCGCTGGCTTTGCCAGCTTTCGCTGTCCAGGAATTGCCCGGTAAAGGGGTTACGGTCAAACCGGCCCGTGCGACCTGGAACACAGGTTACTTCCAGGAAGCGTTGGTCAGTGCCGGTCTCAAGGAGCTCGGCTACAAGGTAAAGGATCCTAAGGAATTGCAGAATCCGCTCTTTTACCAGTCGCTGGCTTTGGGCGATGTCGATTACTGGACCAACGGCTGGTTCCCCGTGCATGAAGGGCAGATGCCGAAAAACTTTTACGATCAGGGCGAAAAGGTTGGATATGTCGTCAAATCAGGCGGTCTGCAAGGTTACCTGGTGTCAAAAAGGGATGCGGAGAAATTCGATATAAAATCACTTGATGACTTCAAACGCCCGGAAGTCAAGGCGGCTTTCGATGCAAATGGCGACGGCAAGGCCGACCTGACCGCATGTCCTGCTGGTTGGGGGTGTGAACAAACCATTACCCATCATCTGGATGTCTATAACCTCAATGAACATATCAACCCGATCAAGGCTGCCTATTCGGCGAGCATGGCCGATGCCCTGGCTCGCTACAATTCTGGCAAGCCGGTATTTTTCTACACCTGGGCACCGAACTGGACTATCTTCAAGTTCAAGCCGGGTGAAGACGTGGTTTGGATTAACGTCCCCGAGATCATGCCGACTGAGGCGCAGAAAGATCAGGTTGACCGCCTGACTGCCAGTGATATCACCGGAGCGGTCAGCAATCCAATCAATCTAGGCTTCGTGGTTGCCGATATACAGATTGTCGCCAACAAAAAGTTCCTCGCCGAAAATCCGGCGGCAAAAGAGTTCTTTAAACAATTCACTCTGCCGCTGGGCGATATCAATGCCCAGAATACGCTCATGGAAGAGGGTGAAAAATCGCAGAAGGATATCGATCGACATGCTCAGGAATGGATCAAGAAAAATCAGGAAGCCTGGAATTCATGGCTTGCAGCCGCTCGCAATGCGGCTGAATAGTTAGTTTTCGTCCGGAAACGGCCCTTTTCCGCAATCTCTGCATTTGATTGTGCGGCGTAAAGGACTACGCCTCCGTTCAAATTCTTGATTTCCTTGACCTTGCGAAAAATTGCTCGTTTCCAGATCGAAAACTTCCGGTTGTGCACTGCGAATATCCAGGATTATTGTTGCCTGTCTGGTATTGATCCGTTTTTCAAGCTCTTCAGCTGTCACG
>JBPPMB010000153.1:0-2083 GCA_051305855.1 Desulfuromonadales bacterium
GCGTCGATGCCGACGATCCGACACATTGTCAACAATGGCGGACGCCTGCTCCTGGCCTCCCATCTCGGGCGCCCCAAGAACGGTCCTGAAGCCAGATTCAGCCTCGCTGCAGTAGCGCCGTGTCTGGCCAAGTATCTGGGGAAAACCGTCACAATGGCGCCGGACTGTATCGGACCGGCGGTATCGGAGCTGGTCAATCAGATGGCGGATGGCGACGTGCTGCTCCTGGAGAATGTGCGTTTCCATGCCGGTGAGACTAAAAACGATGCGGATTTTGCCAAAGCTCTGGCCGAGAATGCCGACATGTACGTGAACAACGCCTTTGGCACGGCTCATCGCGCCCACGCCTCGACAGTAGGCGTGACTCGTTTCCTGCAGCCGGCCGCTGCCGGCTTTCTGCTCGAAAAGGAAATCCAATATCTCGGCCAGGCCCTGGCTGACCCGGATCATCCGTTCGTTGCAGTCATTGGCGGTGCCAAGGTCAGCGATAAGATCGCCGTCATCGATAACCTGATCGAAAAAATCGACACCTTGATCATCGGCGGAGGTATGGCCTACACGTTCCTGCGCGCCGAGGGCCGTCCGACAGGCAAGTCGCTGGTCGAGGAAGACCGCATAGACCTGGCGAAAAAGCTTCTGCAGAAGGCTGCCGACAAGGGCGTGACCCTGCTCCTGCCGCAAGACCATGTGGTTGCCTCCGAGTTCAGCCCCGATGCCAAGCACAAGATCTGCAGCGACTCGGACTTCCCGGCCGACTGGATGGCACTGGATATCGGACCGGCCACGATTGCTACCTATACCAGAGCTCTGCGCAATGCGCGCATGGTGATCTGGAACGGGCCGATGGGGGTTTTCGAATTTGATGCCTTCGCCCGCGGCACCATGGCGGTGGCAACAACCCTGGCTGAATCGCAGGCCCGCTCGATCGTCGGCGGCGGCGACTCTGTCGCTGCGGTCATCAAAGCCGGCGTAGAATCGCAGATGACCCACATTTCAACCGGCGGCGGCGCATCACTGGAGTTTCTGGAGGGGAAAACCCTGCCCGGCCTCGCCGCCCTGACGGATGCATGAGGGCGGGGGGTTAAAACGGAATACAGAATACAGAATACAGAATACCTGAGGCTGGGGGCTGGTTTTGCTAGTCATAAGTCACAAGTCACGCGTCACGGAATAGAACCAAGGAGTTTTATCATATGCGCAAACCAATGATCGCCGGCAACTGGAAACTGCATAAGACCCTGGCTGAGTCATGCCGGCTGGTCGCAGAACTCATGCCGGCCGTGGCTGACAATCAGGTCGTGGAAATCGTCGTAGCCCCCGTCTTTACTGCCCTGGACAAGGTCGCCGAAGCAATCGCCGGCAGCAACATCAAGCTCGCAGCGCAGAACTGTTATTCGCAACCGCAGGGCGCCTTTACAGGCGAAGTCTCCCCGCTCCTGTTGAAGGATGTCGGCTGTCAATACGTCATTATCGGTCATTCGGAGCGCCGTCAGCTGTTCGGCGAAACCGACGAATTAATTAACAGCAAGGCACACGCTCTCGCCAAGAGCGGCCTCGGCATCATCCTGTGCATAGGCGAGACCCTGGATGAGCGGGATGCGGACCAGATGTTCGATGTTCTGCGTCGCCAGATCCGCCTGGGCCTGAAAAATCTCAGCGCAGAACAGATGGCTGGTGTCGTGGTCGCTTACGAGCCGGTCTGGGCGATTGGCACCGGCAAAACCGCCAGTAACGAGCAGGCACAGGAAGCTCACGCTTTTATCCGCTCACTGCTGGTCAGTCTGTACAACGAGAAAACGGCAAAGGCGACACGCATACTTTATGGCGGCAGCGTCAAACCGGATAACATCGGCAGCCTGATGAGCCAGCCTGATGTTGATGGCGCCCTGGTCGGTGGGGCCAGCCTGATAGCCGATGATTTTGCCCGAATCGTCAATTTCCAGGCCAGCAGGTAATTTTTGCGACGCCATCAACATTCTGTCTTTTCTCGTAAAACTTATTATGCTAGAGTGCCACTCTTGAAAAAAACGGGGATAACTACTTCAAAGGGGACAACATGAACTACATACTCTTGACAATACAC
>JBPPMB010000236.1:0-2344 GCA_051305855.1 Desulfuromonadales bacterium
CGACGTGGTGAGTGGCCGCGAAAATACCTGGCCCCCGTTCCGGCAAGGTGCCGGGCAAAGCGCCGCTCGACATCGGTACTGATGCCGGTGTAGAGAGAGTCATCCGAGCAGAGGATGATATAGACCTGCCAGTTCATCGTCGCATCCCGCATACTGTCGACCATAGTCTGTCCGGAGAGTAAAGTATCATGCGGGCAGAACACCACCTGCGAGGTCAATAACCATGAGTGATAAGCCCCTGATCCAGATCGAGACCTCCCACGGCGAGATTTTTCTTGAGCTCGACCGCGCCAAAGCCCCGGTCAGTGTCGAAAACTTCATCGCCTACGCCAACGCCGGTCACTATGACGGCACCATCTTCCACCGCGTCATCAAGGGCTTCATGATCCAGGGCGGCGGGCTGACCCCGGACATGCAGGAGAAGCCGGCCCGGGAGCCGATCGTCAACGAGGCAAACAACAAGCTGAAGAACAAGACCGGCAGCGTCGCCATGGGCCGCACCGGGGAAATCGACAGCGCCACAGCCCAGTTCTACATCAACACAGCCGACAACAAGGATCTCGACCACGCCGGTCTCAAGGCGGATATGTATGGCTACGCCGTGTTCGGTCAGGTGGTCGACGGCATGGACGTGGTCTACACTATTGAGCAACAGGCGACCACCAGCGTCGCCGGTTTTGACAATGTACCGCAAGAGCCGGTCGTCATCCAGACGGTGACGGTCCTAGACTAGTGTCCATCCGGAAACTCCGAATGGCACGACTGCAGTTTTCGATATGGAAACAAGCAATTTTTCGCAAGGTCAAGGAAATCAAGGGGTTGAGCGTAGGCGTAGTGCTTTACGCCGCACAATCACATCCGCCGATTGACGCAGAGATTGCGGAAAAGGGCAGTTTCCGGACGAAAACCAGACTCGCCTCACTTCAGGATCACCTTCAATAAATCAATGCGGAGACTTTGCTCCTCAGGGCAACCGATTTCAGCCCTGCTTTTTACCATGCGTCGCTCTGCACAGATGAAGTCAAAGGACAGCAAGCTGACCATATTTTGCCGGCAAACAGTTCAAACCTCGGCTTTGATCGATTAAACATTGTTTGGAAGCCAGCTGTCCTCAAGAAAAAATAACTTTTCTTCTTTTCATAATTCTTTGACCTGAAAGCTGCGCCACAGGAACATAATGCTGGTTTAATTGTTAAAAAATAACAATTTCAAGGTATTACTCTATGCATAGACGACATTGAGCTGAACTTGGCAGAACTTTTCGACAGAATTTAAACCGTCGGTCTACCCAGCAAAACGATAAACAGCATAACATGCTGTTATATATAGATTTTCTAAAAAATATGCTTGCCAAAAGAGATATTAACGTCTATGTTTAAGCTTGTTCGGCGCTATCAGTTAATTTCGACCACATTGGGAAGACGCTTGCAGCCAGCAGGCTGGAGCGTGAAATCAGCGATTTCAAAGCAGCGTATAAGCGAATCATACCAGACTCCAAAACAAAGGGAAAAATTATGAAATGCCCCATCTGCAAAAGCTTCAAGCACAGCGAAATAGGCCTGCACGTTGACGGTTTTTACGAAGAATTGTTTGAATGTGCTATCTGCGGCAGCAGCTGGGCCGTCAGCCATGGTCTGACAGAAGTCGTTACTGACACGCAGCAGGCTTCGTTTCTTGAAGCGCTCACCGAGTGTGTCGAGAGCGATGATTACTGCTTTGCGGCATGAGCAAAATCCGGGGCACAAAACCTTGCCCTTGGTAGCCCATAACCACCGACGAGGTTGTGTTCCCGGATCCTGTTACAACAAAGCTGACAACGAGCTGTATTAATTAAGTAATTATGGGAAGGCGACAGGTTTACCGACCTTTTCGCCACATCCGTTTTTCCTGATTCTCTTCAATCCCGGCTTTGCCCCTGCCCCACAAGCCTTCTGCATTTCCCGCTTTGCTTCTGTTCAATGCTCATGGTAGCCCATCACCACCAAGACACAGCTGCCATCGGCAATAACGTTAATCCCAGCCTCTTCACAAGCAGCCACAGCCTTGGCGCTTTCTGCTCCGGGCTGCATCCAGACGTTCCCGATTCCTTTGGCAATCGCCTCGGCGACCACCTTTTCAGTCACTTGCGGTGGAGTGATGATCGAGATGCTGTCGACATTCTCCGGCAAATCACTGACTGAGGCTACACAGGCAAGCCCCTCAATTTTTTTCTCCACCGGATTCACCGGCACAACCTCATATTGGTTCTGCAGGTAGCATCGCAGCACCTTGTTGCCGTACTTGTCCGGCTTGGAAGAGGCACCAACGACACCAAAGGCGCTTGCGCCCAGGAAGGTATCGATCC
>JBPPMB010000249.1:0-32028 GCA_051305855.1 Desulfuromonadales bacterium
CAAGCCGCTTGAAAACATCTTCGCAGAATTCCAGGACAATCTGGAACTGGCCTTCGTCGGCGAGGGTGATGTGAAGTATCATATGGGCTATTCTGCTGACCTTTCCCTCACTGCCGGGCACAACATTCATCTCAGCCTGGCTGCCAACCCAAGCCATCTCGAGGCTGTTGATCCGGTTGTGATTGGCAAATGTCGGGCGCGTCATGTCGCTTACGGCCCCGGCGGCAAAAAGAGGGTGTTGCCAGTACTGATTCATGGTGATGCCGCCTTTGCCGGTCAGGGCCTGGTCGCGGAAGTTCTAAACCTCTCCCGGATCGACGGTTACCAGACGGGCGGTACTATCCACCTGGTTCTTAACAACCAGATCGGCTTCACTACGTCACCCGCCTATGCACGCTCAACCCTCTACGCGACCGATGTTGCCAAGATGCTCATGATTCCCATCTTCCACGTCAACGGTGAGGACCCTGAGTCCGCCGTTTATGCCTCCAGGCTGGCGTTGGAATATCGCCAGGAATTCGGTGACGATGTCGTTGTCGAAGTCATCTGCTATCGCCGCCATGGCCATAATGAAGGGGACGAACCATTCTTTACCCAGCCACTCATGTATGAAAAAATCCGGCAGAGACCACCCCTTCATGAAATATATGCAGCACACCTTATTGAAAAAGGCATTGACTCTCAAGTGGTTGTCGAGTGTGCAAACCAGATAACCAAACGACTTGAGGAAGCCTTGAAGGGGGTGCCTAAACCGCAGACCGATATGGGTTTCCAGGCGAAATGGATCGGCATCCAACGTGAATACACACCGGAAGAGCCGGAAACCAAAGTGTCCGAAGAAACTCTCAAAAGGCTGGCTATACGCCTGTCAGAACTCCCGGCCGGACTCAATGCGCATCCCAAAATCGCACGTCTGCTCAAGCGGCGCGAAGAGAGCGTCCTCAAGGGCGCGGAGATCGACTGGGCCAATGCTGAAGCTCTTGCTTTTGCCTCTTTGCTGGTTGAAAACGTCCCGGTGCGACTTTCGGGCCAGGATTCACGTCGCGGTACATTCAATCAACGTCATTCGACTCTGGTTGACCAGAAGACCGGACACCTATATGTGCCGCTGGCTTTCCTCGAGCGCGGCCAGGCAGCAATCCAGATTTACGACAGCATGCTTTCCGAGGCAGCAGTTTTGGGTTTTGAATACGGCTATTCATTGGAAACACCGCATGGTCTGACCATATGGGAAGCCCAGTTTGGTGACTTTGCCAACGGCGCCCAGGTAATCATTGATCAGTTCATCGGCACCAGCGGTACCAAGTGGGACCGCTCCAGCGGGTTGGTGCTGTTTCTGCCGCACGGTTACGAAGGCCAGGGCCCGGAACATTCGAACGCCCGCATCGAACGTTTCATGAATCTCTGTGCTGATAATAATATGCACGTCGTCTATCCGAGCACACCGGCCCAGCTTTTTCATCTCCTGTGCCGCCAGTGCAAGCTCCCCTACCGCCGGCCATTGATCGTTTTCACCCCGAAAAGCCTGCTGCGTCTTCCGGATTGCAGCAGCACCCTCGAGGATTTGAGTCAAGGCTCTTTTCAGGCGATCCTCCCTTGTGCGACACCTGCGGAGCAGGTCGAGACACTGCTCCTTTGCAGTGGCAAAATTTTTTATGAGCTCCAGGGAGCACTTGAAGTCGACAAAAGGCGTGACGTCGGCCTGCTGCGTATCGAGCAACTCTATCCGCTGCACCAGGAAAAGCTGGAGGAAGCATTGGCCCGCTACAGCAACGCCAAGCGCATCGCCTGGGTCCAGGAAGAACCGAAGAATATGGGCCCCTGGCCGCACCTGCAATACCGTCTGGCCCGCGCCCTTGGCAGAGATACCGAATATTGTGGCCGTCGCGCTGCCGCTGCGCCCGCTGTCGGCTCGCACCGCCGCCATAATGTGGAGCAGCAACAGATTATTGACGCAGCCCTGAACAGCAAGGAGGCATAATGGACATTAAAATACCTGAAGTCGGTGAATCGATTCTCGAAGCACTGATTGCCAACTGGCTGAAAGAGGACGGGGCTGCCGTTGCCAGGGATGAAATCATTTGCGAACTTGAGACCGACAAAGTCAATGTCGAATTGACTGCGGAAGCCTCAGGGATACTGCACATTGTCGTACCGACAGGACAAACAGTTCCCATCGGGACGGTGATCGCCACCCTTGAAGAGGGTGAGGTTGAGCAGGCACCCTCGCCACAGGAGACGGCACCGAAACCCAGCACCTCGCCCCCGCTTGCCGCGAAGACGGTCAAGAAAGTACAGACATCTCATCCGCCGGTGAATCCCGCCGCCCGCCAAAGAGCGGAAGCACTCAGCGTCACGCCAGGGGATATCTCCGGAAGTGGGCGGGCAGGCAGGGTCATCCTGGATGATGTCCTCGCCCACAAGCAGGCCTCGCCTGCGCCGGTCAAGGCTGAGGAGATACAGCTCGCTGCGGTGGAGGAAGCCGGGACCGCTGTCGATGGCAGGCCAGTCACCCGTCAGGTTATGACGCCGATTCGGCAGCGCATTGCTGCACGCCTGCTTCAGGCCCGCCAACAGACCGCCATGCTGACTACGTTCAATGAAGCAGACATGTCGTGGGTCAAAAAAATACGCAGACGGCATCAGGAGCAATTCTCAAAGAAGCACGGCATCAAGCTCGGCATGATGTCGTTTTTCGTCAAAGCCAGCATCGAAGCCCTCAAGGAATTTCCCGCAGTCAATGCACGGATCGACGGCACCGACATCATCTACCACCACTATTATGACATCGGCATCGCTGTCGGGACAGATCGCGGGCTGGTCGTCCCGGTCCTGCGCGATGCCGACCAGCTGACCTTTGCCGAAATCGAACAGCAGATTGCCGATCTCGCCGCCAAGGCCAATGCCCGCAAACTGACGCTGGCTGATCTCGATGGTGGCACCTTCACCATCACTAACGGCGGCGTCTACGGTTCACTGCTGAGCACGCCGATTATCAATCCACCGCAATGCGGGGTGCTTGGCATGCACGCGATTCAGGACCGCCCGGTCGTCAGAGATGGCGAAATCGTCATTCGTCCGATCATGAACCTGGCCTTAAGCTACGATCATCGCCTCATCGACGGCCGCGAGGCCGTCGGCTTTCTCAAACTGATCAAAGAGTATATTGAAGACCCTTCGGAACTTTTTCTGGAGCTCTAACGATCGATGTACGAGGCGAAACAGAAGACACGTCAAGACCATGGTCATGAACAAACATTGCACGTCGATGACTCGGAGCCCTGCCTTAAGCGTTTCGCGCCTCGCACCTCTTGCTTTCAGGAGTGTTAAATGAGTGAGACATACGACTTGATCATCATTGGCGGCGGCCCTGGCGGCTACGTTGCTGCGATTCGTGCTGCCCAGCTCGGTTCTACCGTTGCCGTCATCGAAAAGCGCAAGGCTCTCGGCGGCACCTGTCTCAACGAAGGATGTATTCCGAGCAAGGCATTGCTGGACTCAAGTGAACTTTTCTTTCAGGCTCGCGACAAATTTGCCGGGCACGGCATCGTGATAGAACATCCTTCTCTCGACCTCAACACAATGATGAAGCGCAAGGATGACGTCGTCACGCGCCTGACCCGCGGCATTGCCAGTCTATTCAAAAAGTACCAGATTACCCTGATTACAGGCACTGGTCGTCTTGGCCCGATTGCAGCAGAGGGTCCATTGCAGGTCGTTGCATCAACCGCTGAGGGTGAACAGACAGTCCAGGGAAAACGCGTGCTACTGGCCACGGGCAGCGTTGCCATTGACATACCCGGCTTACCGCAGGATGGTGAACGCGTCGGACAGGCCCGCGATGCACTCGAGTATGCGGTCGTCCCCGAGCACCTGGTGGTCATCGGCGGCGGTTACATTGGACTGGAGCTTGGCTCCGTCTGGCTGCGGCTCGGTGCCAAAGTTACCGTTGTCGAGATGCTTGAGCAGATGCTGCCCAGCACTGATCAGGAGGTCACGGCGGCCCTGCTGAAAAGCCTGCAGAAGCAGGGGATGACAATTCATGCCGGGACCAGGGTCGCCGGAATGGAACAGACCGGCAAAGGTGTTGTCCTCAAGCTTGAAGGCAAGTTTGCACAGGATTTAACCTGCGACAAGGTCCTGGTTGCCGTCGGACGCAAACCAAGTATTGACGGAATCGGAATTGATGAAGCGAAGATTAAACTGAACGAAACAGGCCGCATCGTTGTCGATGACAATTACCAGACCAGCGTGCCGAACATCTTTGCGATTGGCGACCTGATCAACGGCCCGATGCTGGCTCACAAGGCCATGGATGAAGGGGTCGTGTTCGTTGAACGACTGGCAGGAGAAAAACCTGCCGTCAATTACAACCTGATTCCCGGGGTTGTCTACACTCACCCTGAAGTTGCATCCGTCGGCGCAACCGAAGAGCAGCTTAAATCACGGGAGACGCCCTATAAGGTTGGTCGTTTCCCCTTCATGGCCAGTGGCCGCGCCCGCGCCATGGACAACGTTGACGGTTTCGTCAAGGTGCTGGCCAACCCGGAAAGCGGACGGATTCTCGGTGTGCATATCATCGGCCCCTGTGCTTCTGAGTTGATCAGCGAGGCGGTCACCGTCATGGCCTTTGATGGCAGTATCGAAGATGTCGCCCTGACCATGCACGCCCACCCGACTCTGAGCGAAGCATTCAAGGAAGCGGCTCTCGGCGCTTTCGGTAAGGCAGTACATGCATGAAGCCGCGAACTGATTACTGCAGGCCGACTTCTTTGTAGTACTTTATGGCACCAGGATGCAGGGGTGCGCTGAGTCCCTGCAGCATACTTTTTCTGGACAATGTGCTGTACGCAGGGTGAAGCTTTTTGAATTCATCAAAATTTTCAAAAACCGCCTTGGTTATAATGTAGACGACATCAGCAGAGACATCGGTCGAGGTGACCAAAGTCGCCACGACACCAAAAGTAGGGACATCTTCCTGGTTGACGACCCCCGGATACGTTGCTACCGGAATCACCTCGGGAGTGTAGTAAGGTGATTTGGCGACCAGTTTATCGACAATCTCGTTGTCAATCGGCACAAAACGCACTTTCCGCTTACCGGCAACGGCCTCTCTTATTGAACCATTCGGATGACCGACTGTATAGAAAAAGGCCTCAATTCGTCCCTTCTGAAGCATCGCTGCAGATTCATCAGCCCTGATCCCCACGGCAGTAAGATCTGTTTTATAATCTATCCCTGCGGCTTTCAACAGTGCAAGAGCGTTGCCTCGCTGTCCGGAGCCCTCTTCACCGATGTTGACACGCCGACCTCTGAGATCAGCAACGCTCGTGATGCCACTATCCATTGCCGCCACCAGAGTAATTGTCTCGGGGTGGATCGAGAAGACTGCACGCAAGTTCGTCTGCGGCGTTCCTTTCCATTCTGCTGCACCGTTCAAGGCCTGGTATTGGATATCTGACTGTACAACTCCGAAATCAAGATCGCCAGTCATAACGGCATTCACATTGAAGACTGAACCGCTGGTCGGCTCGACAACTGCGCGCAAGTTGTTTTCTTTACGCTTCTTATTGACCATCTTGGCGATCGCTCCTCCTGTCGGGTAGTAAACACCTGTAACGCCACCGGTTCCGATTGTCACATACTGCGTGGCGCAGACCTCTGTCATGCTGGCGAACAGGAAAACGGCTGCCGACAAAACGACGGCCAGTTTACCCATATGTTTGCCTTGCTGCTGCATGAGCATACCCTGGAGTCGCGAAGGGAATGGGTAGATAAGCCTTAAAGACCCGAAGTCCGCCGCTTGGAGCGCACACGTCCGACAAATGGCCCTGAAGAGGAATACTGGGTAATTATATCAAAAAGTAAAGACAGCACAATAAACGCTCTTGAGCCAGGGCACGTTAAGCCGACCAGCCTATAGTTGCAAGGTCTCTGTTTTTTCCACAAATCTTTTAAAAGAATGAATTAATCCTCCGCAGAAATGCCTCGAGCAGGCCATAATTGCGCCGGTTGAACTTAAACACCAGGCGGGGCAGATCTATGAGGTCGGGTTGATCCTGCTCTTCCGGCAATGCACTGGTCAATTCCAGGTGGTTGCCCGGCTCGATAATTTCATTGAACTCCTCTTCCAGTGTTGCCAGATTATCCGGGCTCAACAGCTTGTTAAGGCGAATGACGAAAGTGGAACCCACCCATCGACTGGAGTGATAAATACGATAGAAGTCGTGGATGATCTGAGCCGCCTCGTGGGGGTCGCGGGTGATGGTGAAGAGGCTGAAATCTTCTCCTGAGATCAAGCCTTTCCTGAGCATGACCTCTTTCATGAAACCAAGCCATGGCTCCCAGTAGCTGCCATCGTCATCGTCGATCAAAACCAGTGGAATCGGCGAATTTTTGCCGGTCTGCATCATGGTCAGGGTTTCCATCGCCTCATCCATGGTGCCGAAACCGCCAGGAAAGAGTGCAACCGCGTCAGCTTCCTTGAGGAAGGCCACTTTCCGGGTAAAAAAGTATTGGTAAGTAATGGAATGGCCACTGTTTGCCATCACCGGGTTGGTCCCCTGTTCAAAAGGCAGGCGGATGTTCACGGCAAAGGAGTTCTCGGCGCCGGCGCCTTCGTTGCCGGCATGCATGATGCCTGGGCCGCCACCCGTGATCACCATATAACCAAGCCGCACCAGTTGTCGGGAAAAGGTTACACATTTCTGGTAAATCGCTTCGCTTGCACCGATGCGGGCCGAACCAAAGATCGTGACCTTCTTGCGCTCACGGTAAGGGCTGAACATTTTGCTGGTGTAGCGCATCTCCTTCATGGTTGCCCGCAGCATCTTGAGGTCAGCGAGATAATTGTTTTCCTGGCCGGTCTTCAAGGCGCTGATCACCATATCACGGATTATTTCCGGGTAATGCACTTCAGCCAGCGACAGAATTTCATCGATCAGATCATCAAGGGGACCATTGGTTTTCTTGAAACTGATTTTCATAACAGAATCCTTCACAGAAACTAAAATATTACTCTACCACGTCTTGACCTGATGAGCGCAGCAATTGGTCGCCGCCAGCCCGTTCCAGCGCAATCCAGAGGCCACGCAAGCTGGCGACGGGATAGCGTTCAGCAACGAGCTGGTATTCACGACGCAGTTGCCGATCCAGATTAAGTAGCCGTTCGCGATCGGCAGAGCTTAAGCGCTCATCCAGAATCTCGCAGAAGAAGGTGATGCAGTTGTAAGGACGTCGGTCAACCGGCAAACGGCAGCCCTGATCCCCAAGGTAGGGGCAGGTCCTGTTGAAATCAGGAGCGGGAGGTTCTTGCCCCTCAAGCAGGTAAGCAAGCAGGTTGGTCAGGGTGAGATGATGCCGGCCGCAGCCACAGCAAGCGCCATCACATCCGGCACATGATTCAGCCCCGCCAACCTTGCTGAAGAGCTCATCGAGAGCAAGCTGGGTTGCTGCTATCACTGCAAGCCGCTCTTTGAGCCATGCACGCTCAACTTCGCTGAGCGTGGCAATCTCGAGGTTGATTCTTTGCAGGAGCGCCGACCAGTCGGCCGCATTGATGTCAAGATGCCTGGTCATAAGTGGAGTAAGAAGCGGCACCGGGCAATCAGCCAGGTGCCGCAATTAAATGTGGTTGGAGAAAACCGTAAGCCGGGTTCTGTTCCCCGCAGCAGTTACCCGCAACGTGGCGACGATCATTCCTCTAGGACCGTCGTTGCCGACGGCCTCAAGCAGCCTGACCCGGGAGTTTCGGACGGGCCGTCCTCAAACACTCCCCTATTTGGCCTTGCTCCGGATGGGGTTTACCGAGCTGCCGACGTCACCGCCGGCACTGGTGAGCTCTTACCTCACCCTTTCACCCTTACCTGCCTTCGCCAGGGCTTCGGCAGGCGGTCTTCTCTCTGTGGCACTTTCCCTGGGGTCGCCCCCGGTCCCCGTTAAGGACCATCCTGCCCTGTGGAGCCCGGACTTTCCTCCCCCCACCTTCGCAACCCTGCGGGTTGCTTCGGCGGGCAAGCCCGTTGCCCGGTAAACGGGGCGGGCCTGTCCGCCGTAGCCTTGGCGAAGGCGGGCGGCGATCGTCTGGTCGTCTCCAACCACGTCAGATTACCAGATTGCCAGCCAATCAGTCCGTTGCTGTCACGAAGAGCAGACGATTGCAATGCGGACAGGTCTGGATTTCATTGACGACAAAAAGGCTGTTAAAGGTCTGTGGCGGCAAATGCATGTGACAGCCAAGACAAGCCCCGCCACGTGCCTCGACGATAGCCACACCGGCGCGCCGGGACATCAGAAGCCCGTAACGCTTGCGCAGACTCTTCGGCAACTCTTCCAGCAGAGCTTCGCGCTGACTGTCCATCTCTGCAAGCTGCTTATGCACAGCAACCAGGGAAGCGTCGATCTCGGTACAACGCTTATCAGCCTGTTCAATGTTCGACGCCAACTCAGCATCCTTCTCAGCTTTGTCGGCCAAAAGAGATGTCAGTATATCAATTTTGGCGTCAATCTTAACCTGAAGTTCCTTGGCAAGCTTGTTGGCCGTATCGACCTCCTTGAGCACCGCCACGTATTCTTTCTGCGTTTTGATCTGTGGGAGCCGACCTTCCGAACGCACAACATTTTCCCGTTCGAGGGCCATGGCATTGCTCAGTTCGGCTTTTTCAGCTTCAAGAACATTAATTTCACCGGCCAGACTGTCGACCATCTGTTGAAGTCGATCAATTCCAGTCTTAAAAATCTGCTGCTCATTGAGTCTGGACTGTCGGTCGTTCTCGACAATCTTCTTTTCCGTATCCAACGCCTGCAAATCTCGCAGTAACTGCAACTGCTTCTGCACGATAAACGCCTCCCTTGTCAACAATTTCTTTGTATCGACTGCCTGAGAAGCAGTCGAGCTTTCTTCAGTATAACCGGAACGGATCGTGTTCTCCGGTATAGGCTTCAAAAACAATCTCCCAATGACGATGACGGGCAGCCTCCTGTAATGAGATTGCCACCTGTTCAATCATCAGTCTTTCCGTGGCAAAATGCCCGGCATCAATCAAAGCAATGCCAAGCTCTTCCGCCTGGCGGGCATCATGGTACTTGACATCACCGGTAACCAGAACATCGGCGCCCTGGCGATGGGCGGTTTGCAACAGTCCAGCACCGCTGCCGCCACAGAGGGCAATCTTATGAACGGGGCGACTTCCTGGGCCGATAAGGCGGAGATGGCTGCATCCAAGACCTGTCTTGACAGTGTCAGCAAAGGCATCCAGGGTCGTCACCTGGTCCAGTCTGCCGATACGCCCCAACCCGGCACCAGTCACCTGATTCTGTAACGGCACAAGGTCGTAAGCCACCTCTTCGTAAGGATGAACCTTGTGCATTTTTTCCAGGACACGTGCCAACTTACGCCTGGAAACGATCGTTTCAAAGCGGACTTCGTCGGCCTCTTCTGTCTGCCCGATCTCACCAAGAAAAGGGTTTGTTCCCTGACCAGGGCGGAAAGTTCCTTCACCTCGCGTGCGGAAAGAGCATTGATCGTAGGCGCCAATGTGTCCGGCACCTGCCGAAAAGAGTGCTTCGGCAAGGCCTTGTTCATGCCCTGCAGGAATGAACACTATGAGTTTGAGGTAATCACCGTCTACCGGTTGCAAGGGGGCGCTATGCTGCACGCCCAGCCTCGCAGCCAGCCAACTGTTAAGACCAGCGACGGCGCAATCCAGGTTAGTATGGGCACTGATAATCGCCAGGCCGTCACGCACTGCCATCCAGAGGACCTGGCCGATGGCATCCTCAGGAGTCAAACGTTTGATTGGGTGAAACAGCAGTGGATGATGAGTGACCAGCGCCTGGGCACCAGCGTCCCGTGCGGCCTGAGCTGCAGAGAGGCAAGGGTCAAGTGCCACCATGACTCGCTCAAGAGGAGCCCCCGGGTCGCCGACCTGCAGACCGACATTGTCCCAGTTTTCAGCCAACTCGGGAGCATAAAGCTTATGAACCAGGCCGACCAAATCCTGTATGCGTTGTCCCTGTCCTGCCATAGTCCCTATCTGTTTTCAGAGCCCTGATGTAAAAAGAGTGCAACCTTGATGTCGGCTGCACTCTTTTTATTTTTGTATATTTATCGTAACCTGTGCATTTTAGTCATGGCCTTCAGGCGGGTGGTGGGCCCACCAGGGTTCGAACCTGGGACCGACCGGTTATGAGCCGGTGGCTCTTCCAACTGAGCTATGGGCCCGCATAAGTTCATGGCAAAAGTGTATGTTGCACTATCTTTACTGTCAATCACTTTCCAGTGCCCGGCCTCTTTCTGGACAAAATCACTGCAAATGAGTTCCCATCCTGAAAGGGTTAATTGTTGCTGTTGGTTTCCATAAAACTCTTCAGCCGCTTGGCTCGACTCGGGTGTCGCAACTTGCGTAGTGCCTTGGCTTCGATCTGACGGATTCGTTCCCGGGTAACCGCAAAATCCTGACCGACCTCTTCAAGGGTGTGGTCGGATTTCTCGCCGATACCGAACCGCATGCGCAGAACCCGCTCCTCACGAGGCGTAAGCGTTGCCAGGACCTTGGCGGTCTGGTCGGAAAGGTTGCCTTTGATGACTGCCTCGAGTGGGGAGACGGCGCCTTTGTCCTCGATGAAATCACCCAAAGAGGAATCCTCTTCTTCACCGATAGGCGTTTCAAGACTGATCGGTTCCTTGGCAATTTTCAATACCCGACGGACCTTTTCAAGAGGCAGCTCCATGCGCTCTGCGATCTCTTCGGGGACCGGTTCCCGGCCAATTTCCTGGACCAGCTGTCGGCTGGTGCGGATCAGTTTGTTGATTGTTTCGATCATGTGAACCGGGATACGTATGGTGCGTGCCTGATCGGCAATTGCGCGGGTAATCGCTTGACGAATCCACCATGTGGCGTAGGTCGAGAACTTATAGCCGCGCTGATACTCAAACTTATCGACAGCCTTCATCAGGCCGATATTCCCTTCCTGAATCAGATCGAGGAATTGCAGACCTCGATTGGTGTATTTCTTGGCGATGGAAACCACCAGCCGCAGGTTTGCTTCAACCAGTTCGGTTTTGGCCTGCTTGGCCCGCCATTCTCCCTTATTGACTTCCTTGAGAGACTCGAGCAGCTCTTCAGGAGCAAAGCCGGATTCTTCTTCAACCTTGGTGAACTTACGATCGGTGCCCTTCAAACGCTTTTCGACAACCAAAAGGGTGTCCATCGGACGGTCGAGTTCCTCGGCCACGGCACGCGCGTCTTTTTCGCTCTTGCGCATCCGACGCATCATTTTGCTGATCTCAGCATAAGGGCGGCCCAGAGCTTCTTCGCAGGCCTTGATCTCTTCCTTGGCTTTTTTGACCTGCTTAGCCAATTCCTTGAGACGATCAACAATTTTGGCGATCTGGTAATCTTTGAGACGGATCTGAAACATCAGATCGCCCATTTCAACCTTGAGCGTTTCCATCTCTTTATCAAGGGGCTTGCGTAACGCCTTGGTTGCGCCAGCCGCTTCATCACGCAGTGCCATGAAACGCTCGTAACGAATCTTGAGCTCTCCGATCAGGGCGACCACGCGTGCCCGATGCCGCTCTTCTGCCTCGGCACCCTCTTCCTCATCATAGTCCTTGGTGATTTCGGCAATACTTATCTGTCCCTTTTGGTGCCTTTCTCCGAGGTTGACGACTTCCATAAATGCGATCGGAGTCTTGACGATCACCCGCGCGACCAGCGCTTCACCTTCCTCAATCCGTTTAGCGATTTCAACTTCGCCCTCACGGGTCAGCAATGAGACCTGGCCCATCTCGCGCAGATACATGCGCACAGGATCGCTGGTGCGCCCCATGACATCAGTGTCAAACTCCGCCTCTTCTTCGCTATCGTCGCTGTTGGAGGAATCCTGCAGCTTTTCCTTGCCCGCCGCGGTTTTCTGCTCCGAATCAACCACTTCGATATCCATTTCTCCGAACATGCTCATGACATCATCGATCTGTTCGGAAGAAACCATATCGGCAGGCAGAATATCGTTGACCTCATCATAGGTGAGATAACCTTTTTCCTTGCCGAGGTCTATCAACTGCTGGACTTCTTCGATACTGGTCTTTTTGGCCATCTATATTCCCCTCAAGGGTGCCCGCTCAAATTATTGACAAGCATTTTTTAGACAAGATTGAGATTGTATAGGCAAGTTTCTATTTTTCAAAGCTTTTTTTTGAGTTTCTGATTGATTTCCATTCGCTCGCGCTGACATTTCATAAGAGCGGCTTCATCATTGTTGTGCTGAGCCTCTTCCTCGAGCCGATCAATCTCCTTCCGCCGCTGCTTCAGCACGAAATGACTGACGGCCACATGGCAATCAGCAAAGATCTTTTCAGGGTTGTCAGCCCAGCCCTGATCTTCCTGAAACTTCAGGCTGGCCAGAAGCGATTGCTGGGCTTCGTCGAGCGAAGCATCGAACAGGTCCTCAGGTAATCGGCCATCACCCACTTCACAACCCAGCAGATAATCTGCCAAGCCACGGAAAAGGCCATTGAGAAAGAGTCTTTCCGTACCCTCTTCACGAACCCGGCGACGCTGTTGATCATCCACAAGCATTAAGCGTAGCAGGTATTTCTCTGTTTGTCCTGTCTCTGTCAAGTCCCGCCGTGCCGGAGCAGATTGAACTGCAGAGCGATGTGGCTTTGGTTGCACTAAACTGCCACCACTTGCTTTCGACTTCAACAGCCCGATGTCAAGGCCGGTCAAGTCAGCCAGCCGCTGTAGATAAAGGCTGCGTTCCAGATCTCCAGGCAAACGACGAATCCGCTCAAGAGCCTGTTCAGCAGCCCGTGCGCGGCCTTCAACACTCTGGTCATTGACGCGCAACTGATCCTCAATGAAAACCTCCAGAACCGGGCGCGCAGCATCCAGACAATTGCGGAAGCCATCTTCACCCTCGGCCTTCAGCAAAGAATCGGGATCTTCCCCTGCGGGCATAGCGACCACACTGACGGCCAGACCGACCGGCAACAGGGCATCCATAGCACGAAAAGTAGCCTGTCGACCGGCAGCATCTTCATCGAAAATCAGTAAAATCTTATCTGCATACCTTTTGAGCAGTTTAGCATGATCAGAGGTCAGAGCCGTGCCGCAGGTTGCCACCGCGCCGGCGAAACCGGCTCGGTGTAATGCCAGCACATCAAAATAGCCCTCGACAACCAAAGCTTCGCCGCTGTGGCGCATGGCATCACGCGCCTGGTAAAGTCCATAAAGCGTCTGGCCCTTGTGATAGACCGCAGTTTCGGGGGAGTTGATATATTTTGGCAAACTAACATCCAAAACACGTCCGCCGAAAGCCACAATTTTACCTTGCAAATCGTGAATCGGGAAGAGCAGGCGGTTGCGGA
Organism: Desulfuromonadales bacterium; assembly: GCA_051305855.1. Classification (GTDB taxonomy): domain Bacteria; phylum Desulfobacterota; class Desulfuromonadia; order Desulfuromonadales; family BM103; genus M0040. The sequence continues at coordinate 13,373 of JBPPMB010000249.1, forward strand.
ACAGTTCGTAATGGCCCCGGCCCTGTTTATCAGGGCGGACCAGCCCCGATTGTCGGACATCGTCAATTGAGAACTGCTTCTCGGCCAGGTGCCTTTCCAGAACGCCACGACTCTCCGGTGCAAAGCCAAGCTGAAAGGCTCGAACGGTTTCTCCTTCATACCCCCGCTGGCGCAAATAGCGTCGCCCGGAGACCCCGGGTTCATCCTCCAAAAGTATTTGATGATAAAAGGCCCCGGCAACTTCGTTGATCCGCAGCAACCGCTCCCGCTCCTCGCGGCGGCGGACTTCCGTGGGTGAGATGGCTTCTTCCTCAACTTCAATACCGACCTTCTCTCCAAGGTGTCTGACGGCATCCGGAAAGCTCAACCCCTCCATCCGCATCAGGAAAGAGAAAACATTCCCGCCGACACCACAGCCAAAACAGTGAAAAATCTGCCGTGCTGAATTGACATTAAACGAGGGGCTTTTTTCCTGGTGAAAGGGGCAGAGGCCCTGATGGTTAACACCGGAGCGCTTGAGGGGCAGATAGCCGGAAACCACCTCGACAATATCGCTGCGGTCGCGGATTTCCTCGATTTTATCGTCGGCTATGCGGCCCATCAGTGTCTCAACTCCACAAGCGTGACATTATCACCACCTTGTTCAGCACCTGCCGCCTGAAACGAAGCCACCTCTCCCCTGTCAGCGAGGAACTCCCGGACCGCCTTGCGCAAAATGCCCTGGCCTGCACCGTGAACAACTTCCAGCTGCTGCTCACCATGGAGCAACGCTTCATCAAGAAACCGGCCAAGCAACCCCTGCGCATCCTCAACCCGCTTACCGACCAGGATCAGGCGCGGCAGAAACGCGTTGCGCTCGACGCGGTCGCGAATCCTTGCCGCCGGCCTCTTATGGTCTGCATAACGGCGGGGCTGGAACTGGCGCAGCGCCGAGCGGGGTTGACGCAACTTCTTGCCACCAGCCAGCAATTCGATGCGATCGCCATCGATGCGAGTGACTTCTGCTTCAACCCCCAGCTCCGGCACATAAAGCTTTTCCCGCAAAGCGATCTCTTCAGGTATCTGCTCAGGCCCGCGTGGCAAAGGTCCTGGTAACGTCTCTTGCAGCGATCTGACTGCTCCGGTCAAAACCGCGCGCTGCCTGGACTGTACCGATCCTTCCGGGACCTGGCGGAATATTGCCTGAAGTTTCTCTTCCGCGTCAGCAAGCATCCGTACCCCCTGCTGTCGCGCCTTGTCGAGGATCATCTGATGTTGCGACTCCAGCGCCTGCCGCTCGACATGCATTCGGCGCCCCTCCTCCTCGGCAGAAGAACGTAATCTTTGAGCCTCATGCAACTCATCATCAAGGGATGCGCGCAGTGTCTGCAGCCGCTCAATGATCGCGACCCCTTCGCGTTCGCCCTGCCCCAGATAGTTCTCTGCAGCAATCAAGACCTCTTCCGGCAAACCTATGCGCCTGGCGATGGTAAATGCATGACTGGCTCCGGGAATACCATAATGAAGGCGATAAGTCGGTTGCAGACTTTGCGTGTCAAACTCTACCGCAGCGTTTTCCACCTGAGATTCGAGCTGCGCATAGCCTTTGACGACATGCAGGTGCGTAGTCGCCAGGATACGCGCACCCTTAGCGCGCAGACTGTCGACCGCAGCCAATGCCAGAGCCGAGCCTTCACCAGGGTCGGTACCGGTTCCCAACTCGTCCATCAGTACCAGCGTTTCACGGTCTGCCCTTTCCAGAATATTGCGCAAACGCAGCAAGTGCCCGGAAAAAGTGGAAAGACTCTGTTCGATGCTCTGCTCATCGCCGATATCCGCCATCACCGGGGCAAAGGGGAAAAGCCGGCTGCCCGGAGCACAGGGAACCGGCAAGCCGGCGCGCACCATCAACACCAGCAGGCCCGCCGTCTTCAAGGCTACCGTTTTACCACCGGTGTTCGGCCCGCTGATGATCAGGGTCTGACATCCTTCCGGCAGACGCAGATCAATCGGCACCACCGACAAGGCCCCGGCCTTGGCCCGCTCTGCCACAACCAGCAAAGGATGGCGAGCATCAAGCAGGGCCAGAGACGGTTCCTCTGCCAGCGTGGGGACGACACCATCGAGGTCGACGGTCAATCGGGCTATGGCCTGGCGCAGATCAAAGCGGGCCAGGATTGCCTGATTGTCTGACAGAGGCCGTCTAACTTCGCGGACACCGGCAGTCAGGTATGCCAGGATTCGTTCTTCTTCACGCTCAATCCTGTGCAACAGTGTCTGGACACGATTGTTGCTTTCCAGGCTAACCGCCGGCTCGACATAGAGCGTCTGGCCACTGGCGGACACGTCATGGACAAAACCTTTCAGTCGGCCACCGTGGTCGGCACGCACCGGCAAAACATAGCGACCGTTGCGGTCGGTAATCAGCGATTCCTGGAAAACCCCCTGAAGTCTTTCATCCTGCAACAGCCGCTCGAGCTGGCGTTTGACCCGGTTGCGCTCATCTTTAAGACCGTCACGCAGGTCAGCCAGTTCAGTCGATGCTGAATCAAGAATTTCCGCACGCGGGCCAATACTGCGCCTAATTTCGGCAGCCAGAACCGGCAATAATGTCAATTGCCTGGCAAACAACTGCAGGCGGGGACAGTCTTCACCGCTCAACAACTGTTGACGGCACGCCGCAGCAGCCTCAAGAGCAGCCTGAACATCACGGAGCACCTCGGCTTCCAGCCTGAACCCTTCGGTCTGCAACCGAGCCAGGTGTGGCAACAAATCTATGCTGGAGCCGAGCGGCAGGGGTCCACATTTCTGAAGGAGCAGACCGGCCTCGGCGGCCTCCTGCAAGGCTTCTTCAATCTGAGTAGGTTCATTAAAAGGCTTAAGCGCAGCGGCCAGAGAGCGGCCATAGGGGGTCTGGGTCTTGCCAATCACCAGATCGACAACCTTGGCAAATTCGAGTTGAACCAGGCTATCTGCTGTTGCCATGTTTGAAGAACCCGGAGTCTCTAACGTCATTTCAGTATCCGCTGGCTCCCCTCCATAATCGCACTACCCAGGTCAACAAAAGGTGGCGTCAGGTAAGCCTCTGCCATGACCTTGTCCATCCCCCAGGGCAGAGGCCGCAGCGATAGGGCAAAGACCACCACTGCCAACAACAAAACCCCTTGGAACAGGCCGAACAGCCCACCGATCATGCGATTGAAGCCACCGAGGAAAAGAAGCTTCACAAAGCGTGACAAAAGAAAACCGAGCACCAAAAAAAAGATCATGGTCGCCAGGAAAAGGACAGTAAAAGTGATGGCCACGGCAACCTGGGCAGGCAGATCCACGGACTTCAGGAGGGCGTCTGCCAGGGGTCCATGATAACGGAATGCCAGAAACGCGCCGACAAAAAGGCCTGCCAAAGAACAGACTTCCTTGAACAGGCCGCGCATCAACCCCTTCAACAAAAAGCCACAGAGGATGACGAGTATGGCAATATCGATGCCGTTCATTTTTGAGTCCGGCCTCCCTCTACCCTGCCAGCAGCTTGCGCACCAGTTCACTGACCAGTTTTCCGTCAGCGCGGCCGGTGGTCTGTGGTGTGACCAGCTTCATAACCGCACCCATATCCTTGATCGAACTGGCACCGCACGCGGCGATTGCCTTGGCCACTAACGCCTCCAGTTCAGCCACGCTGAACTGGGCCGGAAGGAACTCCTGCAAAACCGCCAGCTCCAGTTCCTCTTTCTCAGCCAATTCCGGACGGGTCGCACGAAAAGCATCGGCCGCTTCGCGCCGCTGCTTGACCAGAGTGGAAAGTATTTTAATTGCCGCATCAGCATCAAGTTCCTGACGCGCTTCAATTTCGGCGTTCTTCAAAGCTGTGCGGGCCATGCGAATCGTACTCAGCCGCAGGTTGTCCTTGGCTTTCATCGCTACCTTCATAGCTTCGAGCAATCGGTCCTGGATACTCATCTTCTACAAACTCCTTAAATCATCGGCGAAGAAACAAAACAAAAGCTTGTACTTAAAAAACCTGGAAGACCTTATTATATCTTTCTCTACGCCCTCTGAGCCTGTGGTGAACTTTTATTAGAGTTTAAGAGGACTACAGAACCGTACTTCATTGAGTGCTTCAACTTGTCCTGAGGGCTTTTTCTTCCAGACCTGAAGTGCCGAAACGGCGCTGCAATTCTGCGTAAATCCGCTCCGGAGGCAAATCGTAATAGCTGAGCAGAACCAGCGTGTGGAACCAGAGATCGGCCACCTCGCTGACGACTTCATCCTTCTGACCGCCCTTGCCGGCAATGGCGACTTCCGTGGCCTCTTCTCCGATCTTGCTGAGAATTTTGTCAAGCCCCTTGGCATAGAGTGAAGCAACGTAAGACTTTTCCGAAGGACTCTGCCTGCGCTCCTGGATGATCTGGTAAATAGCGGTCAGGATTTCATTGTCGTTTTTCATCGGTCCAACCTCTGATAACCTAAAAATGCCACCAAGCCACAAAGCACAAAGCAACCAAGAGAACTCTGGACTTATTTCTTCATGTCTTTGCGCCTGGCTAAAAACCTATCTTTGAAAAACCTCAAAGACGTACCGGCACACCATGTTCACGCAGGTATTCCTTGCATTCCCCGATCGTGTATTCACGAAAGTGAAAAATGCTGGCCGCCAGGGCCGCACTTGCACCGCCTTCAACCAGGCCTTCGCGGATATGCGCAAGGCTGCCGACGCCGCCGGAGGCGATCACCGGGATCGGGACACGGTCGCTGACCGCACGTGTCAGGGGGATATCGTAACCGTCCCTGGTGCCGTCGCAATCCATCGAGGTCAGCAGAATCTCGCCAGCACCGAACAAGGCCATGCGCTCGGCCCATTCCAGAACATCGATACCGGTCGGATTACGGCCGCCGTGGGTATAAACTTCCCATGCCAACGGCTCGCTTGCCGGCACCCGACGCGCATCAATGGCGACCACAATGCACTGGGAGCCGAAGCGTTCGGCTGCTTCGCGGACAAATTCAGGCCGATGTACGGCCGCAGTGTTGATTGACACCTTGTCGGCACCGGCATTGAGCAGGTTGCGGATATCGGCCGTTTCGCGAACCCCGCCACCTACAGTGAGCGGCATGAAGACCCGTTCGGCGGTCTTGGCAACCACTTCCAGTATGATGCCACGCTTGTCGCTTGATGCTGTGATATCAAGAAAGGTCAACTCGTCAGCGCCCTGGGCGCAGTAGGCCTCAGCCGCTTCCACCGGGTCACCGGCATCGCGCAGCTCGAGAAACTGCACGCCCTTTACGACACGACCGTCCTTGACATCAAGACAGGGGATGATTCGTTTTGTTAACATTCTCTTGTATGACCCCAAATTCTGCCATAGAGACACAGGCACAGAGACTAGACAAGGGCTTAATGTACATCCGAAGTTCTCTCTTAACGTCAACAGTCCGTCGTGCCGAATTCTACCAAAAATATCATTCCAAATAATTCAGCGATTGTAACTATTCAGCTCCAATACTCAACGGCACAGCCCGTGGGCTGCAGCTGTTGCCTGCGGGAAGTTGAGTGACAACGTTGGACGCGGGCAATGGCTGCAGCCCACGGGCACTCGCTGACGTGCTGAATAGTTACCAGTCAACCTTTTAGCGTAAAAAATTTTCCCCTGCCACCGGGTTTCTCCGTGTCTCCGTGACTACCTGTTGCCCTTAGTCAATTCGACCGCTTCACGCAGATTCAATGCCCCGTTATAGATCGCCTTGCCCGTGATCACGCCTTCAATTCCGGAGGCTTCGATCCGCATCAGGTTGCGGATATCATCCAGGCTCGAGACGCCACCGGAAGCAATGACCGGTATCGAGATGGCTTCGGCCAGGGCAGCGGTTGCCTCGAGATTCGGCCCCTGCATCATGCCGTCGCGGGCAATATCGGTATAGATGATCGCCACCACACCGAGACCTTCCATTTCCCGTGCCAGGTCGATCGCCTTCTTTTCCGTCATTTCAGCCCAACCACGCACAGCCACAAGTCCGCCTTTGGCATCGATACCAACCACGATCCGGCCGGGAAATCTCAGGCAGGCATCAGCGACCAGGGCCGGGTTCTCTTTTGCCACGGTACCGAGGATAACGCGATCGACACCAAGGCTCAGGTAAGCTTCGATCGTCTTCAGGTCGCGAATGCCACCACCCAATTCCGTGGGTATATCGACGGCGGCAACGATCGCCTGGATCGCCTCCCGGTTTTTCGGCACGCCGGCAAAGGCACCGTCAAGGTCGACCAGATGCAACAGTTCTCCCCCTTCGTCCTGCCAGTGACGCGCCATCTCCGCCGGATTGTCGGAGTAGACGGTATCCTTCTCCATCAGCCCCTGTTCCAGCCGGACGCATTTGCCTTCTTTCAGATCAATCGCGGGGATAACAATCATCTAAAACCTTCCAAACCGGCCAGCAAGGCTCCAAGGCTCTGAGGAAAACCAGGCTGAACAATCCCAAGGATTCTTCTTGCCTTGGCACTTTGTGGCAAAATGTTAGTTCATAACTTTCCGAAATTATTAAAAATCTCCAGGCCCACTGCCTGGCTCTTTTCCGGATGGAACTGGGTCGCCATGAGGTTGTCGCGCCATACGGACGCACAGAATTCAACATCACCGTAGCGACAGGTCGCCGCCACATCGGACTGGTTATTCGCCGAACAGTAGTAGGAATGTACGAAATAGACAAAGCTGCCGTCGGCCGTATCTTTGAAAATCGGCGCCGGTTGCCTTATGAGAATATTATTCCAGCCCATATGCGGGACCTTGAGCCGCTCGCCGCCCTCCTCCATCCCGGCCGGGAAACGAACCACCTTCCCAGACACCAGGCCCAACCCCTGATGACAACCGAATTCTTCGCTCTCGTCAAAAAGCATCTGCATACCGACACAGATACCGAGTAGAGGCTTGCCGGACTCAACGTGTCGCATCAACGGTTCGACAAAACCACCGGCGCGCAGGTTGTTGATGCAATCGCGAAAAGCGCCGACTCCGGGCAGCACGATCTTGTCTGTTGTCAGGAGATCCTCGGGGCTGCTGCTGATCCTGGTGGCGTGTCCGAGCTTTTCAAAAGCTTTCTCGACACTGCGCAGGTTACCCATTTCATAATCAATGATTGTGATCATCAGCAATCCCTACTCGAGCGTACCTTTTGAGGAGAGAACGCCCTCGACCCTGGAGTCAAACTGGGTCGCTTCGTCGAGTGCGCGGGCAAATGCCTTGAAAACCGCCTCGACAATGTGATGCAGGTTATCGCCGTAAGCCAGGTTGACATGCACGTTGGCGCCAGCATGGTTGCAGAACGCCGTGAAAAACTCCTCGACCAGTTCCAGCTCGAAATTGCCCACCTGGGCTTTCGGCAAAGGCACGTTGAAAATCAGAAACGGCCGTCCGGAAAAATCGAGGACCACGGCGGCCAGGGCTTCATGCATCGGCATGGAGCCACGACCGTAGCGGCGCACTCCGGATTTATCACCAAGGGCCTTTTTGAAAGCTTCACCAAGACAGATGCCAACATCCTCAACCGTGTGATGGGCGTCAATTTCCAGATCGCCCTTGGCTTTGAGGTGCAGATCGAAAAAACCATGCCGGGCGATTTGCGTCAGCATATGGTCGAAAAAAGGGACTCCGGATTCGATCTGATGCTCACCGCGACCATCAAGCTCTAGCGTCAGTTTGATGTTGGTCTCTTTGGTGCTGCGATCGATCGTGGCAATCCGTGCCATACTTGCCTCCTAGTCTTTGCTCAGCCTGATTGATACTGATTTGGCGTGCGCTTCCAGCCCTTCGAGCTCGGCAATTTTAATGATACTCTTGCCCAGCCGGTTCAATCCCTCGGCGCTGAAAGAGATCAGGCTCGACTTCTTGACAAAGTCCTCGGTTCCAAGCGGCGAGAAGAAGCGGGCCGTGCCACCGGTCGGCAGAGTGTGATTGGGCCCGGCCAGGTAATCGCCGGCCGCTTCCGGAGTGTGATGACCGAGGAAAACCGCCCCGGCATGCCGAATCTGAGGCAGCAACGCAAAGGGTTCATCAACCGCCAGTTCCAGGTGTTCAGGGGCGATCTTGTTGCTGAACGCCGCGGCCTCCGTCAGGTCTCGGGCTAGAATGATCGCTCCAAAGTTGGCAATCGATTGACGTGCTATTGCGGCCCGAGACAACTGCTCAAGCTGGATTTCCAACTCTTCGGCCACCTGCCGGCCGAAGGCTTCATCAGTAGTAATCAGGATCGCAGCGGCCAGTTCGTCGTGTTCGGCCTGGGACAGCATATCGGCGGCGATATGCGCCGGGTTGCCGCTGCCGTCGTTGATCACCAGAATTTCACTCGGCCCGGCAATCATATCAATATCGACCGTGCCGAAAACCAGGCGCTTGGCGGTGGCCACATAGATATTGCCAGGACCGGTGATCTTGTCGACCCGGGGAATCGTTGCCGTACCGTAGGCCAAAGCAGCCACCGCTTGCGCTCCGCCAATCTTGAAAATCCGATCGACTCCGGCGAGATGGGCTGCCGCCAGGACGTATGGGTTGACCACACCGTCAGGCATCGGCACCGTCATGATGATTTCGCCAACCCCCGCCACTTTGGCCGGTACGGCATTCATCAGCACCGATGACGGATAAGCGGCCTTGCCGCCCGGCACGTAGATGCCGACCCGGTCGAGAGGCGTGATCATCTGGCCGAGTCGGATATCCGGTTCATCATCGGAGAGCCAGGTGGTTTCCTTCTGCTTGCCATGAAAGGCAGCAATCCGGTCTGCGGCAAGCTGCAGGGTTGCCAGAGTATCGCTATCGACAGCGGCCAGGGCCCGCTCCATCTCCACAGCAGAGACCTCAAGAGTCCCGGCCTCCAGCTTAAGACGATCGAATCGCTCGGTATACTCACAAAGCGCCTCATCACCGCGCTCACGCACATCGGCCAGGATCTCCTGAACCGTCTGGACCGCTCCGGCTGGAGTCGTATCTCCGCGCGCCGTGATCTCGCCAAAGGTCTCGGCAAAACCGGCATCTGAAAAACGCAGGAACCGAATCATCATTCCCTCCTCAGCCGGATATCCGCGGGCTGCCCTCGATGACCTTTTCCAGATCTTCGATCAACCGGGAAATGCGCCGATGTTTGGTCTTGAGACTGGCACGATTAACAATCAGACGACTGGTTACCTCGGCAATCGTCTCCACCTCAACCAGGCCATTCTCGCGCATGGTTCCACCGGTTGAAACCAGGTCGACGATCCGTTCCGCCAGACCAACCAGCGGAGCAAGTTCGATTGAGCCATAAAGCTTGATGACTTCGACCTGAATGCCTTTGCTCGCAAAAAATTTTTCCGTAACGTTCGGATACTTGCTCGCTACACGGATATTTGACCAGCCCGCGGGATCATCATCCTGTCGCAGCTCTTTAGGCTCGGCCACCACCAGTCGACAGTAGCCGAACTTCAGGTCGAGTGGTTCGTACAGATCCTTATCCTGTTCCAGCAGAGTATCCTTGCCAACCACACCGATATCGGCGCAGCCATGTTCAACATATGTCGGCACATCCTGGGAACGTACGGCCATGAAACGGAGTTTGTCGGCACGGTTCTCGAACACCAGCTTGCGGCCGGGATCATCCATTTCCGGACAGGCTATGCCAATCCTGGCAAACAGGTCCATGGAATCCTGCATGATACGCCCCTTGGGTAGGGCAAACGTCAGATAATCATTCATGATAAATCCGTGCCTAGCTGGGGGCCGGGGGCTGGTGAAATCTTCCAACGACTTGACAGTTTAACCAGTCCCAAGCCGTCAGTCACTGTTTTTATGCCGGGACTCGCTCAATATCGGCGCCCAGACCGCGAAACTTCTCCTCCAACTTCTCATAGCCACGATCGAGATGATAGATGCGGCTGATCTCGGTGGTATTGTCTGCAGCCAATCCGGCAAGGACCAGAGAGGCACTGGCGCGCAAATCGGTAGCCATCACCGGTGCACCGAGCAGAGCTGAAACGCCTTTGACGGCTGCCGTATGACCTTCAATAGAGATATCGGCACCCATGCGCTGCAATTCACTGACATGCATGAATCGATTCTCAAAGACCGCTTCGGTAATCATGCTGGTGCCCTTGCCAAGGGCCATCAGAGCCATGAATTGCGCCTGCATGTCGGTGGGGAACCCTGGATAAGGCTGGGTTTTGATATTCACCGACTGGATCTCTGCAGACCCCGTGACCCAGAGAGTTCCCCTGGCAAACTCAACAGTCGCGCCGGCTTCCTCAAGCTTGCTAAGCAGAGCTTCCATATGCTCGGGGCGTCCGCCCTTCACCCCGACCCGGCCGCCGGTCATAGCCGCAGCCACAAGAAAAGTGCCTGCTTCTATGCGGTCCGGCATAACGTGATAATCCATCGGCGATAGAGCTTCGACTCCTTCAATAATGATGGTATCGCTTCCGGCGCCCTCAATGGAGGCGCCCATCCCCTGCAGGGCCCTGGCGAGATCAAGGATTTCCGGTTCACGGGCAGCATTCTCCAGAACCGTTGTCCCTTTGGCCAGGGTCGCTGCCATCATCAGGTTCTCCGTGCCACCCACCGTCGGGGTGTCCAGATGAATTCTGGCACCCCTGAGCCTTGCAGTAGTGGCTTCAACATAACCATGCTCGAGGTGGATATCCGCCCCCATGGCTTCGAGCCCCTTGAGGTGCAGGTTGATCGGCCTGGCACCAATGGCACACCCCCCCGGCAGACTGACACGGGCTTTACCATAGCGGGCCAGTAACGGGCCAAGCACCAGTACCGAGGCCCGCATGGTGCGTACCAGATCATAAGGAGCTTCCATGCTGTTAATCTGCTCAGTCGTTATTTTCAAGATGCCGTTGCTGTTGTCAACATCGGCACCGAGTTCCGCCAGTAAGCGTACCGCCGTGGTTATGTCGCGCAAACACGGCAGGTTACCGATCCGGTGCGGACCCGGAGCCAGCAAGGTTGCAAAGAGCAGTGGCAGAGCTGCATTCTTGGCTCCGCTGACGGCAACTTCGCCTGTCAGTGGACGGCCACCATGTATAATTAATTTATCCAAACCGATCACCTCGCAAAGCTTTATAATTTAACAGCTATAGTTTTGTTTTACCCATGACGACCCTGGGTATCCCGGCATAGTCGTCACGATGTCGTACGTCAATTAAGCCAGCTGCATTAAATATCGTTTCAACATCGGCTGCCTGGTCAATGCCGACCTCAACCAGCAGCCAGCATCCCGGATTCAGGATGTGTCGAGACTGAAGGGCAAGATGTCGATAGGCATCCAGCCCGTCGTTACCGCCATCAAGGGCCAATCGCGGTTCATAGTCGCGCACCTCGGGCATCAACGCCTCCCAATCCTTAGAGGGGATATAGGGTGGGTTGCTAACGATCATGTCGAACGGTCCCGCCGGCAAATCCGTCAGATCACCGGCAAGAAAGGTGATTCGATCCGCCACTCCGTTGCGCCTGGCATTGCTGCGGGCAACCTCAAGCGCCGGCTCGCTGCAATCGAGGGCCGTCACCTGTATCTCCGGATTTTCATGGGCCAGAACAATCGCTATTGCTCCGCTGCCGGTACCAACATCAAGTACCCGGTTGCCACCTGCGATCCGGGTCAAAGCTTCTTCGATCAGGACTTCCGTATCAGCGCGAGGCACCAGAACCGCAGGGCCGACATTGAACTTCAGTGACCAGAACTCTGTCTCGCCCAGAATGTACTGGAGAGGTTCCCGCCGGGCACGTCGCCGAACCCGTTCGCGAAAAGCGGCCAACTCGTCAGCATCGAGTGGTCGCTCGAAGTTGACATATAGGCCGATCCGGTCCAGGCCAAGAGTCGCGGCCAGGAGCAGTTCGGTCTCAAGACGAGCAGATTCGATCCCCTTGCCGGTGAAATAATCCGCGGTCCACTGCAACATTTTGAGGACCGTCCAGCGCTCAGTCAAGTCAGTTATCCTGCCCGGCCATCAGTTCAGCCTGTGCATGCGTTGTCAGGGTATCAATAATCTCATCCAGGTCGCCCTGCATAATGGCTTCAAGTTTATAAAGTGTCAGCCCGACCCGGTGATCAGTACATCGCCCCTGAGGAAAATTATACGTACGAATACGCTCGGAGCGATCTCCGCTACCAACCTGGCTCTTGCGATCAGCCGCCATTTTCGCATGCTGTTCTGCCTGCATGGCATCAAGAATTCGTGACTGCAGGACCTTCATCGCCTTGGCCTTGTTCTTATGCTGCGATTTTTCATCCTGGCAGGCGACCACGACGCCGGTCGGGATGTGAGTAATACGCACAGCTGATTCGGTCTTGTTGACATGCTGGCCGCCGGAACCTGATGCCCGATAAACATCGATGCGCAGATCGGTCGGATCGATATCGACTTCAACATCATCTGCCTCGGGCATGACCGCAACCGTACACGCGGAGGTATGAATACGTCCCTGGGCTTCAGTTTCCGGAACCCGTTGCACCCGGTGGGTGCCGCTTTCATACTTAAAACGTGCGAACACGCCTTTACCGCTGATCAGGGCGATCGCTTCCTTGTAACCACCGGCCTCAGCTTCGGCCGTGCTGAGCAGTTCCACCTTCCACCCCTTGCGGTCAGCATAGCGACAATACATTCGAAAGAGATCACCGGCGAAGAGTGCCGCCTCATCACCGCCTGTCCCGGCACGCACCTCGATGATGACATTTCTCAGGTCATTCGGATCCTTGGGCAAGAGCATTACTGTGAGCTGGGCTTCCAGTTCGGTCAGTTCAGCTCCCAGTTCGGAGACGTCGGCACTGGCCATCTCGCGAACATCCGCATCAGGATCTTTGAGAAGCTCCTGACTGCCGGCGATCTCATCCTTGACCCGGCAATACTTCTCATAACAGTTGACCACATCGATCAGGAACGCGTGCTCTTTGGTTAAAGCACGGTATCGCGCCTGATCATTGACCACTGTAGGCTCCGCAAGCAAACCTTCGACCTCGCGAAACCGGTCAGCTACTTCCTCAAGTTTATTCAGCATAGGTATTGACCAGCATTCTGAAGTTGAATCTGGATCCGGGTGCAAATGGCGGATCAAAAACAGGTTTAGGTTACAGTTGAGCGTATTCTTCGCGAACCGACATGATCGCGTCACAAGTCATGGCGCCTTCTGGACAAGGTCCATTCAGGCAGCCGGGCCCAGCCTCGGCAAAGGGCAAGGGGAACGCCTGTCGAGCTAACCGCAGAATCTTCTGCAACAGCCTGGCAGCCTGTTCCGGAGCCTGCCCAGGCCGTTTCTCGATGGCAGAATCAGAATAGCAGAGCCGCGCAGCGGCGGCCACAACCTGTTCGGGCATGGGAGTGTGCGTCAGAAGCTGGACGAGCATGGCCTTCGTTTCCAATTTGGACCGCGCCGTCCGGATAACCGGGCCGTGTCCCGGAACGGGACGCGGGGGAGATTGCTGCCAGGGAACCCGGCAGCAAAAAAGGGGCGGCCCTGTTGGGCCGCCCCCAGGACACTAGTCTTTCTTCTCGTATTTCTTGCGGAAGCGCTCGATCCGACCGGCGGTATCGATCAGCTTCTGCTTACCGGTATAGAAGGGATGGCATTGAGAACAAATTTCCGTCGTGATGTCGCCACCCTTGGTTGACTTGGTCTCAAATGTGGAACCACAGTGGCAATTGACTGTGGTTGCCTCGTACTTGGGATGGATACCTTCTTTCATCGTTCAACTCCTGTTGACCTGGCACTGTACAGGCCGCGGATTAGTAGGCACAGGGCCTTAAAAGAGAGGTTTAATACCACTATTTAAAAGCAATTGCAACCTTTTCCGGTGATCGATTACCGATTCATACTGTCGAGAAATTCCTGGTTGGTCTTCGCGTCGCCGAGCTTGTCGAGCAGGAATTCCATGCTGTCAACCACATTCATCGACGAGAGGACCTTGCGTAGCAGCCAGATACGCTGCAGACTCACCGGGTCGATCAGGAGCTCTTCGCGACGGGTTCCGGATTTGTTAATGTCGATGGCCGGGAAAGTCCGCTTGTCGACCAGGCGACGATCGAGATGCAGTTCCATGTTGCCGGTTCCTTTGAACTCTTCGAAAATCACCTCGTCCATCTTGCTGCCGGTATCAACCAGGGCGGTCGCGATGATCGTCAGGCTCCCCCCTTCCTCGATGTTGCGGGCAGCGCCAAAGAAACGCTTCGGCTTATGCAGAGCATTGGAATCGACACCACCGGAGAGAATTTTCCCGGAAGGCGGCACCACGGTGTTGTAGGCTCGCGCCAGACGGGTAATGGAATCGAGCAGTATAACGACATCACGCTTATGCTCCACAAGGCGTTTGGCCTTCTCGATGACCATCTCGGCCACCTGGACGTGGCGGGTAGCCGGTTCGTCGAAGGTCGAAGAGATGACTTCGCCGTTGACGGTACGCTGCATATCGGTCACTTCCTCGGGACGTTCGTCAATCAGCAGAACTATCAAGTAGATTTCCGGATGGTTGGCGGTAATTGAATTGGCAATATTCTGCAGCAGAATCGTCTTGCCGGTTCTCGGTGGGGCGACGATCAGGGCGCGCTGTCCCTTGCCAACCGGTGCCGCCAAATCGATGACACGCGTTGACAGGTTGTCAGGAGTGCTTTCCAGGATCAGGCGTTGATCAGGATAAAGCGGTGTCAGGTTGTCAAAGAGGGTCTTATCACGGGCGACGGTCGGATTTTCAAAGTTGACCTCGGCGACCTTGAGCAGGGCAAAGTAACGTTCACCCTCTTTGGGCGGCCGGATCTGACCGGATACCGTATCGCCGGTTTTCAGGTTGAAACGCCGGATTTGTGAGGGAGAGATGTAGATATCATCAGGACCTGGCAGATAATTCGCATCCGGAGCACGCAGAAAACCAAAACCGTCGGGCAGAATTTCAAGGACCCCTTCGCCAAAAATAGCTCCATTTTTAGCGGATGTCGTATTGAGAATAGCGAAGATCAGGTCCTGCTTGCGCAGGCCCGATGCCCCCTCGACGCCAAGTTCCTTGGCAATGGTCAAGAGGTCGGCAATCTTCTTTTCTTTCAGTTCCTTCAGGTTCATCTGTTCTCCTTAAAATCCGCCTGTTCAAGATGGCACGCTCGCACGACGGCAAAATTCTGCCGCAAGCTTTTGCATGCATAAGTTCATCGTGAATATTGAAGTCTATTTCTCCGAGTTTTCGCGGTCCGAATTGATTTTGATGTTTTGGAAGGTTAACTTTGCAGGGTAAAAAACCCGTTTCCCCCTACGCGTTTTATTATCAAGAATGTTTTTAAGGTCGAGTTCAGTCCGTGCTCTGATTGGATAGTATCTGAAAGGATAAATTGCTGATTCAGGTGACGCTAGGCAGGTACTGCTCTCTTTCAATGTAACCTATTTACCGGCTTTTCAACAGTCTGTCAATGGGCAATAGTGTTTTTTTTCAGATCATACAGGTAAATTATGCAGGACAACACCTTCTGGAGCAACCGGGATTCTTCTTTGGTCAAAGTTTTGAATAGCCCATGAGAGGAGCTCTGCTGGTGGAGCCCCCTTTAGACAACCCGGAACAGTCTGGCCCAGGAAATTCAGGGCATGTGCAATCAAACGTGCCGCGTCATTCTCATGATCAAGCCGAACAACACCATGCCGTTTACTGATCTTTTTGCCGTTGCTGCCCATCACCAACGGCAGATGGACATATTCCGGGACAGAATTGCCAAGACAGGCATGCAGAAAAATCTGCCGTGGTGTTGAAGAAAGCAGGTCGGCGCCGCGTACGACCTGATTGACACCTTCGGCTTCGTCATCGACAACCACTGCCAGTTGATATGCAAAGAGACCATCAGCCCTGCGCAGAACAAAATCGCCGACAGCTTCTGACAGCACTTGCTGAACAGGGCCAAAAACGCCATCACAAAAACAGATCTGTTCCTTTGTCACTTTGATACGCAACGCACGCAGCTTGCGTACATGACGCATACCGGATCGGCAAGTCCCCGGATAGATGGGGCCCTCTTCCCCGGGATGCGGCGCACTGAGGAGAATATCCTTGCGGGAGCAGATGCAATCGAAGACCAGACCCTTATCCCTGAGCCGCTCGATTGCCTCAATATATGCCTCGGTGCGCTGACTCTGCCAAACGACTTTTCCATCCCAGCATAAACCCAGATCTTCCAGAGCGGAGAGAATCTCGTCAGCAGCGCCCGGCACTACCCGCGGAGGGTCCAGGTCCTCCATGCGCAACAACCACTTCCCTCCTTTGCGCCGAGCCAGACAATAGCTGCCAACCGCTGCGACCAGGGACCCAAAATGTAGGGGGCCTGATGGACTTGGCGCAAAACGCCCGACGACCTGCTGCTCTACTGACATTTAAACAGAGTTCCCTTGCATAAGATTTGACACAGTGACATCAACCTTACTGAGAAGAAGCTATCAATCTACAACAGGTACGGCCTGGAGGCGAAAGCTTTACGAAGCAGGGACAGGATTAAAAATGTTCGGATAAATGATTGACATAAACGAACAAGACATTTATTTTATTACAAATCTCGTCAAGTATATAGCTAAAGGGAACACCTTTGATAATCACCCGAGCCACAGAATACGCGATCCGTGCCATTCTTCACATGTCCCGCCAACCGACCGGGGAGATCGTCTATAAAAAGGATATCTGCAAAGCACAGGATATCACGCCGGCTTTTCTCACCAAAATCCTCCAGCCATTGATCAAGGACGGCATCGTCGGCTCACAGCGCGGAGTAGGCGGTGGCTTCTATCTGGCCAAAGCACCTGCAGAAATAACCCTGCTTGACATCATAAAATCTCAGGAAGGTCCGGTTTATCTCAACCAGTGCATGATTGAAGACGGCTCCTGCGAACGTGAATTTTTCTGCCCGGTCCATGGCGCCTGGGCACAAATCCGCAAGGAGTTCATGGAAAACCTGTCGCGCTACGACTTTGCCAGCCTCGCAGCCAAACAGGTCGGAGCCCACCCCGTTTCATCATCCCCCCTCAAGTAGTAAACAACAGGCAAAAAAACCCTGGAGACCAGGAGGGCAAGTCTACCAGGGCAAAGCGGGAGGCTTTGTCCAACCTCCCGGCATAAGCTTTTAAATCTTCATTTACATTATACCCCTTTGCCAGAGAAGTCGCCAGCCCTAGCTCTGTCGACCCCTGTCGAGACTTTTCTCATGTCACCTTTCATGCGACAGGCTTATTTCGACCAACGGATACTTTCCTCTCTTCAGCCGCGCTCTTGCAAGCATTGCTGGCAAACAGTTTGACAAAACAGACAGTTTTCGTTAGAGTTTCGCTGCATAGCAACACGTCTTTATCAAGAGTGGTGGAGGGACCGGCCCTTTGAAGCCACAGCAACCGATTCGCCGAAGCTTTTGGGCGGATGCCAGGTGCTAAATCCATCCCACTGACAAATCGTCAGAGGGGGAGATGAGGACGGAGCCCGCGATACCAACTGTCAATGTATCCGCTGGCCCCTTCTCATGTTCCGGGAAGGGGCTTTTTTATTTGTGTGGTATAGAGTCACAACATGAGTGAGCTGGACATCGTTAAAACTGAACATGTCGACTTCGATGTCGAACTGCGGCTGGAAAGTGGCCGGGTACTCGGACCGCTGACGCTCGCCTATGAAACCTATGGTAACCTGAACAGCAACAAGAGCAATGCTGTCCTGGTCGCTCACGCCTGGACAGGAGACGCCCACGCTGCGGGGCGCCATACCCCGGAGGATCGCAAACCCGGTTGGTGGGACGACATGATCGGCCCGGGCAAGGTGCTCGACACCGACCGCTTTTTTGTCATCTGCTCGAATGTTATCGGCTCTTGCTTTGGTTCAACCGGTCCGACCAGTATCAATCCCAGATCCGGGAAGCCCTACAACCTGCAGTTCCCGGTCATCATGGTTCGTGACATGATCCGTGCCCAGCAGCTGCTGCTTGATTATCTGAATATCGATCAACTGCTCACCGTGATTGGCGGCAGCATGGGAGCGATGCAGGCCCTCGAGTGGGGGATCCATTACCCGCTACGTGTCCGATCTATCATCCCGATCGCCGGTACCGGACGTCCGTCTCCGATGGCCATAGCGCTGAATGCACTGGCTCGTCAGGCCATCTACAACGATCCGATGTGGCGCAAAGGCAATTACAGGCCAGAGCATCCACCGGCAGATGGCTTGGCCCTGGCGCGCGCCGTTGGACACATCTCTTTCCTTTCCGATCCATCAATGAACCTCAAATTCGGGCGCAGGTTCTCCGTCCGGGATGGTCAGTTCGATTTCTTCGGACAGTTCGAAATCGAAAGGTACCTGACCTACAATGGCCGCAGCTTCGTTGACCGCTTTGACACCAACAGCTTTCTCTACCTTGCCAAATCATTGGATCTCTACGATGTTTCCTGGGGATTCGAGGGAATCGAAGAGGCGCTGAGCAACCTTGACTGTCAATCCCTGTGGTTTGCCTTCACTTCGGACTGGCTCTATCCGCCCTACCAGACAGAAGCAATGGTCGAGGTGTTACACAGGCTTGGAAAATCAGCTGAGTACCACCTGATCGATTCTGACTACGGGCATGATTCATTCCTGGTGGAACCGGAGAAGTTTACGCCGAAGATTGTGGAATTTTTAGACAGGTTGTCTGCGGGTTAATCCTTGAATTCATCTCCATAAGCAATCTG
>JBPPMB010000015.1:0-34907 GCA_051305855.1 Desulfuromonadales bacterium
GCGCTCTGCCTTGGGAAACGCAGCGGATAGAAGGTCTGATCCAGGTCGGCCTCAGAGAGACCGAATGCTGCCAGGTTCAGTTGTGCATGGTTGGCTTGTTCGGGGGAGAGCGGGTCAGTGCCGGCCTGTAAATGACCTAAGTCCCTATAGCGGTATATCAGGGAATCGACTGCTGAATTTTTGGCAGCCAGGTCACGATCGGGTGCTGGTGTTTGCCGGGCCAGGTCGAAACCCTCAAAAAAGGCCTGCCAGTCAGGAGAGACCTGGCCCGGTTCGGATTTCCAAAGCTGACATTGCTCTTCCAGCCACTGAGGGCTGACATTTCCAGAAATGCTCATCGATAACCCTGTTTATGGTCGTCAGTATTTACTCAAAACTCCGTGAATTATATCAAGGGGTTGCCAACCAGGCAATCTGGCACTAACTCTTTGTCCTGCAAATCCCCTTCTGACAGGAGAGGTCTGGATCGTAAGGGAGATCATCGAGGAAGCGTTCCGCCTGAATCGCCGCCATGCAACCGGTTCCGGCAGCGGTCACCGCCTGACGGAACTGCTGGTCCTGAACATCTCCGGCGGCAAAGACACCGGGGATGTTGGTTTCTGTGCCTTTTCGGGTGAGTAGATAACCTTCATCATCCATCTCCAAAAGTCCGGCAAACAGTGAAGTGTTGGGTTGATGGCCGATGGCAATGAAGACGCCGTCGCAGAGCTGTTCCGATTCCTCCTCCGTTTTAAGATTCTTGATACGGACTCCAGTCACGCCGTTTGCGTCAGCGATGATCTCCGTTATTGCGGAATCCCATTTGAAACGGATCGATTTATTGGTGAGTGCCCGGTCAGCAAGAACCGGAATTGCCCTCAGCGAATCACGGCGATGGACCACTGTTACCTGCTTGGCAAAGCGCGTCAGAAAGACGGCTTCCTCCATGGCCGTATCGCCGCCGCCGACCACGACGACCTCACGGTCACGGTAGAAGAAGCCGTCACAGGTCGCGCAAACGGAAACCCCCCGCCCATATAGAGACTCTTCGTTGCCGAGGCCAAGCAGCTTTGGGGTCGCTCCGGTCGAGATGATCAGCGACAGGCAGCGATAGAGATCCTCTCCAATCCAGAGGCGAAACGGGCGCTCCTGAAAGTCGATCCTGGTGACCTCTCCCTCGATGAACTGCGTGCCGAAGCGTTCTGCCTGCTGGCGCATCTTGTCCATCAGTTCAGGGCCGTCTATTCCCTCGGGAAAGCCGGGATAGTTGTCGACCGCCGTTGTCGTCGTCAGTTGCCCACCTGGTTGAATGCCGTGAATCAACAGCGGACAGCAGCGGCTGCGCGCGGCATAGATTGCTGCGGTAAGGCCTGCGGGTCCGGAACCGAGGATGATAGTTTCGTAAATCAAATCAGGAGCGCTCATCTTGATTCCTCTCAAATTGCTCTGCTGCATGGTATGAAGAACGCACCAGGGGGCCAGCCTCGACATAAGCAAAGCCGATTTGCAGACCTGCATTGCGCAGTTCGCTGAATTCATCCGGATCGATGAAGCGGTCCACTGGAAGATGGTTGCGCGTCGGTTGCAGATATTGTCCCAGGGTCAGCATAGCGCAGCCTGCACGGTGAAGATCCTTCATAGCAGTCAGAATTTCTGCAGGCGTTTCCCCCATGCCAAGCATCAGGCCTGATTTGGTGGGAATGCCAGGAAACATGCTTTTTGCGGCAGCGAGAAGTTGCAGGGAACGTTGATATCCTGCACCCGCTCTGGCTGCGGGATAAAGACGGGGTACTGTTTCCAGGTTGTGCCCCAGGACCTCCGGGCCGGCTTCCAGGATAATCTTCAGAGTCGCGTGGTCCCCCTGCAAATCTGGGATGAGTAATTCGACACGACACTCCGGGCGACGTGTGTGGATCGCAAGGGTGACGGCCGCGAACTGGCTGGCCCCGCCATCGGCGAGATCGTCACGTGTCACAGAAGTGATGACCGCATGGCGCAAGCCAAGCTCGGCAATGGCCCTGGCGACCTTATCGGCCTCTTGCGGGTCAACAGGCAGTGGCGTTGCATGGGCGACATTGCAGAATCGACAATCCCGCGTGCAATGATTGCCAAGAATCATGAAAGTGGCTGTCCCTTGTTCCCAACATTCGCCCTGGTTGGGGCAGGCAGCGCTGCGGCAGACAGAGTGCAGGCCCTGTTCACGATGCAGACGGTCGATTCTGGCATAGTTTCGCCCTGCAGGAATGCGGACCTTGAGCCAGTCAGGTTTACGTGGTGGTCGAGATGTCATGATGGCTGCCCGGCAAGGGTCATTGCGAAATGTCGTCGAAGTGGCAAATTGGTATGTCGGCACTAGCGTTCTTGTCAATCGAACGGCCCGGCTCATTGTTCACCGAAGTCATGTTGGCACCGGACAACCCAAGGGGAGCGATTTCAAAGCGAGAAGTCATTGTAACAGTCAAGTAAAACCATGATAGCTTATCCCGTGGCGAACTGCCATGCCTATTGATGCACTTTCTGCTTGTCGGTCGAGACACCGTTTGCCTGCCAGGGAGTCCCCAACCAAGCTGCAATCGGCGCGGGCACATGTCGGAATCTTCTCGGACGGTTCATGAGGCCTGGGGCGTGTCATGGGGAGACCTTTGAAAAATCAGGAGGCCGACCAGCCTGTGCAGGTGGTTGGTGGCCAGGTTTCCTGGTTTCCTGGTCTTCTGGTGAGTCCGGGCGCTGCGGTTGGCCATCAGGCCTTGGCACCCGGACTCACCAGCCTGTGCTGGTCAATTCTTTTCAGGATCAGGGGTACTTATCACGCCGGTTCGAAGTTGCTCTTGTCAGCACCGCAGAGGGGGCAGCACCAGTCATCTGGCAGGTCAACAAATGCTGTGCCGGGATCGATGCCATTGCCGGGATCTCCTTCGGCCGGGTCGTAGATGTAGTCACAGATTACACAGCGGTACTTGGTCATAATTCACTCCTTGACATGGTATGAGGTTCGTCTGGAAGTATGCCCTGACAAACAGTTTGGTTCTCCTGGATTGGAATCTATTCTGGCAAGTCGGCCGTTAAACAGCCGGAACTGTAATAAAAACTAAAGCTTCTTATGGAGGCTCAGAAGCTTTAGAGAAAATTTCTGAACCCTCTCTTACCACTGTGCACCTGTGGCTAAAATCTTGTGGCAGCTGATTTATTCGATCAGGTCAATCAGTGCCTTGACTGTTTTTTCAATGCCATCGGCCGCTTCGGAAATGCTGCCTGCGAGCATGTAGGCCGGGCTTGAAATCAGCTTATTCTTATGATCGAAGACACATTCCCTGACCGGGCACAAGACATGCTCAGTGCCCATTTTACCGAGGGCCTCTGCGGTTCCCTCGTCAGTACCAATCGTCAACTGGTGTGAGATGTTTTCGCTGCCGAGAACCTTGGATAGAACGGCAGGGGCAATACAGACCGCAGCGATCGGTTTCTTTGCGGCATGTATCTCTCTGATCAGGCGGGCCACTTCAGCGTTGACAGAACAGTCAGGGCCCTTGACGGCAAAATCGCAGAGATTCTTTGCCGCCCCAAAGCCGCCAGGCAGTATGAGAGCATCGATGTCCTCAGCCTGGACAGTTGCCAGGTCTTTAATGTTGCCGCGGGCAATGCGGGCTGATTCAATCAATACGTTGCGGGTTTCGCCTTTGGCAGGCTCGCCGGCCAGATGATTGATGACATGCATCTGCGGAATATTTGGAGCCATGCAGACCGCCACTGCTCCGGCACGATCAATGGCCAGTAATGTGATGACTGCTTCATGGATTTCGCTGCCGTCATAGACGCCGCAGCCGGACAGGATAACACCAATTCGCTTTGCCATTTGTCTCCTCCTGAAAGTGCTGACTACTATAACTACACCGTTACAAGATTAAAGAAAAATCCAGGCATGTCAAGGCCGTTGGAAATGTAAGCTGGCCGTTACCTGAACGGTCATGGTATCGTATGGACTATGTTCCCAGACTATTTGCGTAAAACCGTTCATAACAGGCTTAATCTGAATAACATTCAAGCGGTTCTTTTCGATCTCGATGGAACTCTCATTGATGTGGATATGAACCGGTTCGTGCCGATATACCTGCATCGTTTGACCGGGAATATGAGCGATCAAGTCAACCCCGAACGTGCGGTCCAGGTCTTGCACCATGCCGTTGCGGCTATGTTTGCCAATACCGACTCCGACAGGACGCTGGAGAACATTCTGCTTGAAGTGTTGGAGTCAGAGTTGGCCATATTGCCAGAGCGGTATGCTGAATGTCTCGAGCAGTTTTATCAAAACGACATTGAAACATTGCGCCCTTTGGTTACCGGGCATCCGCTATCATCCCGTTTGATCGAGTCTTCTCTGGTCAGAGGCTGGAAA
This sequence comes from Desulfuromonadales bacterium, assembly GCA_051305855.1. Classification (GTDB taxonomy): domain Bacteria; phylum Desulfobacterota; class Desulfuromonadia; order Desulfuromonadales; family BM103; genus M0040. The sequence continues at coordinate 4,373 of JBPPMB010000015.1, forward strand.
GTTGTACTGGCGACCAATCCGATTTTTCCTCGGGTTGTCATTGATGCGCGGCTGGCCTGGGGAGGGCTGGATGGCGATGCCTTTCATCATATTACTGCCTATGAAATCGCACATTTCTGCAAGCCGAGCACTAGATTTTTTGATGAGATAGTGGACCGGCTGCACATCCCGGCAGAAAGATGCCTGATGGTTGGCAACGATACCCTTCACGATCTCTCGGCCAGCCAGGTTGGTATGCAGACCTGCCTGTTAACACCCTGGTGCATCAAGCGCCCTGGCAGACATTTCAAGGCTGATTGGCAAGGGCGTCATGAGGAGCTCCTTGCCCTGATTGAATCGGTCGCATAACGTCGCCGCGACGGCCGTTGTCTGGATTGACATAACTTCTTGTTTTCGCTAATCTACTCAGTCCCAGTCGAGGAGTTAAACGTAATATGCTCAAGGCCATTTCAAGATTGACCGGATGTTTATTGTCAGTGTCGGTCATGCTGTTGTTTGCCGGTTGCAATGAGCAGCAGGAGACCAGCATGACGAGCTCTGTTCGCCAGTCGGAATCTCCACCTCCGGTAGAAGCTCCGGCCCCGGAGCTGCTGCTCTCACAGAAAGCGTTTATCGAGGTTTCAGAAAAAGTGACTCCGGTGGTTGTCAATATCCGTGCTGAGCGTACGCGAAAGGTCGATCGGCTCAGCCCGTTGTTTGAACAATTCTTCGGTGATCTCTTCCAGAAGCCACCATCAGAACAGCGTGAACGCAGTCTTGGCTCTGGATTCATCCTCAGCGAAGATGGTTATATTCTGACCAACGAGCATGTGGTCTCCGGTGCAGAGCAGATCAAAGTGCGCCTCACGGACCAGCGCGTGTTCCCTGGCAGGGTCATCGGGGTTGATCCGAAAACCGACGTGGCGGTTATCAAGATTGAAGCGGAAGAGGTATTCCCGGTTGCAGTGCTTGGCGATTCTGATCGGCTCAAGGTCGGCCAGTGGGCGTTGGCAATCGGCAATCCCTTTGGTCTTGACAGCACCCTTACTGTTGGAGTGATATCAGCTACGGGTCGGACTGATATAGGGATTGAGGACTATGAAAATTTTGTCCAGACCGATGCCTCGATCAACCCCGGAAACTCGGGAGGTCCGTTACTGAATATCTACGGTGAAGTGGTCGGCGTGAATACTGCCATTGTCGCGAGTGGTCAGGGTATTGGTTTTGCGATACCGATCAATCTGGCCAAGTTGGTTGCCGATCAATTGATCAGTAGTGGCGAAGTCACCCGCGGCTGGTTGGGAGTCAGCATCCAGCCGCTTGATGCAGAACTCGCTGCATCGTTTGGTCTGGACCGGGTAACTGGTGCTCTGGTTACGAGCGTTTTGCCTGGCACCCCGGCAGAAAAAGCCGGCTTGCAGCGCGGTGACGTCCTTCTCAGTTTTGACGGTAAACCAGTTCGTAGTGTTAAAGAGCTGCAGTTGCTGGTCGCCAGCTCGCCCCTGGGAAAAGATCTCCCGGTTGAGGTCTTGCGTGAGAGGGTCCGCCTGACGCTTTCCGTGGCCATAGTGGCGCGTGATGCAGAAACTCAACCTACTGAGCAGGACATCGTTGAAGACGGGACGCCATGGCTCGGTATGAGCTTTGTGGAGACTGAACAAGGGGTCCGTGTCGCAGCGGTTGAGTTGGGCAGTATTGCTGCCAACGCAGGTGTTCTGGTCGGAGATCTGATCCTGGCAATCAATCGCCATGCAGTCAAAAACCTGGCTGATTTGCATGCAGCCCGCCAGCGTGGCAGAGTCAAAGAAGGTGTTCTGTTGCTTTTGCAACGAGGCGAAGTATCCCTCTACATCGTGCTCCCCCTGAAGAAATAAGGAAGCGGGTGCGTTTCACCCGAGAGAGTATATGTTCACTCCACAGATGGAGGTTTCATGGCCAAACTGGTAGACAACCCTAAGTTGGCATTTCGCTTAGCCCGTGCCATAGTCTCGGATATCGCTCTTTATAACCAGGACAAGGTGAAGGAAGGGATAAAGAACGACTCGATTTTTGAAGTCCTGACCGCCGAACTGGAAGAAGGGCGCGAACATTTTTATGGCCGGGTTTCTCCTGATCTGGTTGATCGTTCACACCTCTATGATCGGGCGATCGTCGATGTCATGATCAAGCAAGCCGGCAAGATCGAGAGCTCGATCTGGTAAATTGCATGCCTGAAACTCGCTGTCTGCTGGCCACTGCCGAGCAAGTCGCGGTGCGCCTGGATCGTTTTCTGGATGACTGCCTGCCGGAACTGTCTCGTTCGCAGATCAAGCGCCTGATTGACGAGGGCTCAGTAACTCTGGACGGTGCCTCGAGCAAGGCCGGCATAAAGCTAAGAGGTGGAGAAAAAATTTGCGTGACTCTGCCGGAACCGGTTGCTGCCTCAGCCCAGGGGGAAGAGATTCCGCTAGAGGTCCTGTACGAGGACTCCGCTCTGATTGTCGTCAACAAACCGGCTCATTTTGTTGTGCATCCCGCACCGGGTCATCAGAGTGGGACGCTGGTAAACGCTTTGCTGCATCATTGCAAGGATCTTTCCGGGGTGGGCGGGGAATTACGCCCCGGCATCGTCCATCGCCTCGATAAGGACACTTCAGGAGTGATGGTCGCAACCAAAGATGACCGTACGCACGGGCATCTGGCAAAACAGTTTAAAGCGCATACCCTGCGGCGGCGCTACCGGGCTCTTGTCCATGGCAGGATGCCGGGCTCAAAGGGGAGCATAGATCAGCCGATCGGCAGGCATCCAGTCCAGCGCAAAAAAATGTCAACCACTGCTCGAATCGGCCGCAATGCTGTCACGCACTGGCAGGTCTTGCGGCGCTATGACGAGGATCGCTTGACTCTCCTGGATTTGCGGTTGGAAACCGGGCGAACCCACCAGATCCGGGTGCACCTGGCCGAGATGAACTGCCCGGTTGTCGGTGATCCGCTCTATGGTGGAGCCAGTCGGGCCAAAGCGATCAACGATGTGGCGTTGCGTCAGATGGTGAACCGATTAGACCGCCAGTTCCTGCATGCCTGGCAACTCGGTTTTGAGCATCCTGACGGCGAAGAAATGCTCTTTCAGGCCGCGTTGCCGTCAGAACTGCAGGACATAATCAATTATCTGGAAGTTAAATATAACTACAAACCCATCGACCTCGACATCTCATCCTACTCCGGGCCGGTTGAAATGACATCACATGATAACAGTTAAACATGGCAAATTCCATTATTTGCAGCCTGCCTGGGCAGGTCAGAGTAACCTGGCAAGCGGTTTTACCATGCGTAATGGTGGCAGCAGCCGACCGCCTTTTAACTCGCTTAATCTTGGTTTCGGGTCGGGGGACCAGCCATCGCAGGTCGAAGCTAACCGTGCCGTAGTGACCAGGGCTTTTGACCTGGAGCCGTATCTTTTTCTGACAGTCAACCAGGTTCATGGCAGTGAAATCCTGGTGATTGATCAGCCCAACCCGGATGTCTCACATTTTCAGCGCGTGGACAGTGATGCGATTATCACAAATCAACGCAATATCCTGATCGGTATCCTTATCGCTGACTGTTTCCCAGTGATACTCTACGATCAAAAAAAGCATGTCGCCGGTGTCGTTCACCTCGGCTGGCGTGGCACCGCTGCTGGCTTGCTCGGGCGCACCGTTAAAGCGATGTGCGAGATTTTCGCTTGCCAAACGGTTGATCTCTGTGCCGCCGTCGGCCCCGGTATTGCCGCGCACAGTTATGAAGTCGATCGTCCGGTGCGTGATGCTTTTCGACAGGGAACTGATCGGTGGGGGCGGATCGCCACGGAAGTGAGCCTCGGTCACTGGCAACTGGATCTGCAGCAAAGCATTTTGTTGCAGCTTGATGAAGCAGGTGTTGACCGGACGAGAGTCGACATTGTCCAAGAGTGTACTTGTTGTCATAAGGAGGTTTTTTTCTCCTATCGGCGAGACACTGGCAGGACCGGTCGGCAAATGGGGTTCGCTCTGTTGCGCTAGCGTAGTTTCCTGGAAGAGGTGTTTGCTTATGGACAAGCCGCATGTCCTGATCATCGAAGACGATAGCAGTGTCTGCGAACTCCTTTTCTCTTGCCTGAGCAAGGCTGCGTATCGTGTTTCTATTGCTCAAAGCGGTGAGGTCGCTTTGCTGGAAATCGAAGAAGATCCTCCTGCTGTAGTCGTCCTCGATCTCAATCTGCCCGGGATGAATGGCCTGGATGTTTGTCGCGTCATGCGCCAGGATCCATGGATGGGCAAAATTCCTGTCCTGATGTTGACAGGCAAGGCTGATGAAGAAGATATCGTCGCCGGGCTAGAAGTTGGTGCCGACGATTACATGACGAAACCCTTCTCGCCAAAACTCTTGACTGCTCGCGTAAAGGCATTGCTTCGCCGGGGCATCATCCGCCAAAACATGACACCCCTTGTAGAGAAAAGAGACAATCCAGGCGGTTCCCCGGAAACCCTTTTTGTGAGAACTCTGGGGAAATGTGAATTGCGTATTGCTGATAGTCATTTGTCATGGATTGAAGAGTTCAGCCCGGCGCAGCGCCAGTTCATGTCAATGATTGTCGGGGCTCCTGCAGGAAAGATCTCTCAAGAAGAAGTTCAGGTGGCTCTCTGGCCGGACAGCTCTTCAGTGCGAGCTCGCTCAAGTTTCGATTCTCTTCTGTCACGGATACGCCATACCCTTGACCAGGCACTCAGACCCTTCGACAGCAAGAAATACCTGATGCTCAAGCGCGGTTATATCTGCTTGGAAAATTCACGGATTGATGCCCATGAGTTTTGCCGATTGGTGCGCAAAGGGACCCAACAATGTGCAGCAAGAGCATTCTGGCCCGCTGAAATCACCTTTTCCTCGGCGTTCAGCCTATGGCAAGGCACCTTTGTTCCAGGCGATTTCGGCAGTGACGCAGCGGTTGCTTTCCAGAATGAACTGGAGCAGCTTTACCTGGAATCCAGCCTGACTTTTGCCCGTTTACTTTCCGAGAACAGGCGTTATCAGCAAGCAGCCAAGCTTTTACGTGATGCGTTGCGCTACGATCCGACAAACGACGATGTAATCAGGCTGCTCTATCTGTTATGTATAGTTCAGGGTCAGCCTGGACAAGCCAGCCAGATTCTGAAGCAATACAGTGTATCCCTGACCAAGTGTAATTTCACCGAGCAGGAGATTCATGAGGTTCTGCAAGACCTGGCCAGGGTTAAACCTGAGCAGGGATGGCTGTATGCCGAATGAGAAAGCCGGTCGCACTCTCAGAAAGCTGCTGCGAAACCTGCTGGAGCATTCTCATCCCGGTAACAATCGTTGCAAACAGCCCCGAACTCACTAAAAGCCCCGAAACCCGACAAGAGAGTCAATCTCCTGTTTCTTCTCCAACAGTCCGAAAAACGTTTGTCGGGATCACGCTAGGTTGCGAATCCGGTCCACTGGAAGAAGGCCTGCCTTAAAATTTGCCGGTAGGATTCTCCTCCCACGATGAAACCGTTGTTATGCCCTGCACCGGAGATCCAGAAAAGCTGTTTTTCCTTTGGTGCCCGGGCAAAAAGCTGCTCTGCCATACGTGGCAGGCAGATGGTGTCCTCTTTGCCGTGAATGAGCAGAAGGGGACTCTTCAGACCGGAGATTTTCTCCTGGTTGTCGTACTTTGCTCCGACCAGCCAGCCAAGCAGAGAACTGATAAGCGGGTAGTGGTGTTTTCCCATGGCAGCGATCGAGGTAAAGGCTGATTCCATGATCAAGCCGGCCGGAGGGGAGTGCAGTGCGGCTTCGAGGCCGATTGCGGCCCCCAGCGAGCGGCCGAAGATGATTGTCCGTTCTGCTGGCCAGCCACGCTTGTTCAGCAATTCCAGGGCACCGGAGACATCATGATAGGTGCCCTTCTCGCTGGCCTTCCCCTCACTGAGGCCGTACCCGCGGTAGTTGAAGATGAACACCGCAACACCCAGGTCATGGAGCAGTTGCAAGGTATCCAGACGATGAGAAATATTGCCGGCATTACCCATGCAAAAGAGCACCACCGGCGCGTTTGCCCGCCCCGGGACGAGCCAGCCGCTGAGCCGGTTGCCGTCGGTTGCCTGGAAGTTGATCTCTTCGTAGGTCAAACCCAGAGCCGCCGGAGTTGCATCATGGCGAGTCTCAGGGAAATACAGAAAATGATGTTCGAGAGCGGTGCGGGCAGGCATGGCCAGGCTCATAGCGACAACCAGGTAGATAAGGAGCCGGTAGTGCAGTTTTTTGAGGCTGGCTGCTTTGGACTTGAAAGACATCGGAAGATCATTTTCGCCAGAAGCTCGGGAAGACCAGCACCAGCACGGTGAAGAGTTCCAGGCGTCCCAACAGCATGCAGAATGCCAGAACCAGCTTACCGAACGCCGGGACATGAGCGAAATTGTCGACCGGTCCGACTGATCCGAGTCCAGGACCGATATTGCTCAAGGTGGCGATGACCGAGGCTCCTGCTGAGGGGAGGTCCATGCCTACCCCGGCCATGACGAAGGAGGCGGCGACGAATACTCCGAGGTAGAGCGCGAAGAAGCCGAGAATCGACTGCATGACGTCCTTGTCCACCGGACGCTCGCCGAGCTTGACCAGGCGTACGGCGCGCGGGTGAATCAGGCGAAAGACCTGCACGTGTGCATGCTTGAACAGGAGCAGGATGCGGGCGACCTTCATGCCGCCCCCTGTGGATCCTGCGCAGCCGCCGATGAACATGGCAAACACCAATAGATACTGGCAAAGGACCGGCCAGAGTTCATAGTCGGCAGTGCCGAAGCCGGTGGTGGTCATGATCGAAACCATCTGGAAGGCACTGAAGCGCAGGTTATCGAAAAAATCCGGATAGGTGCTGCCCATGTTGAGCAGGACGATCAGGAGGGTGCCGACCGTGATCAGGCCGGCGAAGAAAATAAACTCCTCGTTGCGGAAGAAGTCGCCGATCCTGCCGCGCAGGGCGAGATAATGGAGGGAGAAGTTGACCCCAGCCAGGAACATGAAAAGGGTGATTACCCAATCGATATAGGCGCTGTCATAGGCGGCAACGGAAGCGTTGCGGGTTGAAAAACCGCCGGTGGCCATGGTGGTGAAGGCATGGTTGACGCCGTCAAAGAAACTCATGCCACCGGCCATCAGCAGCAGGGCTTCGGCGCCGGTCAGAAGAACGTAAACTCCCCAGAGCAGCTTGGCGGTATCCTGAATACGCGGTTTCAAACGATCAGCGGTTGGGCCTGGCACCTCGGCCTTGAAAAGCTGCATGCCGCCAACACCGAGCATCGGCAGGATGGCCAGGGAGAGCACGATGATTCCCATACCACCAAGCCATTGAGTCAGGGAACGCCAGAGGAGCAGACTTGGCGGCATCGCCTCGATGTTGATGAGGATCGTCGATCCGGTGGTGGTAAAACCGCTCATGGTTTCGAAGAAGGCATCGAGATAGGAGGGGATCGCCCCGGAAAAAACAAAGGGCAGTGCCCCAAACAGGGCAAACAGGGTCCAGCCGAAGGTGACGACGGCAAAGCCTTCGCGCACAGAGAGGTCGGTTTCGGAACGGAACAGGCTGAAAAGCGTCCCGCCGCATGCCGCTGAAATAAACGATGAGAAGATGAAAGCACTTGCAGCGCCGTCTTTGTAAAACCAGGAGCAGGGCACGGGGAAGAGCAGGGCAATGGCCAGAAAGAGAAGAAGAGCTCCCAATATGCGCAGGGTCAGCGTGATGTTCATCTATTCGAAGAACCTTTCAACCTTGGTAAGAGCTTCAGGCAGAGCGAAGATCAGCACCCGGTCGCCTGCCTTGAGGCTGCTCTCACCGTCGGGGATTTCGTAACCCTGCTTGTGAACGATGGCGCCGATGATGGCACCGCGCGGGAAGTGCAGATTCTTGAGTGGTGTATTGACAATCGAGCTGCCGGTTTTGACTTCTATCTCCAGGGCTTCAGAATTACTGCCTTCGATAGTCGCCAGGGAGATAACGTTGCCTCGGCGGGCGAACTTCAGGATCGCACTTGCCGCTGAGAGTCGCGGAGAAACACAGGCATCAACACCAAGAGAAGGGGCCAGGTCGAGGAACTCGGGCCGGTTGACCAGGCAAAGGGTTCGTTTTGTGCCGTGGCGTTTGCAGAGGAGTGAGCAGAGGATGTTCGTCTCGTCATTCTCGGTTACCGCAATAAAGACATCGGCATCGGCCACCCCTTCATCAAGCAGAGCCCGGATGTCAGTCCCCTCGGCGTGAATGACCATGGTCTTTTTCAGCTTTGCCGAAAGTTTTTCGCAACGCTCTTGATCGCGTTCTATCAAGCGAACGTTGAAGCCCCGCTCCTCCAGGTTGAGGGCGACACGCAGACCGATCCGGCCGCCGCCGAGAATGAAAGCCCGGCGGGCACCGCGGCGTTTCTCTCCCTTGATCTGCAACAGGTACTGGATGGCAGGCAGTTCTTCCTTGTGGGCGAAGATGAAGATACTGTCGCCAACCTGGATAGTGTCGTCGCCACGGGGAATAATGGTGTGCCCATGGCGCGTGATGGCAACGACAACGAAGCGATACATGCCACGAATCTCGCCGAGCTCTTTAAGCGTCAGATCACATAACGGGCTGTCTTCGCTGATGCGGTAACCGAGAAACTGGATCTGGCCGTTGACGAATTCGGCAACGTCGAATGTCCCGGCCCGGGCGGCCAGGTTGGCCAGTTCGTCAGCCACGGCATCGTCGGGATTGATCATCAGATCTATGCCCAGTTTGTCTTTGGAGAGGATGGCTCCCCGGCTCAGGTAATCAATGCTCTTGACGCGGGCAATGCGTTTGCCGACGCCATACTCCCGCGCCAACAGGCAGACGAGGATATTGACCTCATCAAGATCAGTGACGGCCATGATAATATCCGCCTCCTTGATTCCGGCCTGTTCCATGGTCTCGGCGCTGGCACCGTTGCCAAGGATGCCAAGCACATTGAGGCGATCCTGGGCGGCATTGAGATGTTCCTGATCTCGATCGATCAGAGTGACCTCATGACCTTCCAGAGAGAGCCGTTCACAGAGAAAATAGCCGACCTGACCAGCTCCGACAATGAGTATGTTCATCTGGTGTTTCCCTTGCTGAGTTTCCGCATGAAGACCGGATATACAGTCTTGCCAGTTGCCTGACCTCCTGCAGCGCAGCTCTTATGCGGGGTCTTGAGCCAGGGGCTTGCCCGAAAGCCCGCAGTCGCTTAAGATTGACCAGGACAGTCTGCCGGCCTTCATGCGAAGCTCCTGCAAAATGGGCGGAAAGAGACATCGAAGCCCCGGTTTTCGTGACGTTTCGTCAACTCCGACAGGATCCTGGAATAATGCGAGGTTGATTGTGGAACCCTGGTTCGATATCCCTGAAGAACAATTGCGCCGCGAGCGACAAAAAGCCCGTGATTTACGCCTCTCCCGGTGGTGGAGCAACCGGATTGATACGGGGCTCTGCCATTATTGCGGTGGCCATTTTGCATCCGGCGAGCTGACCCTGGATCATGTTGTGCCACTTGTGCGCGGTGGCAGAAGTACCCGCGGCAACTGTGTACCGGCCTGCAAGGGGTGCAACACCCGCAAACGTGACCTGCTGCCCACCGAGTGGCAGGAATACCTCGACACCCTCCTATAACTCTTCCAACGGATCTGGCTCATCCTCCCCGGCATTGCCTTCCTCGTCATCGTCGTCGACGATTTCATCGAAATCTTCGTCCATGAACCGCTCCAGGAATCGCTGGTTGCTGCGCAGGCGTCGTTGAATCTTCTCCTCCAGTTCGGCGAGTTCAGGGAAACGCTCTTTTCTTTCCTCCGCGTCCGGTTGCTTCGGCTCCGTTTCATGATCCTGATGATCGGTCATTTCAGTTCCTTTGTGCATAAGCGATACAGGTCTTCGTATTGTTGAGCCGCATGGGCCCAGGACGTCTCTTGAGTCATCCCCTGCAACAGCAAAGTCCGCCAGCTCTTTGGTCTAGCGTAAGTCGCCAGGGCCCGATCAAGGCATTCCAGAAGACTGCTGTGCCGATATTCGTGAAACACAAAACCGTTGGCCTGGCCTGCCGATACCCGTGGGTCAAAAATTGTGTCAACAAGGCCGCCCGTGGCATGAACCAGGGGCACCGACCCGTAACGCAGGGCGATCAATTGGCCCAGGCCGCACGGTTCGTAGCGGCTCGGCATGAGGAAAATGTCGCTGCCGGCATAGATGCGGCGCGACAACGCATCATCGAAACCCAGTACTACGCTTGCCTGGCCGGGATAAAAGCTCGCGGTCTCGGCAAGGCGGCGTTCAAAATCAGGATGGCCAGAGCCGAGGATCACCAGCTGCAGGTCTCGGGACATGATCTTGTCCCAACTTTCAAGGACCAGATCAATACCTTTCTGCGGATCAAGCCTCGTGACCATGGCGACAACCGGCGTGTTCGATGAGACCTGAAGGCCGAGTTCCTCCTGCAAACTTTTTTTGCATGCGGCTTTGCCTGACAGTTCCTTTGGATTGTAAGTGTGCGTCAAGGCCTGATCACTGGCTGGTGACCACAGGTTGCCGTCAAGTCCGTTTAAAAGGCCATGCAGTTGATCCGCCCGTGAACGCAACAGGCCATCCAGCCCTATGCCGCACTCGGGTGTCTGTATCTCCCGGCAATAGGTCGGGGAGACGGTATTGACCTGGTCGGCAAAGCGAATACCCCCCTTCAGCAAGGATATCTGGCCGTGGTATTCGAGGCCGTCGGGGGTGAGCAAAGATTCGTCAAGACCGAGAAGTCGTCCGGTCGCCATTGGAAACACTCCCTGGTAACCGAGGTTGTGAATGCTGAAAAGGCTGCCGGTTCTGGCAAAGAAAGGATCGCGGCCGAATTGCTGGTGCAGGTAAACCGGGACCAGGCCAGTCTGCCAGTCGTTGGCGTGAATAACGTTCGGGACAAACTTGATCTGACGGGCGAGCTCAAGGGCAGCCAGGCTGAGCAGGGCAAAACGTTCGGCATTGTCCGGATAGCCCTGACCATGTTCACCATAAAGCTCGGGGCGATCGTAAAGCTCCGGTACATCAATGAAATAGACTGTCACCCCGCTGATATCACCAGTGCGGTAACCTGCCTGGTAAATGCGTCCTCCCATGGGGATCGAGAGCTTCCGCCGACTTAAGCGGAGATTGCCGGTGACCGTGCGTACGCTAGGATACCAAGGCATAACCAGCCGCACATCATGGCCAAGGGCATGCAGGGCCGGCGGCAAAGAGCCGATGACGTCTGCAAGACCGCCGGTCTTGGCGAAGGGGGCTGCTTCAGAGGCGACCATGAGCAGTTTCAGGGCCGATTCAGACATGATTGTTTTCACAGTGATGTTGGCCATTTCAGGAAGGCATTCTAGTCCAGGCTCAGAAATTTATCCAGTCGATAACCGACTCCCGCAGCGCGAGCCAAACGTTGACGCAGGATCTCAGCGATAGAAGATGCAGCCTTAGCACCTCCATCCTTGCCTCCGTTTATAAGAGACATGATTTCAGCCTGTAGAGCGATGGCTCCCGCCACTGCCGTCATGCCCTCCTGCAAAAACCAGGTTTTATCTGCGTGGCTATTGATGCCGAGCAGTCTGGTGTTGACAGGATCATTGCACAGCTCAGCGAAAGCCGCTTCGCTGGTCGCCGGGTGGCAGGTCTGTGCCGCAGTCTGCATCAGTAATGTGGCAAGAAAGACCTCTCGCTCCTGCTCTGCAGATGTGATGCTCTCCTGCCAGGCGTAATCAAGTCCGAATCGGCGGAGACATTCCAGGCCATCAGTGCCGTCGGGAAAACCCAGCATTTTAACAAGGTTCTGCAGCACCAGCCAGCTGATGAGCGCAACGCCCAACCCAGGCTGTGTGCGCACGCCGTACCATAAATTTGCCAAAAGTTTTCCCGGATAAGTCGCTGCAGAGAGATCGGCCAGCCATGCCGGCAGGGCTGCAAACAGCTCTTCGATGGGGGTCGAGACGCTTAACCCGTTGCCGTAAAAATCTGTTGAGGAGCGCATTGCAGCAGCAAAATCAAAGAGCTCTTCGCTCAGCTCCGTAATTAACGTCTTGACCGGCCATGGTTGCGGAGACGCAGTTACGCCTCCGGCCAGCACATGTAATCGCGCTGGGTCAAGCAGCTTGGTGAACGCCTGCCAGAGCGGTTCATGGAGCATCTGCAGTAACTCGCGATCGAGGTTCTGCACAGGGCGCCCCTGCAAGCGTTGGCAAAGCTTCAGCCAGCGGCCATCCGTATCGTGGAACAACTGGAAGTCATGAAAAACCTGATGTTCATAACCGTCTAGATCAAGTTCAAGCCCATGGGACAGCTGCTCGACCTGATGCAGGTATTTAGCTCCCGCCAGGTTGCGAAAACGACAAAAATTTCCAGAGGCATGGTCCAGACCCAACGCCCTCCAGAGATGCGGCATTGGATGTGCCACGCCTTCCTGCTGCGGTGCAGCTTTCGGGGACGCCTGGTGCAGTCGACCTTGAGTCTGCTGCTGGTTGTTGTTGTAGATGACCAGGACTCTCCTGTCGACAGGACCGTTGCTGAAGGCATAAACGTTTTCATTGATACCGTAAGACGTTGTAAAATCGTACAGGGAGAAATTCTCGACGCCGGAAAAAAGTTGCCGGATGCGCAATAATGGAAAAATCTGCTGTTCATGATGAGAGATAAAGCCGCCATCGGGTGTTTCTTTCCAGTAGGCGCGACGATACTCCATACCGTACTTTTCCCGGTAACCTTCGATCTGGCCATGTCCGAACATCGGCAAGCCGGGCAGAGTGGCAAGCAAGGTGGCGACACCGAAATATTTATCACCCTTGTCAAACTGTTCAACGGCGGTCGCTTCGTCCGGGTTGTTCATGAAATTGACATGTCGCTTCAGGATTTCCGGATTGTAGGCCAGGATATCTTTAAGGATTTTGCGGTATTTTGCGTTCTCCTCGTGCTTGAGCAGATTCATGAAGGCGCTGTTGTAAACCCTGTGCATCCCCAGGTTGCGAACGAAATAGCTCTCCATCATCCAGAAAGCTTCGGCAATCAGCAGGGTGTCGGGGACTTCACGATTAATGCGGTCAACCACCTCCCGCCAGAATTCGACGGGGAAAGCCTCTTCGAAGTCAGCGTCAGACATCCAGAAGATAGAACGCGACGGTACGCCTGCACTGCCACCTGGTGGCGGGAACCAAAGCCTGCGGAAATGCTTGCGAGCCAGGGTCATGGCAGCATCGAAGCGAATCAGACTGAAGCGTCGGGCGATGGTGACGATCAGATTGCTCATTGCCTGGCGGACTTCGGGGAGCAGGAAGTTGAGTTGGGCCGTATCGTTCCAGGGCATGTGGGTGCCGTCGTTGCCATGATAGATGTAGCGGCGTCGTCCAGAACGATGATCATGATATTCATAGACGACGGCTGCATCTCTGTGGTCCCAGTAGCCGTCTTCGATACGGATGCTTATCGCGTCAGCGTTGCAAAGGTCGGGTCCACTGAAGCTGTAGGCCGGGTAGGGCGGCTGGTCAGCCTGCAGGAACCAGTCGGGGTGGTGCTTGACCCACTCGGAATCAATGCCGGTGTGGTTGGGAACCACGTCGCAGGCCAAGCGGATGCCGTGATTGTGGCAACGATGCTCAAGATTCTGCAAGGCGCTCTCGCCTCCCAGTTCTTCGGCAATCCGATATGCGTACAGTGCATAGGCAGAGGCTTCAGCTTCTGGATTGCCACTCAGCTGCTTGATGCGTTTTGATGCCTCGGAGCGCTCCCAGATACCGATCAACCAGAGAGCGTTGAACCCCCAGCCCGCCAGGCAGGCCAATTCTTCATCCGGGATGTCTGACAGGGTGGTGATAGCGCGATGATAGCGGCTGCTGAGCTGATCAAGCCAGACATAGATTGATTTAGCCAGAAGAACCGAGCTGGCCATCCAGTCGACATCCGCAGTGAAAGCCGCCGGAGCCTCGCTGCCGGCGCCCTTGCCGAAAAAAAAGCTGGGCGATGGTCCCGGGCCGGGCAGGTGTGGCCGGTTCTCCTCAGCAGTAATGGCTCGGGCAAGTTGTATTTCGCTGACGATGCTCTCAGAAAGCCATGGCGCCCAATGTCGTGCGATGTAAGCGATTTGCTCCGCAAGGCTATGCGGGGCTGCCCGCATCGGTGCTCGCAGGAATTCGGGGAGGCTCTGGCCAATGGCGGTCTGCTCATGCCTTTGCCCGGGTAGATTCGTGAGCTGTTTGATCAGAACGTGATAATCAAAGCGTGCGCTCAACTCGGCATCATCAAAAAGGTCGCAAAACACCCTGGTCGCCGGGTTTTCGGTCAGAGCTTCAAGAATGAAAATCTCGGCAAGCAAACGTTGACGGGTCAGAGTCTCTGCTGCAGACATTCCGGGCTCGCTCGCCTTTGCCAGCTCCTCTCTCGGGTAGCAGCGAAGAAAATCACGGTAGGCTCTGCCGAGTTCCGGCAGGTGGTGCACTGCTCCAGCAACATTGATTTCGCTGAGTCCTGGTTGCAGGTTCAGTTGGTCAAAATAGTGCAGCGCCACCTGTCTTGATGCTGCGATCAGCAGAGTGAGCAGGTAAACTTCTGCTCCCGAAGTCCCACGCCAATGGGCAAATTTCCGAGCCACATGGATATCGGTTATTCCGTCCGCAAGCTCATGCAGACCTGCTTGTCGCAGTTGGTTAAGCGCCTGTCGATTCAGTAGTAATTTTTTGTCTAAAGGGCGTGGCATTCCGAATAAGTCTCCATTTATATCATTGTAGGTAAAATGCTTTAGAAGCTGAGGTCCGGCTTGGTTTCGCGGAGAAAGTGTGCCGCATTCTCGGGAGGTAATGGATTGATGAAGAATCCGCTGCCCCATTCGAAGCCGGCTATCTGACTGAGACGCGGGACCAGCTCGATATGCCAATGGTAGTCCCTGGAGAGGGTCTCCCAATAACCCGGTTTGCTGACGCATGCATGGATCGGCGGCGCTGTGTGCAGAAAGAAGTTGTACGGTGGATCCTCGAGCAACCGGTAGAGACGGCGCAACATGTCCTGCAGAGCTTTGGCACAGTCGGCAAGCTCATGATCGTTCTGCAGCGCAAAGTCGTGATTATGCTGGAGTGGAAAAAGCCTGAGCTCAAAGGGGAAGCAGGACGCATAAGGGGTCAGGATCAAGAAGCGGCCATCGTTGAAAACCACACGCCGGCCATCGGCGATTTCTTGTGCCAGCAAATCGCAGATCAAACAATTACCGGTGTTGAGAAAATGCCCGCGGCAGATGTTCAGTTCGCTGCGGGTCACAGGTGGGGTGATCGGCACGGCCATGAGCTGGGAGTGGGAATGGGGAAGTGGCGCTCCAGCCTCGATGCCGTGGTTCTTGAAAATCTGCAGGTAACGAAAACGCGGATCCTGACGCAAATCGATAAGACGGGCACGGTACGCCATAAGGACGGCAGTTGTCTCTGCGATATCCAGCTGCGCCAGGCTGCGCTGGTGATCGGCCGTTTCAATAATGATTTCATGCGCGCCTATGCCCTGCATGGACTGGTTAAGACCGGTGAATTCCTGGCTCAGTTCGCCTTCAATTCTCAAGATCGGGAATTTATTAGGGACGACCCGGACTTGCCAGCCAGGCTCGTTGGCCGTTGTGCTGTCGGGACGCAGGGCAAACACCTCAGGCGGGGTCTTACTCTCCTGCCCCGGACAGAAAGGACATATCGCTATCGTGGGCTTCTGGCGATCGATGCTGAATTCGCGCGGCTGACGTACGCGTTGATTCTCAGTGATGACCCAAAATCCCTTCAGGGAATCCTTGCGGAATTCAGACAAGGCAATGATCCTTTGGTTGCTTCTTCGCTTATATAAGTCAATCATTAATGGTGGTGCCGACCGCTAAAGCACATAGGAACCCTAAGAAGATTCTTATGGGCTGCAAACAGACAGATCAGCCATGACTGTTGGAGAGCCTGGGGACAGAGATATCTCCCGGTCTTGCTGGCTAGCTCATATTGTTGTCATCTGTATCTGTCTGCGCCGTCAACACCCTGTAATGTCAGATGTCTGTCAACTCGTTAAGCCAGCCGGAGACTTTCCCCCGGTAGAGATCACGCAGAGCATCGGCGTCTCTCCGCTCCTTGGCTTCTACGAATATATGGGCGATTGGTCGATGCTGGTCAGGCAGGACCAGAACCCAGCCACGATCGGTATCAATGCGCACACCATCGGTAAAGGAAGCCTGTTTGTCAACGGCATCCTCGCTCATGCGCCGCATCAGCCTGCCCTTGCTTTCCCAGGGGCAGGGCATTTGCAGGTGATGATAGGTGTCCTTGGGCAGCATGGCGAATGCCTGGTCCAGGGTAAGCCCTGCCCGTGTCGTGAGCTCCATGATTTTAGCGGCCGAAAAAAGACCGTCAAAGTGCGGTTGAAATTTCGGGAAGCCAAAGCGGTCATCCATTGAGGCGACGAAGCGGACTTGGCGATTACGTGCTGCATCGACCAGCGAGAATCCGTCGGCGCGGGTCCGCTGCACCATCAGGCCTGCGGCCTTGGCCAGGGTATCCACTGCCTGGGGAGCTCCTACCGGTACCACCAGATTCCCTTCTCGCTCTACCGCACAAACCAGGACCGTCAATAAACTAAGCGCCTCTCGGCTCGAAAAAATACGACCGCTGCTGCTGACCATGCGGATTTTTTCGCCTGAGGGCCCGATCCAGAACCCGGCGTGTGCTTCGAGTGTTTTGACAATACGGCTTAAACGATCCAGAGCGGTATCGAGCTTGTCAGCAGTTACATCCATGGATTTTTCATGGACATGTGAGTTCAACTCGGTAACTTCGAAGCCGAGGTCAGTCAACAGGTCGGGCAGCAGGTCAGCTGCTGGTGAATGGTTTAGGTCCAGAATCACCCTGGGTACGGTTTTCTTCAGCAGGCTGTCATCCAAATTGCGCAGGAATCCTTCACGGTAGAAATCGTAGACGTGCGGAAGTTCCTCAATACCGCCGGGCTCTGAATGATGGGCGCGCCGGAAGTTCTCTTTGAAGTAGATGCGTTCTATCCCCTTGGTGGCTCCGGAGGAGATCTCATTGCCGTCCCCATCGAAGAAGACGATTTCCGTAGCCGACGGATCTTCAGGTGATTGACGGAAATGGATGCCGCCCACCTCGCCAAAGGTGGTTAGTTTGTAGCGAAGCACCGGAAGGGAAATCATTTTGATGTCGCGGACATTAACCCCAGCGGAAAGCAGGCCGCCGACAAAAGAGCGTTTGAGCATGCGCGATGAACGGATGGCATCACGGCCGGCCAGAACGTAGCTGTCCTTGGGCAGGGTCGAACCGTAGGCGGCACCGAGACGGGCCGAAAATTCAGGAGTCATCTCCACGTTGGTCAGGCCGCGGACCACTGCACCTTCAAAGAGGCTCTTGCGCCATTTCTCCCCCCAGATCAGGTTAACGGAAACGGTTGAACCGCTCTCGATGACTTTTCGTGGCCAGATTCTGACGTTGGGGCGAATGTTGACTTCATCACCAATCGTCGTTTCGTCGGCGACCACGGCACCCGCTTCAATGACTGCCCGCTGGCCAACTCGAACCCGGTGACCGAGATTGGCTCCCTTGATTCTGGAGCCGGCCTTGATGTAGACGTTATCCCATAGGACAGAGTCTTCGAGGACAGCACCTTCTTCGACCAGGCAGTTGCGGCCAACGACGCAGTTAATGAGCTGGGCGTTGCCCTTGATTTGGGTGTTGTCACCGAGGACGACCATGCCGGAGAGAGTCGCCTGGTCACTCACCTCGGCCTCGGGGCTTATAAAAATCGTGCTGCCCGCTGGATGTGGTGGCTCAGCGATCTGAACGGCGACTTTGCCTGTACAGATATCATGGCACGCGTCTAGATAAGCCTCAGGATTTCCGATGTCAGCCCAGTAACCCTGCATATTACAACCGTAGAGAGCATCGTCGTTTTCAAGCATTTTGGGAAAAACATCCCTAGACCAGTCGCGATTCTCGCCATCTGGAATCAGCTCAAGGACTTCCGGTTCCAGGATATAGATGCCGGTGTTGATGGTATCGGAGAAGACTTCTCCCCAGCCGGGTTTCTCCAGGAACTTGGTTATGCGGAATTGTTTGTCGGTGATCACAACGCCGAACTGCAGAGGGTCAATCACGGACGTCAGGGTAATGGTCGCTTTCGCGTGCATCTCTTCGTGAAAGGCAATCACTTTTGACAGGTCAAAATCAGTCAGCAAATCGCCACTGATAATCATGAAGCGTTCATCAAGATGACGCGCAGCAGCTTTGACAGCGCCAGCCGTTCCGAAGTCCTCCAGTGGCGTCACGTACGTTATGTGAACGCCGAATTCGCTTCCGTCGCTAAAATATTTTTTGATCTCTTCAGGCTGGTGAAACAGCAGCAGGACCAAGTCGGTAATGCCGTGCCGTTTCAGCAGGTTGACGATATGCTCCATGATCGGCCGGTTGACCAGCGGAATCATCGGCTTGGGCATACTGATGGTCAAGGGGTGAATGCGGGTGCCGAAGCCACCCGCCATAATGACAGCTTTCAATAGAGTCTCCCTGAGATGTCAGGATAGTGCGAGAATGCGTCTGACTTCGTTTTTTAACTCATCGAGATTGGAGCTTTTGACTACATATGCGTCTGCCAGCCAGGAAGAAAAATCGTCCTTGTAGCAGCTGTAAGCCGTACAGAGCACTACCGGGATTTTCTCCCGTTCGCGGGCGATCTGCTGGAGCAGTTCCAGGCCGCTTTCTTGATCAAGCTGTATGTCGAGGATGACCAGGTCAAAAGTCTGATGGCGCAGCAGCTCCATGGCCTCCTTGCGGTTACCGCATGTTACAACGGTATGTCCTTCTTCTTCTAATTCGGCGGCGTAAAGGTGGCGAATGTCACCTTCATCATCAATGACCAGCAAATGCGCCATGGTGTGCTCCTTGGACAGAGATGGAAACCGCTTAATTATACCAATCAGAGCCACCACCGCAATCACAGAAATCAGTTTGTCTCCTTGCCCTTGACCGATGGCGATGGCATAGTCCTGTCATGTCAATGAAAATGTACCTGCTTTTTTCCGAACAGCTTAAAAAATCTTTTGGTGTTCGGGTTCACAAGATCTCGGTCGATGCCGGATTCGGTTGCCCGAATCGTAATGGTGGGCGAACCGGACCGGGTTGCCTCTTCTGTGACCCGGGAGGTTCCGGAGCCGTTGGCATCGAACGCTTATTGAGTGTTGCTGAACAGATTGAACTGGGCAAAGAAGTCATGAGCCGCAAGTACAAAGCGGGTAAGTTCATGGCCTATTTTCAACCATTTTCCAATACTCTTGCCCCTGCAAGCCAGCTGCGCACGCTCTATGATGAAGCCTTGGCTGTCGATAATGTCGTAGGTCTGGCGGTTGGCACAAGACCTGACTGTGTCCCTCCCGATGTCCTGGACTTGCTTGGCGAATACCACCGAAGGACTTACTTCTGGCTGGAACTTGGGCTGCAGAGCAGCCATGACCGAACTCTTCAGTGGTTAAATCGTGGCCACGATTTTGCTACCTTCATGAAAGCTTACCACGAGGCGAAATCTCGCGACCTGCGCGTATGCGTTCATGTGATTCTCGGCCTCCCCGGTGAGAGCCGTGCCGATATGCTGGCAACGGCGGACGTTTTGGCGAGGTTGCAGGTCGACGGTGTCAAATTGCACCTGCTCCATGTCCTGCAGAATACCCCTCTCGGAAACTTATATATTCAGAACAAGATCCAACCATTAGGTATGGATGAGTACGTGAAACTGACGGTCGATGTTATTGAACGGCTTCATCCCGGCACTTTGATCCACAGGCTGACCGGTGATGGTCCACGAGGGCAGTTGCTGGCCCCGCTCTGGTCGCTCAACAAGTGGCAGGTTCTCAATGCAATCGATGCGGAGTTTGTCAGGCGCGGTTCTCGACAGGGTGACCACTGCGGGAACTAGAAGACTGTTGATGAAATGGTCACCTGGTCAAAATTAAGCAGAAAGGCCAACATGGAAGTTGATAACCTCCCATGAAATCAGGAGGCGTTAGTGACTATGTGAGCCGGTTGGACTGCTGTCTCTGACGGGCTACTCCAGGAAAGGAGCAACAGAGATACCCAGGTAATGCTGACGAATAAAATGACGAAACGGAACATGGGCGGAACATAGCTGAACGAGACGGTAAATTCAAGGGTAGTCATTAAAATTTCGCTTATTCAACCCAGGCCTGATCGTTGGACTATGTCCTGAGCGCTTAACGTTAAAACATCAGAAAGAATGACAATGCAACGACAACAGCCACGATGATAATAGCGATGGCCATTTTGCCGCTGCCGCCGGAAACCTGTGGCGTGGCTTCTTCCTCGAGTGTCCCTACCACCGGGAATCGCTCGACAACTGCACGGACGTGCGGAGCCCTGGCCAGTTCCTCCGTCAGGTCTTGTCCCGCTTGATGATCTGGAGGATGCAGTCCATTCGTCCAGCGAGGGCTGCCTGTGACATCATAAATTGTGCCATTAACAGCAATGTATGCTCTGCGACCGTCCTGACCGTCGTAGCCGGCAAGTTCTTTCAGGGTCATAAATACTCCTCCTTTCCGGCGATTGCATGGAAGTCGTTATCTCATCGCTTGATTTATTATCAAGTTGGCCTTTATAATACTCGACATTTAATGGATGGCAAGCTTCCCAATCTGGGGGAACAGCTAATGTATCAGGAACATTTCAAGTTACGGGAAGCTCCCTTCTCTCTGACGCCAGATTCCGATTACTTCTATAACTACACGGGTCATCAAGAGGCGTTGAATGTTCTGCTGGTTGCTTTGCAGAGCGGCGAAGGCCTGATCAAGATTACCGGTGAAGTCGGGACTGGCAAGACCCTCCTCTGCCGTAAACTGCTTGCAGCTCTGCCCAGTGATTTTCAGACGGCTTATCTGCCCAATCCACTCCTGAAACCATTTGAACTTTATCAGGCCCTGGCAGAAGAGCTGGGTATCAATATTCCTCGTGGCATTACCATGCATGACCTGGTCAAGCGGATAACCGAGCTGCTGGTCGGCCTGCTCCATAAAAATAAAAAGGTCGTGCTTTGCATTGACGAAGCGCAAGCCATGCCGAAAGAGACCCTGGAAGCGTTGCGCCTGTTCAGCAACCTGGAGACAGAAAAGCACAAGCTGCTGCAAATTGTTGTCTTTGCCCAGCCGGAATTGAACAAATTGCTCGAAGGCAGTGATCTCCGGCAACTGCGACAGCGCATAACTTTCAGCTACGATCTGCCGGCGCTTGATCGCGAGGCCGTTACCGGTTATGTCAGCCACCGTCTGAAGGTGGCTGGGCACAAAGATGGGAAATTGTTTGATAACGCAGCTCTGGACGCTATTTACCACTCCAGTCGCGGCATTCCGCGGCTGGTCAATATCCTTTGTCACAAAGCCTTGATGGTTGCTTACGGTCAGGGACGACCTGTGGTTGATCTGCGGCAGGTAAAGTTGGCCAGTCTTGATACCGAAGACGCAACGCAGCTTTCCTGGTCAATGTCGGCTGGCAAGTCATTCAATCTAAAGATTGGCATCATTACTCTGCTGGAAATTCTTCTGGTCATTTACCTTTTGCGGAGCGTGTTGTCATGAGTGTTATTAACCAAATGTTGCGTGATTTGCAGCAGCAGAAAAAGGATTCTGAAGCAGCGAAACCGGCCTCCTTGGGTACCAAGAAGGCCGGTCGTGTCCCTTATTTGCCACTGCCGTTGGTTGCAGGCGGAGCCACCTTGGCTCTGCTTTTTCTTGCCTGGTGGTTGTCCGGTGCCCTTTCAGGTACCTTGCCTGAGATCGGGCCGGAATCTAAGCCGTCGACACCTCGAGAGATTGTCGCAACGGAACAGGAGCCAGTTACAGAAAAAATCACACCTGCTGTGGACCCTGACCAACTGTCCAAGGCTGAACGCGAAGCTGAGCCGCCTGTTACTCTGGCAGCGAGTGAGCCGGTCGTAGAAAATGTCCCTGCCGTCGCAAAGGGGCAGCCAATGCCGGTGGTGTCAGTTGAGAAAACCCCGGTCGTCAAGCCTGTCGCGGTTACACCCGCTCCCGTTACCCCGATAGCGAGTGAGCCGGTCGTAGAAAAGGTCCCTGCCGTCGCAAAGGTCCAGCCCGTGTCGGTTGCGTCAGTTGAGAAAACCCCGCTTGTCAAGCCGGCTGCGGCCAAACCAATGCCAGTTGCCAAGTCTTCTGACTCAGCGACGATCATTCCC
The DNA here is from genome assembly GCA_051305855.1 of Desulfuromonadales bacterium. Lineage (GTDB taxonomy): Bacteria > Desulfobacterota > Desulfuromonadia > Desulfuromonadales > BM103 > M0040. The sequence continues at coordinate 26,598 of JBPPMB010000015.1, forward strand.
AAGCTGGTGAAAGAGTCTTCTGGCGTGTCCGCAAAAACCCTTTCAGTTCAGAGCAACTCTGAGCATATCCCATCCAAGGTTGAAGTCTCCCCGCAAAAACGACTGCATCCGGATGCTCTGCCGGGTGCAATTATGAATAGCTCTCACAAGGTGGTTGAATCCAATAACATAGGCAGGCCGGCCAGATCCCAAGCGACGACGCCGTACGGCATGGCGGAAGAAGCCTATCTTGAAGGTAAATGGGCCCTTGCACAAGAGCGTAGCGGCCTGGCTGTAAAATCTTTGCAGGATGCTTTGAGGCTTTATCCAGGTCACCTCCAAGCCAGAGAACTGCTCGTTGAAATTTTTGTCAAGGATGGAAAAGCTGGCGAGGCAATGTTTCTCTTGGCTGAAGGGCTCGAGATTGCACCCGACTATATCGTATTCAAGGAAAAATATTCCAGACTGCTGATGGACCAAGGTGATTTTGACGCTGCAATCAGGGTCATAATGAACGGCGGGTTGCCGACGGTTCAGGACGATCCGGAAGTTCATGTGCTTCTGGCTTCCCTGTATCGGCGCCTTGGTGAACCCTTTCTTGCCGCTCAGACCTATCGCAACCTGCTCGTTGCCTGGCCGCAGAGGGGAGCCTTCTGGGTCGGACTCGGCGGAGCCCTGGAAGAGCAGCGCCTTTCCGAAGAGGCAGTCGTGTGCTACCAAAAAGCCCTTAAAACGAAAGACTTAAGCCCGGACTTGAAACATTCCGCAGAAAAGAGGCTGAGTCTGCTCAACTAGTACCCAGTAACCTTGCGAAATCCTCATGCAGGCTCTTTAACCCGCCAACAATTCTGCACAGGCTATGCAAAAACTTGCACCTACACTCCATGCTTACCGTATGTTGCTCGGCGAAGTAGACACCTGGTTCACATCCTGCCTGCACGCTGGCGGCTCATCGCTATCTTGTCGCGGTGGCTGCAGCGCCTGTTGCCGGGCTCTGTTTGATATCTCCCTGCTTGATGCCTGGTTGTTGAAAGAAGGTTTTGCCAATGTGAATGCGGATATCCAAGTCCAGGTCCTCAGCCGTTGCCAGTCGAGGTTGTCTGAACTTCTTGTTCGCTGGCCAGATCTGAACAATCCCTACCTTTTGAATGCTCTGCCAGAAGAAGAGTGGCTCGCCACGTCCGAAGAGGATCAGACTCCTTGTCCACTTCTTGACGAGAGAGGTTATTGCCTGGTTTACAAGTCCAGACCTCTGACCTGTCGGTTGCACGGCCTGCCAAATATTGATGTTACTGGCGAGGATTTCGACGGTACAGTCTGTACCCTGCATAGCGGTAACCCCTTAAGCTTGCCGGAGCACGTACTTCGTTGGCGCTTTCGAGATGTATTTACCCAAGAAGTAGATTTGTTTCGTGAATTTGCGAGAGAATTGACCGGCAGTTCATGGACGGAACGTGATACCTTTATTCCGTTGGCGCTGCTGGCGGATTATTCTATTGTCGATTGGCACAATATCACATTGTAGGTAGCTCCTGTCGTCCAGAGGCATATTCACAAGTGTTGCATTTCGGCCTCTTCTGTTTGTCGACTCTGCATGCTGTCCCTTTCGTCGGTAGCGGTTTGTAGAACTTGCGCCAAGATGTTCAATTAAAAAATCAAAACAACGACCGGATGTGCATCTGGCCGGGATGAAAGATAAAAAAGGCCGCCCCTGGAAGGGAGCGGCCTTTCACTTTTAACTGTATCTGTTCCAGAAGAATCAGCCACTCATGCCGAGCATGGCCCTGTAGTCTTCTTCTACCAGCTTCAGGTGGTTTTGAGTCGAGGTGGCATTAGCCAGGTAAACCCTTGCAATGTCAGGGTCCTCAATCTTTGCTGCCATCTCGCGCAGACTTTTTTCCAGCGCTTCTTCCTGTTCGATTGCGAGTTCCAGTGCTTTTCGCTCGTCAAAATCCTGTACCAACAGGCTTTGGAAGTTCTTCCACCAGTCAGATGCTGTGTTCGGTGGCGCATTCATGAATTCATGGAAGGATGGGATGTCGTCTCCAGGATAGATTCTGTAAAAAGATTCGGCGTGTTGATATTCCTCGCGCGCGAGAATCTCAAAAGTCTGGCGGGCCTTGTCTTCCGCCATGCGTTCCGCGCCGTATTTGTAATAATCCATGGCGTCTTTTTCGGTCTGGATGGAGTCCTTGATCGCCTTTTGCACGTCAATGATTCCCATGATTTATAACCTCCCATCTTCTCAATTTATACTGAAAATTTAACCGGCATATTCATAACATATTTTAAAGATCAGGTCTTGCTTTTTCTTCCTTGCCTGGAGAGGACCCTATAGTAAGAAACTCTTGGAGCCCTCTATACAGAGGTTCCTGTGATTATTTATGTTTCCACTGCGAAACGCATAGTCAGGATAGCGTTGACTCAGTGAACTCCGATGAGCCGAAATCGATGTCGCATAATGAGAAAAAACTGCGTATCAAACGATAAGTTATCCCCCAGAGGAGTGGTTGCTGTGAATCTAGCAGCTCGATTACGGGGTGGGTCCTTTCCACTCCGCGGTAGAGGAAAGTCCTTTGCTGATGACGCTCAGGTTCCAAAAGCTTGGCGAGTGGCGACCAGAAGGTCGTGGCCACTTCATAATTAGGCAGCAACTTTACCGGTTCCAAAAGCTGATAGACAAAGCATGAAACCAGTACTGGCATGATCGCTCCGTAGAGATCGTTGAGACGGCCGAGATACCTGGCCTTGCGTAGATCAAGAGCCAGCTCTTCAAAAGCCTCGCGTTCAGCGGCCTGCTGCGGTGATTCATAATCTAGGTTCAGCCGCCCACCAGGGAAACCGATGTTCCCGGACCAGGGATCTCGATCATGCTCAGCACGAATAATAAAGAGGACTTCCGGTGAGTGTGAACCTTCTTTGAGGAGCATGGCGACGGCAGCGTGCCCTCGGTTGTCGGGAGTCAGGATTGCAGGGTCGTGAGTAGCAAGGGCATTGGCAATGATTTCAAGATCACAATTTTTAACGGTTGTCATGATGATAATGGATACTCGAGCTCACAGGACTTTATTCAATCCGTCGTGTAGTGTTCCTTCTTTTTTTCCAGCTCCGTAGCATATCGGGCCAGAACTGCACGGCGGGTCAGCATGAAAAGCACATGCTGGGGGTTGTCTTCGGCAACGACCGGAATCTCTTCCAGGCCGCGAATGGAAAGCTTGCGCATCACTTCGGTGAGCGACTCGTCTGGAGTTGTCGTGATGACGCGGGATATGGCGAGATCCCTGGCCAGAATCAGGCTGGGGGGAAGGTCCTCGGCCAGAATCCGGCGGATGTCGTTGACAGAGAAGATGGCGGTCATGCGCATTTTATCATCGACTACGGGGTAGTAAGCTCCCTCGCTACTGGCAATCTTTTCGAGAATCTGCGGCAAGGGCATGCCTTCGGCAATGAGGGTTGGTTTCCGGCCGTGCTCGTTCAGATCCTCGACCCGTATGCCCTCCAGAACATCGACGATGAATTCGCCAAGATGAACCGGTGAGTCGATGCGGCTTTTTACCTGTTTCTGGTAAATCGAATTGCGAGGGTAAACGATCATGGCCACAGTGCAGACCAGCATCAATGGTGCTATCAGGCCGTAATTGCCGGTCAATTCGCTGACCATGATCAGGGTGGCGATCGGCGTATTGGAGACACCGGAAAAAAAACCGGCCATGCCAATGAGAACATAGGCCCGTGGATCGAGGACCATGGTAGGGAAGAGCAGCTCAGCCGATGCGCCGAAAGCGCCGCCGAGCATGGCGCCGATGACCAGGCTGGGGGCAAAGACACCACCGGAACCGCCGGAGGAGATAGTCAGGCTGGTGGCGACAATCTTGGCCAGGGCAACAACCAGCATGATCCAGAGTGCAACCTTGCCGTAAAGGGCAGCCTGCACCATGCCGTAACCTGAACCGAGCACCTGAGGGACCACCATAGCCAGCAGGCCGAGCAGAAATCCGCCGACAGCTGGTTTCAGCATGACCGGGAAATCCCACTGCTTGAACAGGTGTTGAATACCGTAGAAACACTTTACGTAAAGTTTGCCGAGGAGGGCGCAGATGATACCGAGCAGCAGGAAAAAGATGAGTTCCTGGGGTCGCTCAAAGCTGAAATGTGGCGTTGCCAGTAAGGGCTTCCACCCGGTGGTCGCCCCGAACAGGGAAAAAGCTGTAATCGAGGAGATGATTGCCGGAATCAGTCCTTCATGCTCGAATTCTGGATTCTTGTAAAGGACTTCAACGGCAAACAGGGCGCCGCCCAGAGGGGAGCGGAAAGTGGCGCCGATGCCGCCGGCCATGCCGGCCAGCAACATTATTCTTCGGTCAGAAGATGTCAGTTTCAGTTTGGTGGCGATGAAGGAACCGAAGCCGGCACCGATCTGCGCTATCGGGCCTTCGCGGCCGGCGGAGCCACCGGTGCCGATCGTTGCTATGGACGCGAGGCCTTTGATGATCGGTACCCTGCCCCTGATGATGCCGCCCTTGTTGTGAAAGGCATCAATTGCAGCATCAGTACCATGGCCTTCGGCCTCCGGGGCAAACTTGCAGACCAGAAAACCGGAGATTAAACCGCCAATGACCGGTACCATGAAAAGGAACCAGCGGTGATCCATGGCCAGAGTGTCAATCATCTGATCACCCCTGGCCAATATCGCCTCTGCACCTTCTCGTGGTGGATGGTAGCCAGCCAGATTGTTGAGAAAAAGGTGTTCCACGCTGTTGGTGGCGAAGTAGAAAAGGACCGCGGCGCTGCCAGTGACCAGACCGACCAAAACGCTGAGGATGACAGGGCGCGTCAATAAGCGCCAGTCGATTCTTCTTAGATTGTTGAAAACGTCAAGGTTAACCACAGTTACAGAACTTTATCTCTTGTGGGTTTTTGCCGGTCATCATCTCTTGCATCTGGCTGGCCGAGGGTAACGAACAGGTAATTATGGGGCTGCCTGTTGATTGCCTGTCGAGATACCTGCGCACTCTCTTGTCAGGCACATGATATCGCCGGCAATTAGTTTTCGTCCGGAAACTCCGGATGGCACGACTGCAGTTTTCGATCTGGAAAAGGGCCGTTTCCGGATGAAAACTAGTTATAGCCTGTTTGTCTCTGCAATAATGCTTTGGCGTCGGCTACCCACTTCGGATTGACCAAATTGACCTTTTTCAGGTATCCGGAAGTAATCATCTTGCTGTCTTCACTGGTCTTCATGAATGAACAAACTATGAAGTTCGAATAATCGAGGTCCTTCCAGACCCGCTCCTGCATCGACACGGGAATGGGGTATTCTTGCTGCAGTGCGGTGAGCAGGACGGCCTTATGATCCTCAATTGTCGGCGTTGTATAATAAAGGTAAACTGCGCCTATAATTGTGGCGTAAAGAAAAATTCGATTGAGCATGAGATATGGCCCCCTTTTTTGTGAAGTGAACTGCCGGGTAGGATAGCGTAAAAACCGATGGATGAACAGACTTCAATCATCGATTTTACTGTTAATATACGGGTAAACGAAGTTACGAAGTACTCGACACCCGATGTCTCAGCGCAGATGCGTGGACGGAACGGAAAGGAAGACCATGAATCAGGCCTTACTGACTGACCTTTATGAATTGACCATGTTGGCCGGATACCTGCGCGAGGGGATGCACGAACAGCCTGCTGCCTTTGACCTTTTTTTCCGCGAGGCACCATACCACGGAGGCTACGCGGTCTTTGCTGGTTTACAGCCTGCCCTCGAATATCTGTCCTCGCTGGCCTTCACCTGTGAAGACCTGCAATACCTTGAAAGCCTCACTTTGTTTGATAAGAAGTTCTTAGCATTTCTCAAGGATTTCCGCTTCCGTGGACGGGTGACAGCTCCCTGCGAAGGAGAGGTGGTCTTCCCGGGGCAGCCGCTCCTGACCGTTGAGGGAACACTTGCCGAAGCCCAGTTTGTAGAAACCGTGTTACTCAATACCATCAATTTCCAAACCTTGGTAGCTACCAAGGCGGCGCGCCTGATCATTGCTGCCCAGGGTAGCCAGGTTATTGAATTCGGCTTGCGCCGGGCCCAGGGACCGGACGGTGCACTGAGTGTCGCCCGCGCCGCTGCTGTAGGTGGCGTCAACTCGACCAGCAACGTCTTGGCAGGGCAGCGTTTTAACCTGGCGGTCAAGGGAACCCACGCGCACAGCTGGGTGATGGCCTTCCCTGATGAATTGACTGCCTTTCGAGCTTATGCCGACTGCTTTCCTGACCATTGCGTTCTTTTAGTCGATACCTATGATACCTTGACGAGTGGCCTGCCGAATAGCCTCACGGTGGCACGCGAGCTGCGCTCAGCTGGTCATGAGTTGCTCGGAGTCCGTCTGGATTCCGGCGATTTGGCTTACCTCAGTCGGAAAGCTCGCAGGATGTTTGACGATGCGGGATTTCCAGCTGTCAAGATTGTCGCATCGAATGAGCTTGATGAAAATGTGATTGATTCAATTCGCAATGAAGGCGGCCACATCGATATATATGGCGTGGGGACGCGCCTGGCGACCTGCGCAGGACCGGGTGGCGGAGCTCTCGGAGGCGTCTACAAATTGGTGGAATACGTTGGAAAACCACGCATGAAGGTGACGAGCGACCCGGCAAAAAGTACTCTGCCGGGATGCAAACGCTGGCTGCGGGCGATCGGTGTCGACGGCCGTTTCGTGATGGATGTTCTGGATCTTAAAGATGGGCTGGGCGAATCATTTGTTGCCGGGCAGGTCGCATACGACCCGACCAATCCCCAGAGACAGAAAAGGGTTCCCACAGGATGTCAACTCGTCGATTGTCGCAAGGTGGTTATGGAGCAGGGAGAGATATTGCATACAACGTTATCACTCGATGAGATGGCGGATTACAGCTCCGGACAATTGCGAAACCTGCCGGAGGGCAGCCTGCGCCTGATCAATCCACACATCTATAAAGTCGGCGTCAGTGGACGGTTACTTGATCTCAGAGATCGGCTGATCGCGCATTCAGAGTGATTGTCAACACAGGGGTCTACCATTTCACATAATCTGTGGATAATGCATTGTTTGTGAAATGTGTAGACTCCTAAGACTCAACGTTTACCCCAAGCACGTCTGACATCTGTTTCAGTGCAAAAGCACCATCTTCTGCGACCAGGCTGGCAACGCAGTCTGCCGGGACTGTAACGCCATAACCGCGGGTCACCGCATCGTAGGCAGCGAAAAAGATGCAGATGTTGGTGACGCAACCGGTCAAAGTCAGGTGATCAATCTTGAGGCTTTGCAGCAGGCTCTCCAGGCCTGTCTGGTAAAATCCTGAATAACCGGTTTTTTCAATGACCGGATCCATCTCTTGTGGAGTCAGCTCAGTGATGATCTCTGCTCCGGAAGTACCACGCACGGCATGAGCCGGCCAATGCATGCGGGAGAATTCAAGGTCATCGGGCGCGTGGGCATCACAGATGTAAATTACAGGTCGCTTCTCGCTCCTGGCTTTGGATACCTGCTCCTGGATGGCCTTGATGATCGTGCGGGTCTCCGGAACTTCCAGTGGTGCCCCCGGTTGTACGAAATCGTTGAGCATATCGATAATCAGGAGTGCTTCAGTCATGTTTACCCCCTTTCAATTCGTGCAACTGGTTGCCAAGCTCGCGATAAAATTGCGAGATTTGGGGAAGTCCGCAGCGCGGTAGGCCTGCCAGAGTTAGCCGGAACGGACTCAGCTTAAAGGCTAGCATGAATGCTGTCTGCTGCAACGAAGGTAACTGAATATATTGGCTGTTATGCTGTGCAATGATGGAGCTGGTGTAACCCGGACAGCTACATGATTGGGGTTTGGCTCAAGCGGGCGCGAAGCAGTGAGACAGGTCTTTTGGCCTGTCAGGATAATTGGCTTGACCTGATTAAAACAAATGTTTAAAACATATGTTTAAATGTGAACTCTTTGCAAAATTCACATGGCATGTTTCCTCTCCCCGGAGTTTAAGCAACCCAATGAGCCAACCGGATACCAAACAGAGAATTCTCAATGCCGCGGAGTACCATTTTGCCAGGGACGGCTATCATGCGACCTCGCTGCGCAGTATCACTGCTGCGGCCAAGGTCAACCTGGCTGCGGTTAATTATCACTTCGGCAGCAAGGAGGCGCTTCTTGAAGCAGTCATCGAGCACCGCCTGACTCCGCTTAACGAGGCTCGCCTCGGGCAGCTTGAAAGGTTGCTGAAGCAGGCGGAGCAGGTTGGTGAAGTGCCATGCTGCCGCGATATCCTGCGGACATTCATCGAGCCAACCCTGCGTTTGCGTCAACAGGGTTCCGATGC
>JBPPMB010000044.1:0-74123 GCA_051305855.1 Desulfuromonadales bacterium
GACTAACTGTTCATGATAACCGGCGGCGACGCGAACTTGCGTGACCCACCGCAATTTTAGATTTGGTTTTCAATTTAGCGCAGACGCATTTTCCGTCCGGTTGATTAATTTGTTATGTGTTATTTACATTACACATGTGAAAACCAGTAAATCATGAGCATTATACAACCAGACACCAAAAAATACTGTGGTACCAAGGACCTCTTTTTTAAGGACCAAATGGAGCAGATAAAAGCAAGCAGCCCAAGGGGGCCAAAGATATTTACTCCGCATATGAACCAACTTTCACAATCGAAGCCAAGAGGTCGACCAGAACAAAGACCGGATACAGGCCATACGACTAAAGTTAGGAGGCTATCGGACTATCCATGCCAAGATTCTTAGCATTCGAATATCCGATTCATACACATAACAGTTTTGACCTGAGCTGCCAGCAGTGCAGTTACAGGCATGCAGAATGTTGTCCGCGAACCACCCCTGCTTAAAATGTCAGCTCGTTACAGCACCAATGCCACTAAAACAGGTAAAACAAAAATTAAGGCAAGAGATGAGATTTGCCAGATGATCAATGCCTTTGTTTTCGCTTTGCCAAACTCTTGACCGTGTGTTGCGTAAAACGCTTTGTAGAAACCTTCTATGTTCCCAGTTACTGACATGATGATCGTATCTTTAAAGCTGACATCGGCCGCACCGCGAGTTTTCAGATATCGGCAAAAATATAGAAGTAGCCCACCGTGGCAGCAGAACAGAAATATTAAAACTGCCGCAAGGCTCCAAATTATTTGATCATCATTCATGATTTAAGCTTCTAACGGACCAAGCTAACGATCTGGAGCTGGTCCTTTCAAGAGTGTAGAAACCTTTTAGCGAACCACCGATGTATCATCCATTCGGCTTGAGCATTTGGTTCGCTGTGGTTTGACTAAAAAGCCGCCATCTTGGCGGCTTTTGTTAATAATGACATAGAGGTAAATTGCTCTGCCATTTTTCTCGATCAAAAAACATGGACAGGAACGATTTGCCGCAGGGTTCCTTTGACGCAATCTCTTCCATGTGTTCTTCATAGTCTTGGATCTTTTGCCCTTTTGCTACTATGGCACGAAGCAAAAGCTCATTTTGAACCTGCATAGGTTTTGGATTGGTTTCACTTTCCCATCTTGATACCTGCTCAGGTCTAACGTGGAATTTTTTTGAAAAATCAGTTTTAGACCAACCTAGCGACTTCCTCAAAAACCTAATTTCTTCAGCCAGCAGCCGTTCGGGTTTGTTTACAAGCACCATGGCAATGCCTCTGTGGAGGCCTGCAAGGTTTGGAATGGAGACAAGCTTGTTGCCGCACGCCGGGCATTGCCTGACAAGAATCCCTTGCAATGCAACATTGCTAAGACCAGACTCTTCGTAACGAATGGTTTCTCTTTTTTCTATCAACTCTGCATTTCTGCAGTCTGTGCAGATCATTATAGCCTCCAGGCAGTAACTATTAGAACTTCCTCTTCAGAGAGAAACTCTACGACTACCACAATTCTTTGTGTTCTTACTTGGTGTCGCCACCCACCATCGTTCCATTCGGCTTTTTCAACTACACCTGCACGCAGTACATTTTCGCAATCAAGGGTAGAGAGTGCACGCTCTTTGAGTCGATCAATGGCGTGCGGTTGCGAATAAGTGACAACGCCGTTGATTAGAATCCGACGAAGCAATTTTCTAGCTTCAGTGGCTCTGATGGGTTGGTTCATTTATAATGATACCCGAGTTTAGCTGTGTTTTCAACTCAATACTTGTGCTAATAACAATATGTGCGCTCATCCATGAAGTGTATTGCAGCTAACGGACCAAGCTAAGCGGGCTGGAGCTGGCCCTTTTCAAGTGAGTAGAAACCTTTACGTGAACCACCCATGTATCACCCAGACCGCTTGAGTGATAAGGGTTAGCCCCTATTCGTAGTGCGTCCACATGCGTAGTACCTTCACCGTACGAAAATCCTCGAGAACCTGATAGACAAGCCGATGTTTGATGTTGATGCGACGCGAGTAAGCACCAGCCAAGTCGCCAACGAGCTTTTCGTATGGTGGTGGATTTTGAAAGGGATTCTCTGCGAGGATGTCTAGCAATTGCTGCGCTTTCGGTTTCAACTCTGACGCGGCAAGCTTCTTTGCATCTTTCTGGGCATGCTTGGCGTAGACCAGCTTCCAACTCACCAGTCCAATTCCTCATCGCACTCTTCGACAGGCGTTTTCATGCCGTCAATGATCGACTCCTTCATGCCGGGAACAGAATGCAGATAGAGTGTCTCTTGTACAGCACGCCAGTCATCCTCGGCAATCAGGAACGCGCTGTTGCGCTTGCCGGTGATCTGGATGGGCTCGTGCGATTCGGATACGTCATCGAGGAGTTTATAGAGAAGCTTTCTGGCTTCGGTTGCTGTGAAGGTAGTCATTGGCGCCTCCTTTGCGTACGTTAAATCGTACGCTAGCCGTGGGGCATTGTCAACCAGGTCTGTTGTATGGGCTAACGAACCAAGCCAAGCGGGCTGGAGCTGGTCCTTTTCAAGTGTGTAGAAACCTTTATGTGAACCACCCATGTATCAACCAATCCGTTTGAGCGTTTGGTTAGCCTTTTTCCCTGCTGGAGACCTTTTGGTAAACAAGACTTTTATCTCTCTTGCCCACAGCAACAACCAGCACGACAATTTCACTTTCGATTATTTCGTAAACCAAACGATATCCGCTGGCTCGAAGCTTGATTTTATAATGATTCTCGAAACCGTGAAGTCGACTGGCTGGTACATGAGGATTCTGCAACCGTTCCTTGAGCTTTTTCTTAAGTTGACTCTGGATGGAAGAATCCAGTTTCTTCCACTCCTTTAATGCAGTGGGCAAGAATTTCAGGCCATATTTATAGCTCATCGATATCAACTTCTACGGCTTCGATTCTTTCATTTTGCCTCTCGTTCACAAGTAGGCCAAGCTGGTAATCTTCCAGTCTTTCCATGATCGCTTCATACGTTGCTGCTGGGACAAGATAAGCCGTGGGGCGGTTATGATTCAATATTGCAATTGGCTCCCCCTCTGACTCGTCTATCAGGGCGCTTGGGTTCTTTTTTAGCTCGGATATGCTGGCAGAACAATTTGCAAGGACGGTTTTCATGGCGTTCACCTCTAGGCTAAATTAAGGGCTATATAACGGTCTTAAAATAGCACCTAATTTCTGTGGTGTCAATTTGGAGAGAGTTGTAGGCTAACGGTTTAGACCTGAGCTGCCAGCAGTGCAGATACAAGCCTGTTGAGTGTTATCCGCGAACCACCCCAGCTTCAAATGTCAGCTCGTGGGATTGGTTAGGGCAGGTTTCAACTGCGGGTGGCTTCAGCGTGCAGTTTTAGACCCAGGGCCGAAACAACTTTAAGAATCGTATCGAAACCGGGAGTGCGCTCACCGGAGAGAGCCTTATATAAACTTTCTCTTGAAAGGCCTGTATCACGCGCGACCTGTGACATCCCTTTGGCACGTGCGATATCACCCAGAGCCTTGGCGATAAAGGCTGCATCCCCGTTAGCCTCTTCCATGCTTGCCTCAAGGTAGGCAGCCATCTCTTCTGGGCTGCGGAGGTGTTCGGCAACATCGTAGCGGCTTGTCGTTGTCTTTTTCATCATGATCTCCTAAAGCTCTTTGGCGAGACGCAGGTCCTTTTTGATATCTCTGGTTTGGGTGCTTTTGTCACCACCAGCCAGAAGAATAACCAATTCTCGTCCGCGTTTTTTAAAGTACACCCTGTAGCCAGGCCCATAATCGATCCGCAACTCCGAGACACCTTCGGAAACTGATTTGACATCTCCAGGGTTTCCAGCGGCAAGACGCTCTATTCTGATCAGAACACGTGCTCTTGCATGGATATCTCTTAGGCTGTCGAGCCATTCAACGAAGACTTCTGTTTTGCGGATTTCGATCATGATAAAAATGTATCCTGTTGGCTACACTTTGTCAATGGTGGGATGAATGCTACGGTGTGCCCTAACGGTAGTGTTAAGCGGCGGATTGCCGACAAAGGCGAACCACCGAGTTATTCGAAAACCACGCCTGCATTCCCCGTCCGCTTGATTTTCTGGTTAGCAGGCTTATCGGATATAGTACCCCGTCACGCGCCATTGCCCGTCACTTTCGAGCATGGGAATCACTGTTTCTATTGCACTTTTCTTTTTTTCGAATGCCGTTGAAAACTGAATAACAACGTATTCTCCGTAGGGAGCGCCAGGTAATGTTTTTGTGTATTTTTGGTTTTTTAATTCTCTTTTTACTGTGGGACCGAAGGAAGGTCGGATGTTTTCAAGCTGTTTTACCCATTGTTCCTTTGGAACTTGTTGTTTAAAAAAGTTCGAAGTTGCGTCCCAACTTTCTGAATATTGACCAGAGTCGACAAGTTGAAGGAAATTTTCAGCTGCGGAAATGGCAACCATTTCTTTGGTTTGATCGGAAGCTGCTGAAGTGGCAAAGATGAGGAGAAACAGGAACGCAGTAAAGGTTTTAATTGAAGTGGAAATTCTCAAAATACCCTCCTCATTTAATTAAATTTTGCCTGCTAACGGTTGAAATAAGCTGGCTGGAGCTGGTCCTTTTCAAGTGTGTAGAAACTTCTATGCGAACCACAGATGCATCACCCAGTCCGCTTGAGCGTTTGGTTAGCCAGTTTCAACTGGCCATGCTGCTATATGGCTGGCTCATTCTAGCAGATATTCAAATCCTTCGATGTCGGTGAACTCCTCGACCCCCTCGGTTTTTATGGCTTCAAGCCCTTCCCGGATGGCTTCATCAGCCGAGGGAAAGAACTCTATCCAATTTGAACTGACCCCCAATGTGTTAATCACTGAGAGCATCCACTCTCTCTCACCGATCCGAGTTGCAATAATCTCCAGTCTAACGCCGTCCATAACGACGGATTGTATCCGTTCCTCTTCATACATAAGTCCCCTCCGTGATGTGTTCGTGCCTCAGTTAAACAATAAATGGCAAACATAATATGCAATCCAAAGAAAAACTGTATTTCCCGAAGGCTAACGATTCCCATAACCAGCGGGCCACCCGAACTAGACCGACAGGCCGCAAACGTTCTTCACGTCTGCGTTTATGGGCTGGTTATATGTTCATATTATTTTTTTTGATTCTATGGCGTTAATTGCCTGTTTCAACAGTATATTAAACTCCTCGGGCTTTTCTAGCATTGGAAAGTGACCAGTTCCCTCAATATATAAAAGTTGATAATTTTTTATATGCTTTCTGTTTTCTTCAGGCGCTGTCGGCCATAATCTAGCGTTTATTGAGACCACAGGCACAGTGATATTTTTAAATACTAAAGCGGCTTCTCCGGTTACATACTGGCCCATATAGTTACGAAAGGCGTTCAAAGCAATCTCCTTTGGGGCAGAAGACATGTCTTCTTTTACCCAATTCACCAATTGTTGATTACTGCCTTCTGGAAACATTGGTGAAACAAAATTCTGTGCGGCACTTTTAAAATCAGTTTCAAAAGGTTTTGTCACTTCGTCAATTACACTTTGAGGCGTGCGCTCTGCAACATTTTGCAAGGTATCAACTCCTACAATTCCAACTACTTTTCCCGGCATTAAACTGGCTGCTTCAGCAATTACACCTCCTCCCATTGAATGCCCAATCAAAATTGCTCTATCAATGTTTTCCTTCTCAATAATTGCCTTCACATCGTTAGCGAAAGACAACATTGAAAACTCGGATCTATCCAATGAAGAATGGCCATGACCAGCCAAATCAACTGTTATTACTTGATACTCTCTTGCGAATACAGGAATTTGTTTCTGCCAATAACGTCCATCACAACTCCAACCATGAATAAAAATCAGCGCGGTTTTTCCTTTCCCGACCACATCATAGGCGATACGTTCGGAATCAAAAGACAATGCGACATCATGCCTGAGAGAAAGCTCGTTGCTCGCACATCCTGATAATAGAAGGAAAGGTATTAATACAAATAATATCTGTTTTTTCATGTTTGTTCCTTGTTTGTCATATAACGGTTTGGAGCTGAGCTGCGGGTCACCGGGCGTGGAGTAGCTGCGTATCTTTCGAGAAGCAAGATCATCTTTCCGTCAGCTCTTGCGATTTGTTAGAGTCTGCTCCTGGGTATCGACGTAAGCATCGATCAATTGACGAATCATGCGCTGGTATTGTGTATGATGCTTGCCAGCTTCCGATTTGAAGAAATCGACGCTCTTTTTGCTGAGCGCGATGGTTACCTTCACAGACTCTTCGCGGAACGCCAATTCCTCGGGAGAGGGAAGGAAGTCTGAGATCACCCGAAATTCCCCGAGGGGCTCATCGGTGTATTGAATTTTCTTGCTCATAAGTCAACTTTCCTTTTCGCCAGTATCCAGCCCCGATGATGCGAATGACGTGCTCGCGGTAGGTAAATCGTACCGTGAGGATGCCGCCACCCACTTTGCCGAAACAGTAGTAGCGCTGTTCCTGGTCGCTGTGGGTCACGTCTTCGGCGATGACGCGGTGCGGGTCGGCAAAAGCATGTTGGGCCTCGGAAAACGTAACGCCGTGCTTCTGCTGATTGTCTAAGTCTTTTTTCTGATCCCACTCGAAGCGCGTCATGGTCATGGCAACATTCTATCACAAGATGGCTATAAAGCCATATTATTATATGGCTCAAGGTATGGCTTTCTTTTGTGGCTCTAACGGTTTGGAGCTGAGACGCGCAGTAGCTACCTCTCAGCATGTAGAATTCCTACGCGAGCAACCCCTGATTCACGTGTCGCTCTCGGGCGAGTGGTTAGCCGTGTCCTCTTCTGGATGATCTGGTATTTGTGCGTCATGCCAAGTAGCCACAATCCATATTACATTATCTTTAACTCTGTAGAAAAAGCGGTATGGGGCAACAATGACTTCACGATAAAGGTTCCCGGGAAATTCAGGAAGTGTTCGACCGGACGCTGGTTGATCTTTGAGTCTTAGTAGTACCTTCTCGGCTTTATGCCGGAATGAAACTGCGGCGGATGGATTGTCGCGGCGAATATAGGCGAGGGCACGCATAAACTGATCGCGTGCAGATGGAGTAAAAACTATCTTCATCGTTGCCCTGTCAGAAAGGCGTCAGCCTCGGCCAGAACGTTTTCAAGGTCAAAGCCTATGCCAGCCTCGATCTCCTTCTCGCCATGAGCAAGTAATCGCAGGATTTCCAATTCGTGCTGAGTGTGCTCGTAATCTTTCATGCTGACCATTACCGCAGTTGCTCGTCCGCGTTGCGTAATAAACAGAGGTTCGTGAGATGCCGCCACGCTTTTAATAATGCCACTTGCATTTTGACGGAGATCGGAGATGGGAATGATCTTGGGTGATTTATTCATTAGTTGTACCTCCTATGGTTCTTCCAAGGGTACCATTAGGAGTAAGGTGTGGCAATGGTTTTCGGCTAACATGTGATTCTACATGCGAGCACGCTTGATATCGCAACGCAGTTAGCGGTTTAAGTTGTTGTATGTAAATGCACAAAATGCCGTGCAAACTGACAGCCTGAAAACAAAAATATCCAGAACAAAACCCGAGTGGAGCGTATCGGTTTGCGCTGGACGATTGTCACTATTTCCCCCTCAGCGTGCTGTTAACATCTATAGATGACAGTACTTTCTGATTCCGGTATCTTAGTTACATTTAATGCCTTTGGCAATGTTATTGATTCACTCCCTGGAAGGGACCATGCAGAAACCACGTCTGCTGTATCTGAAGCGCGAATCGTGCCGGGTCCATCATGACAGCCCACGCACAGAAAAAACTACATTCAATGGATTAAGCGCTACATCTACTTACATGACAAGCGCCATCCGCCCGAGATGGACAAGGTCGAGTTCGAAGCGTACCTGTCCTGACTGGCGGAGCATCGCATCATGAGGTCGCCACGGTTTTCTTGACCCACAAACGAGAGCAGGTATTATTCTTAACAGTCCCTCAGACCTGCCACCCCACTCTGAAAAGGATCGCCACATGCATATACGCTCTTTCAATCCCCCCGTCCGCACCCTGATGGGCCCCGGCCCCTCCGATGTCCATCCACGGGTTCTCGAAGCACTCTCCCGGCCGACCATCGGCCATCTGGACCCGGCCTTCATCACCATGATGGACGAGCTGAAGGAACTGCTGCAGTACACTTTCCAGACCAGAAACGCCCTGACCATGCCGGTCTCAGCTCCCGGCTCGGCGGGCATGGAGACCTGCTTCGTCAACATGGTGGAGCCGGGCGACAAGGTGATCATCTGCCAGAATGGTGTTTTTGGCGGCCGCATGAAAGAGAATGTCGAGCGCTGCGGTGGTGTCGCAGTAGTGGTGGAGGATGCCTGGGGCGAAGCCATCGATATCAACAAGCTTGAAGAGGCGTTGAAGGTTCATGGCGACGCCAAAATCGTAGCCATGGTGCATGCCGAAACCTCCACCGGGGCACAATCGAACGTGGCGGCCCTGGTCAAGCTGGCCCATGATTATGACTGCCTGACCATCGTCGATGCGGTGACTTCCCTGGGCGGCACGCCGGTCAAGGTCGATGAATGGCAAATCGACGCCATCTACTCCGGCTCGCAGAAATGCCTCTCCTGCACCCCCGGCCTCTCACCGGTGAGCTTCAACGAGCGTGCCCTGGAGAAAGTCCGCAACCGTAAGACCAGGGTGCAGAGCTGGTTCATGGACCTGAACCTGGTCATGGGCTACTGGGGATCCGGCGCCAAACGTGCCTACCATCACACCGCTCCCATCAACGCCCTTTATGCGCTTCACGAGGCCTTGCTGATCCTGCAGGAAGAAGGTCTGGAACATGCCTGGGCCCGTCACCGGAAGAATCATTTGGCGCTCAGGGCGGGGCTGGAGGCGCTGGGACTGCAGTTCATCGTCAAGGAGGCCGACCGTCTGCCACAGCTGAACGCCGTCACCATCCCTGCGGGTGTTGATGATGCCGCCGTGCGCAGCCGCCTGCTCAACGAATACAACCTGGAGATCGGTGCCGGTCTTGGCGCCCTGGCCGGCAAAGTCTGGCGCATCGGTCTCATGGGGCATGCCAGCCGCGCCGAAAACATTCTACTCTGTATTGGCGCTCTCGAATCGGTGCTGGGGAATATGGGCGCCAACATCAACCTTGGCGTCGCCCTGCCGGCCATGCAGCAAGTACTCAATAACTGACAAGGAGTTGGGTCCTTAGCCACACAAAACCGCAGCACGATCATCGTGCTGCGGTTTTTTATGCTCTTAACTCTTCGGGTTTTTATTGTTCACTTGCGCTTCCAGCTGCCGTCGTCTCCCTGCAAATACCAGCCTTTGTGGGCCTTTTCGCGCCAGGACGCTGCAAAAATAGTCTGGATTTCGTCAACCTTGTCGGGGAAATCATTGGCCGTGGCGATCTCCTTGTATAGTCGCAGTCGATCCTGGTTCTCGACCTTGATCAATCGGCTGAGCTCGGCCTTCTCCTTCATGCCAAGCCCTTCGGCGGTGCGGATTTCGAGCAGTCCGTTGCGGGTGATACCGACTTGTCCGGAGTCGAGGAAGGGTGTCAGCTGCTCGAAGCGCGCCGTCATGTCTGCTTTGATGGCACGGATTTCCGGGGTGGACACATCGAGGTCCTGAGCGGCATGGGCAACTGTCGGCGTGAACATCCGGTAGAAGCTGCTCCCGGGTTGAGCGGACGGCGTGTCAGCGGGTTTAGCTTTCTCACCATAGACCTCGTCGACAATGCGGTCGGCAACGCCGCGGATCTCCTCGGCAGGGAAATAGATATTGATGGTCACGCAGGAGATCACCGCGCCAATCGCCAGCAGTCCAAATCCTCGGATGAGACGTTTCATTTAATACCTCCGGTAAGAGTGTGCTTGGGTCATGTCTATTCGCAAGATCCGCATGGACACGATGTCGTTTTTATCAGGAACACTATATCACGTGACTATACAAGATACGTGTTTAATATCAATTATCAGCACGCTCGATGCGCTTGAGACGACTCATCATTTCCTTGAATGAAATTGTCGGCGAGGAAACAATCACATCGATTCGCGGCGGCAACAGGCCACCGTAAACCAGATGATGTTCTGAACCCTCACGAGCGGTCCCTTGAAGATGGAAGAGGTCATTCTGCAGCCAGCAGACGATGCCGATCTTGCGGTAACGATAGAAATCAATGAACTGATAAATCCCCTGGGAAAGGGCTGCCGACAGGCCTCCCATGCTGAGTGTGTTGAGATTGCGGATCGCCTTGACGCTGATATTGCGGGTACCTTCTGAACGTGTCTCAAATTTCGCGCGAAAGGCTGATGGGGTGCCGTCAAACAAGCGCAAACCATGGATATAACCGTCGGCAATGCCATTGATTTCACCAAATTCAAAGGTATTGGTCAGCTGGTAAAGGTCGATACCGCTGAAATCGACATCGGCATGATAAGTCGGAAAACGCGAGAAAGGCGACTCCACACGTATATTGTTGATCGAGAAGTCGCCACCGAAGACGTGCATTGATGCGTCACCGATGGTGCTGATTTCGTCTCCGGCGATACGAACTTCTTCCAGGCTGGCATTCAACCGACCGCCCATTTCCGGCCAGTCTAGGCTCCTGGAAATTTGCAGCAACTCAACATCCTGCACTGCGAGCGATGCCCGCAGTTGTGGCACCAGGTTTGGCAGATCAAGTTGCAGGTCAGTCAAACTCAGCTCGCCGCCGGCGACGGTCAGCTTGAGCGGCAGCTGCAGCCGCCAGCGGTTGGCGGACGCCTGCAGCTGCATCCTGCCAGGCCCGGAATTGAGCAAACCAGCCTGTAAACGGGTCCACTGCAGGTTTGCAGTTTCAGCCAACGCGTCTGTGGCCGAAGCACCTTGCCGCAGGTGAACCGGCAGGCGCCCGTGCAACCCGTCAACCCGGATATCCTGGCCCCGGGCGATGGTCACATCAGTCGGCGTGATGACCAGGTCGAGGCCCCAGCTTCCCTCTCGCTGGCGGGCGGCACCCTCAAGCATCAGCCGACCGCTCAGCGAGGCCTGATCGATACCCGGCAGCAGCTCACCGGCCAAGGCCTGGAGCGTCTTCTGGAAAGCTCCTTGCATCTCTGCAACTTCGGCCTGCCCACTCAGGCTTGTCTCGCCTTCAACATAGACTGCGGAGAAGCGCCCGCTGACCAGGCCGGCCAGGTCGACATCAGCGGCGCTCAGCTCCAGGCGCTGCCGATCGCCCAACCAGTTCCCCTTGACGACAAAGTTGACAGGCAACCCTTCCAGGCTGCCATACCAGCTATCCACAAGAGCCTCGCCGGCACCGGCCTGCCCGGACAGATCAAAATGAATACGTTCACCGGTCAGTTCGAGGCGACCGCTCAGGTCAAGTTTGCCGCCAACCAGCCCGGCCATGCCGTCTTCAGCCTGATAGTCAAATTTGTCCAGCGTTACGGCTTCAAGCATGATCGCCAGGTCCATGCCGGGGGCAGTCTGCAATGCGAGTCGGCCATGCAGACGTCCGGAGAAGCCCGTACCGGTCAATTTGCCGGAAAGGTCTATCCCCGGCAGACTCAGGCGTTCATTCTGAAAGCGCAGCTTGCCTTGCAGTGACAGCTCCTGCAGCTCGGGCTGGCCAGCGGGCAAAGGATAGCCGCTGCTAAGTGCCAACCGGGTCACATCGGCCACCTGCAGCGACCAATTCCCCTGCCAGTCGGATTCGGCCGGAGTCCCCGCCAGAGACAGCGTTGCCTCAGCCAGCGGGGTCTTGCCATCCCGGGAGGTGAGGGTCAGGCGGTCGCAGGCAAGCGTCAGACGTCGGTCACGCCACTCGCTGTGCATATCACCCGCCAAAGTGCCGAGTTTACCAAGGTTGCTCACCAGTCCAGCCTTGCTGATCCGGGCTGAGTTCCGGTCAGCCTCGATCAGACCCTGCATCTTCAGATCGCTTGGCACGGGTGCTGCTGTCGGCATGGCCATGCCGATACTTTGCAAGAATTCGACAGGACTCTCCGCCGCCACACTCCAGCTGCCGTTCAGCTTCTGCTCGGCCCAGGCGCCGGTCAGGGCAAAGCTTGTGTCGCCGGCCAGGCCGATCGTAGCAGCCAGTTCCAGACTATCCGGATCGCCCTGCAGCTCCAGAGTCATGCTCAGCCACGGCCAATGCTGACCGGCCGTCTGCAGAGAACCGGCACCGCTCTGCAGCTTGGCCTCAAGACCTCCGTCGCGAAGGCGGAATTCAAGGGCAGGCGC
Organism: Desulfuromonadales bacterium; assembly: GCA_051305855.1. Lineage (GTDB taxonomy): Bacteria > Desulfobacterota > Desulfuromonadia > Desulfuromonadales > BM103 > M0040. Next base: position 12,235 of record JBPPMB010000044.1, read on the forward strand.
CGTCACCTGCCAGTGCAGATCTGCCGGCCATGGAGCCGGTTCACCGAGTGCGGCAAGCAGTTCGCCAACTTCTGTGTCATCGAGTTGCTTCAGGCCCAGTGTCGCACCGAGCGCAGTATCAACTCCCGGCTCGACCGACACCGGCTGGGCCAGCAGGTTCTTCTCATCCCAGGAGAGTTCCTCAAGAGTCAATGCGAGGCCGTCTTGCCAGCGGGCGTTGCCGACCAGGCTGGCCGGCACACCGGGAGCAACGCCGATGTTGGCTGTCATGGCAAACGGAAACTGACGACCCAGGCCACCCTCGGCAGCCAGTTGGTCTAACAGCAGTTTACGCTCGCCCCAGCTCAGCTCGACACGGCCATTTTCGAGACGCCAGGAATCGATTGACAGTGGTGCATCCTGTGGCCAGGTTGCCGGTTCGGCCGCCGTTTCTTGCGCAGCGGCCATCCAGATCAGCTGCGGATCGTGGATCACCAGTTCGCTGATCCGGCGCTGCAGCAGCCCGGACCAGGCAAACTGCACGTCGATGGCTGCCACTTCGAGCCTGAGTTCTCCCGGTCGGATAAGGGTCAGGCCGATCAGGTGCAAGCTGCCATCGGCATAGGCCAGTTTCTCGAGTTCCACCTCGGCATCGAGTTCGACCGCTGCCCGTTCGCTCAGCCAGGAGCGGACAATGCCGTCCAGGAGTCGGTCGGCAGTCAGCCAGAGACCGCCAGCCACCAACAGCAGCACCAGCAAGATCAAGCCGATCAATATGCGCACGCCTCTGCTCATAAGAATAACTCTACAGCAAGAAAGGTCTCCTGGCGCCTTATTCCTCAGTAATTTTCATGTCCGCTCTTGTGCAGGTAATAATCGTAACCCCCCTCGTAGGAGATCATCTGCCCATGATCGATTGCGAACACCCGCGAAACCAGCGACCGCAGGAAATGACGATCGTGACTGACCAGGATCACGGTGCCAGCGAAGTTTTTCAACGCTTCGAGCAGCACTTCCCGTGACTGGATATCGAGATGATTGGTCGGTTCATCGAGCACCAGAAAATTGATCGGCCGGGCCAGCAGCATCGCCAGCACCACACGGCTCTTCTCTCCCCCGGAGAGCCTGTCGATACGTTTGTCGACATCATCGCCCTGGAACAGGAAGGCAGCACAGAGGTTGCGAATTACGCCGATCGAGACCATCGGCATGACGTCCTGAACGGTTTCGAAGACGGTTTTTTTCGGCTCGAGCAGGTCCATCGAGTGCTGGCTGAAATAGCCGAGGTTGACGTTGGCACCGATGGTCACGCTGCCGGAGGTCGGTTCGACCTGGCCGGCCAGGCACTTGAGGAAAGTCGACTTGCCGGCACCGTTAACCCCGACCACGGCGATCTTCTCGCCACGCCGAATCAGCCCGGAAACGCCGCCGAAGACAGACTTCTGTTTGCCCTCAGCCAACGGCCAGCTCTTGGCCAGCTTGTCGAATCTGGCCGCGTCGTCGCCTGAGCGCGGCGGCTCGGCAAACTCAAATTTAACAACTTTTTGCTCGGAGGGGATTTCGATGCGCTCGATCTTCTCCAGCTTCTTGACCCGCGATTGCACCTGGGCGGCATGTGAAGCCCGGGCAGCGAAGCGGCTGATGAAATCCTCTTCCTTGGATAGCATCTCCTGCTGGCGACGGTGGCTGGCAACCAGCTGCTCAAGGCGGATTTCCCGCTCGCGCAGGTAGAAATCGTAGTTGCCTCCATAGGTTGTAATGGTGCCGGCGCCGACCTCGATGATGCGGGTGACCAGGCGGTTCATGAACTCGCGGTCATGGCTGGTCATCAACACCGCACCCTTGAACTCGGTTGCCAGCCAGTTCTCCAGCCAGACGATCGATTCGATGTCGAGATGGTTGGTCGGCTCATCGAGCAGCAGCACATCAGGGTTGATGGTCAGGATTTTCGCCAGAGCGATGCGCATCTTCCAGCCGCCGCTGAAGCTCTCCACCGGTCGGAGGTAATCCTCGGGACCAATGCCGAGACCGGTCAGCACGGCCTGGGCGCGGTTCTCCAGGTCGTAGCCGCCGCGATGTTCGAACTCCTCCCGGGCATCGCCGTACTTCTCCAGCAGTGCCGCCAGGGCATCGTCGTCTATCGGCTCGCACATTGCCGCTTCCATGGTTTTGATCTCTTCACCGAGCTGCATGGTGCGGGCGGAGGCCGCCATGACCTCGGCCAGCGCCGAACGGCCTGCCATCTCACCAACATCCTGGGAGAAGTAGCCGATCACGGTCTTCCTGCTGCAGCTGATCTCACCACCGTCGGGCTGTTCTTCGCCGGTGATCAGGCGGAAGATCGTCGACTTGCCGGCGCCGTTCGGCCCGACCAGGCCGCTGCGGCTGCCGGCAGTGATCTGAAAACTGGCATTCTGGAACAGGATATGGTTGCCGTGCTGGCGGGCAATATTGGTCAGATGTATCATCGTCTACCTCAAAAGAGCCGGGGAGCAGCTACCTTGCTGCTCCCCGGAAAATTGTCCTGCAGGGTGTACCGGCTTACTTGAAGGAACAAACGTACTCGGTGATCTCCGCGTTGACCGCAAAGGTGAAATACGAGATGGCGGTCACATCAGCACATTGTTCAGGCTTTTATCGATCACATCTGTCTCCTTGAAGCCAGGTTGAAGCCATTGCGTGTCTGTTTCCCACCTTCTACAACACACCATAACCTTTGTCACGCTCAAAACTTTTCTGAAATCCTTTCTTCTGCAAAAAATTGCAAAAGCCTGAAATCCGTCGAAGCGGGAAGGACTTTCTGCAGAAAATCGCAAAAAAACGCATATATTCCAAAAAACCTGTTGACCTGTAAGGTAAAAATGTTTTAACTGACTAAAATAGTCATGTTTAACCTTGGACAGATGATATCACCTTACACAGATGCTTACACCATATTGCAGGGAGAGATATATGAGAACAGCAACAGCACCCGAACAGGGCCCTGGCCTACAGATCAGAAACAACCTGGCAAAAGAGTATGCGGACATCTACACACTGGAGGCGCTTGAGATTCTAACTTTCATGGCGCAGTTCAACGCTGATCAGAAGCGCCTGATGAGTGAGCGCACCCGTCGCCGTGCTGCGCGCATCAAGGAATGCAGAGCCATTACCTTCCTCGACCCTGAGTCCACGATCAGGGGAACCGGTCTCCGCGTCCAGGATGCACGCGACGGCAAGTTTGCCGGAGCAGTGATCCCCCACGACCTGCAGCGCCAGTGGCTGCAAGGGACCGGCCCGGCTGCCAAACCGAATGCCCCCGTCAAAGCAAACCTACGCAACGTCGCCTACGCTCTGCTTTCAGGGGCCGACGGCTGGATGTTCGATGGTGAAGACGCCCTCGGCCAGGTCACCACCATGTCTCTGGACAACCAGCGCAGCCTCAAGCTGGCCATCGCCCGCGATCCACTCTTTATTGAGGTTGCCGAGCAGGTTGCCGGAGAGATGAACAGCTGGTCCCGGGACTTTTTCGACAGGGACATCATTGCCGACTGGCGCAGCCAGCTCGACTTCACCACCAAGATCTTTCGCGCACGCGGACTGCACCTGGACGACCGCCATATCCGGGTTGGCGGCCAGTCGCTTTCCGCCTCCGTCGTCGACATGGTGCTCTACGTGGTCAACAACTACAAAGCCCTGCTGGATGCCGGTTCTTCCATTGTTCTCTACCTGCCGAAAATCCAGACTGCCGAGGAGGCCGGTTTCTGGAACAAGCTGATGACAGCTCTCGAGGGACGTCTCGGTCTCGATGAAGGCACCATCAAAGTCTACGTGCTGGTGGAGCAACTTGAGGCGACCTTCCAGCTCATGGAAATACGCGCCGCTCTTGGCCTGCATTTCGTCGGGTTCAATACCGGGCGCTGGGACTACATCAACAGCGTCTCCGATGCCAACTGCTGGGATCCCGACTTTGTCAATCCCAACATCGAATCGATCGTCATGACCTACGGCTATATGCGCAATTACGAGGATCGCGTACGCCGGGCCGTCAACACCCCGGATGCCAATGGCAACTGTGCCCTGTGGCAGGGGGGGATGGAGCCAAACATCCCGGTTGGCTCAGCAGAGGGCGTTGCCAGCAGCATGAAAAAAGCCAGGGCCGGTGCAGTCCGCGAACAGCAGGAAGGTGCCAGCGGCAAGTGGATCGCCCACTGGAAGATGGCGCACATCATCCGCCCGGTCTGGGAAGAGGTGGGTGATGCCAATCAGCTCGGGCGCAAGTTTCCGGCCCTCGAGTACGGCGCTGCAGCAGCAGCCGGCCTGACGCTGCTGGAGACGGCGCCTCGCACGGTGCGCGGCGCCCGCAACCTGCTGAGCGTAGGCCTGCAGTACGGCAACGCCTTTGGCCAGGGACTCCAGGCCGCAGCCCTGAAGCCGGCTGACTTTTTCGGCAACGACGACATCCTTTACCTGATGGAGGATATGGCGACCGGCGAAATCCGCCTGAGCATCCTCTGGGAATGGATCCACAAAGGGGCCGCCCTGACCGAAGACGATACCGAAACCGGCCTGAAATCTGGCGACGTCTTTACTGAAGAAATCTTCGCCCGCCTGCTCACCGAGGAGTACGCCAAGCTGCTGGCGGCGAGCAACCGCGACGTTCATGACAACTCCAAGGGTACCACGCTGCCGATCGCGCGGGCTATTGTCGAGGCTTACGTGCTCGACCCGGTCAAAGCTCCCTGGTACATCGACCTGTTGAACATCAACCTGGACAACCAGAACCTGGATATCGGCAAACAACGCATCGCCCTGTATATGTCGGCTTTCAAGACCGATGGCATTCGTATCACCGAAAACCTGGACACTTCACCGGCTAACGGCCGCTAGGAGAGAAGCATGAGCACATTCACTGAAGAGGTCAAGGCAACCCGTGACTGGTTTGCGAGCCCGCGCTTCAAGGACATCATAAGGCTGTACACGGCTGACCAGGTTGTCGAGCAGCGCGGCACCATCCCGGTTGACTACACCATCGCCCGGGACGCCGCAGCAGCCTTTTATGACCGCCTGCACGAACTCTTCACTGCAGACAGGTCGATCACCACCTTCGGCCCCTACTCTCCCAGCCAGGCCGTTGCTATCAAGCGCGTGGGCATCGAGGGGATTTACCTGGGCGGCTGGGCCACCTCGGCGAAAGGTTCAGGCAGCGAGGATCCAGGTCCCGACCTGGCCAGCTACCCTCTGAGCCAGGTCCCTGATGAGGCGGCGCCCCTGGTCAGGGCACTGCTCGCCGCAGACCGCAACCAGTATTTTCTGCGCCTGCGCATGAGTGAGGATGAGCGTGCGCAGACCCCCGAAAGCGACTACCGGCCATTCATCATCGCCGACGCCGACACAGGCCATGGCGGCGATGCTCACGTACGCAACCTGATCCGCCGCTTCGTCGAAGTCGGTGTGCCCGGCTACCATATCGAGGACCAGAAGCCCGGCGTCAAGAAGTGCGGGCATCAAGCCGGCAAAGTGCTGGTTCCGGTGGACGAGCAGGTCAAACGTCTTAACGCCGCGCGTCTGCAGCTCGACATCATGCAGGTGGCCGGCATCATCGTGGCGCGCACCGACGCCGAGGCCGCCACCTTCCTGGACGGTCGCGGCGATGAACGCGATCACCAGTTCATCCTGGGCGCCACCAACACCAACATCCCCAATTACAAGACCGCTTTCCTGGCGATCATGCGCCAGTTCCATCGCAAGGATGTTGCCGAGATCAACGGCCACTTGATGTACCGCATCTCCGAGGCGATCTATGCCGAAGCCGACAAGTGGCTGGAGCGAACCGGCCTATCCACAGAAATCGACGCAACTATCAAGGCGATGCCGACGCGCAGCACCGCCGCCATCAACGCGGCTCTCGACCACGCGGCCACCCGCCTGCTGGAACTCTGGCAGATGGAGGCCAGCCTGAAGACCTACGGAGAAGCGGTTGCCGACGTCATGGCCTTCCACATCGATGAAGGTTCAGAACTGCCGATGACTGTCGAAGAATGGCACACCTGCGTGGAGAACTCCTCCTTCGTTGAGGCGCGTGAGAAAGCCCGCTCCATGGGCTTCAACATCATCTGGAACTGCGACATCGCGCGCACCCCCGAAGGCTACTACCAGGTCAGGGGAGGCATCCCCTACGCGATTGCAAAATCTCTGGCCGTGGCGCCGTTTGCCGACATCATCTGGATGGAGACCAAGACCGCGGACCTGCACGATGCCAAAATTTTCGCCGACGCCATTCACGCCGTCTACCCCGACAAGATGCTCGCCTACAACCTGTCGCCATCCTTCAACTGGGATACCACCGGCATGAGCGAAGACGAAATGCGCCGGTTCCCCGCCGAGCTCGGCAAGTTGGGTTTTGTCTTCAACTTCATCACCTACGGCGGCCACCAGGTCGACGGACTGGCGGGCGAGGAATTCGCTACGGCCCTCAAGGAAGACGGCATGCTCGCCCTGGCCCGTCTGCAGCGTAAACTGCGCCTGATCGATTCGCCTTTCAAGATCCCGCAGACCTATGTTGGCGGTCCGCGCTCCGATGCCGGCCTGATGGCAACCTCCGGCGGCACCGCCACCACCAAGGCGATGGGCAAGGGCTCCACCCAGTTCCAGCACATGGTCGAAACCGAAGTGCCGCCGAAGCGTCTCGCCGACTGGCTCAAACTCTGGGCTGGCCACTACAGCCTGGCAGCGCAGCTCAGGGTCATCCTCAGGCCACACGTCTCCGGTTCGGAGCTGCTGGAGTTGACCGTCGTCGACGAGAGAAACGCCAGGATGGCCAACATCATCTTCGCCACCCTGCAGGACCGCCGTGACCGGAACATGCTGTCGATCCGCGACCAGAATACCTTCAGCGAGGATTTCCGGCAGAAGCGCCTGATGACCCTGGTCTCCCTGTTCCTGATTCACCGCTACAAGGTTGACACGGTGCACTACGTGACCCCCACCGAGGATAACCAGCGGCAGGCCCAGGGCATGCTCGGCCTGGGCCTCTACGAGGACATCCAGACTGAAATCGGCCAGATTATCGTGGCCCGCGTCAACGCCGAGCGGGTCAAGGAGCTGGTTAAGCCGGAAAGCAAGGAGTTGATCAAGCTCATCGCCAAGAGCTGACCGCTTTCGGCGCACAGAGATGAATGTGCTCAGTCCAGCCGGGCGCACAAAGAAAAGCGGGAGAGGACAATGGCCTCTCCCGCTTCAGGGTGTATCCGTACGGGTCCATTTCGCAGGCCCGGGATGTCAGTTGTTAGTCGTGCTTCCGCTTCGATTCACGATGAAAGATGCGATCCCGGCTGTGGCCATCGTTTGAATCCTCGTAAGAGCTGTCCCTGTCGCGATCCTTGTCGCGATCCTTGCCACGGTCCTTGCCGCGAGCCTTGTCGTCATCGCTGTCGTCATCGCTGTCATTGTTGCAGCTGGACAGAGCATCCTCGATCATTTTGACCTGCTCATCGGTTAAAGAGCTCAATCCGCTCATTCTGCGTTCTTCGCGAATCGCCTCCCTGATGTCCTTGGCATCATCACCACACACATCTGAACCAGGCAGGTCGCCGTGGCAGCTGGCGCAGCTTGTCTCGTAGATGGTGGCACCGTCGGCGTTGGCGATGTCGCAGTTCTCATCGACGGAACCGTCACAGTCGTTATCGATTCCATCTCCGCACAGTTCTTCTGCACCCGGGAAGGTCGTGCCTTCGCTGTCGTTACAGTCCTGTGCGGTGGTACAGTCCGCCTGGGCAAAGAAACCATCTACATCAGCATCAGTACAGGTAGACGGAGCAGGACATTTATTGCTGTCCATACCATCAATTAAACCGTCGCAGTTATTGTCAACGCTGTCGTTACAAACCTCTGCAGCGTTCGGGTTGACGGACGCGAGAGTATCATCACAGTCATTTCCACCAAATGCAATTGCGTTAAAACCATCACCATCTTCGTCAGTTACAGGGGTAGGGGTAGGGTCTACTGGGCAAGACAAGTCAGCACCACTGCAGTCCTCGTCAACGCCGTTGCCACAGATTTCAGTTGCACCGGGATTGATGGAAGCATTGGTGTCGTTGCAGTCGTCAGGAACGGCGTAATTATCATTGTCAGCATCAACAGGTGCAGGTACAGGACAGAAATAGTCTGTAAGGGTTGCACCACCTGCCGAATAAGCGGATTTTGCGGGGGTTGGTGCACCTCTATCATTTAGATGACATAGAGTACAGTCGCCAGTGTATGGAGCAAGTGGAGCGCAAGCATTGTTGACATCAGTGCCGTAACCACCAAAGCCGAAAGCGACCGAGGCGGTCATTACCAATGCCAGTGTTAAACATACGAAAATTGCGTTCTTCATCATTTCTTTCTCCTTTTGTGATTGATGCTCATTCTGAATTAGATGAGGCTGGTGGATGCCGTTTTGCTTTGTCCAATCGTGCTGTTCAGCTCCTTTCCTGGTGCAGACTGGAGAACAGTGTCTTCAGAACCCATCCCCCCACGTAACTTGCTTGCCATTTTGTTGCTGCGTTATGCTCAGGTTCATCAACAATGAACCGGATTTTTCTGCGTTGTGACAGGCTGGCTTGTGAGAACAAAAAAGCCAGCTCGCCTTATATCTGTCAGATACTTCGGCAACCCGGCTATCTCAGTGAGACCCTGTAGGCTTTCCGCCCCATTCTCGCGAATGGTTTAGTATTATCGACTATCACTTAACGATGTAACGGTGAGACTTGATCTGCAGCAGGGTCCGCGCTTCGAGTTGCTGATTGCGCAAGCGACCATCGCCATGTCCTGCCGGGAGATAACGCAAGAGGAATACCAATAAAAACAGTGCATAAAATTTTTGCGGGGATGTTCAGAAAATGAGGATTAAAACGACATGGGATGAGTGTGCATTCGCACAGATCGGCAGAAAGCTTTGCCGAAAAATGTCAGTGCTTGATTATGCAGCAGGTTACAGGCGGCCGCTTGATGAAGCTCAATGATTCAAGTGGTTTGGAGCTCCATCAGGCCATGGATGTGATTTTATGCCCGGAAAAGGGATTTCCAGGATTTATGTGAAGGGTAAGGAACAACTCATGTATTAGAATCTAATTGTGTTAACAGAATCAAGCGCTTCTGCGATGTTACCGCCATTACTTCAGCCATATGGCCAACCCGGTCAGCAATTATTGTCAACAGACCGGGACCGGCTGCTCAGGTCGCAGATATTGCAGTTACATGCTGAGCAGGATCAATCAGAGCAGGTCAACCCACCCATGGGGATCAGGCACCCGGCCGAACTGGATGCCGGTCAGGGTGTCGTAGAGCTTGCGCGTCACCTCACCCGTGGTTTTGCCGTCTCCCAGCACCGCTATGCGATCCTGGTAGGTAAACTGGCCAACCGGAGAGATGACAACCGCGGTGCCGGTGCCGAAGGCTTCGCTCAGGCGTCCGCTCCTGGCGCCGGCGAAAATTTCGTCGACCGACAGGGCACGCTGCTCGATTTCCACTCCCATGTCTTTGGCCAGGGCCAGAATCGAGCGGCGGGTGATACCATCGAGAATGGTGCCGGCCAGGGGGGACGTCATCAATTTGCCGTCGTAGATAAAGCAGATATTCATGCTGCCGACTTCCTCGACGTACTTCTTGTCCTTAGCATCCAGCCAGAGCACCTGGTCGTAGCCATTGGCTGCAGCTTCCCTTGCGGCAAAGAGGCTGGCTGCGTAATTGCCGCCGGTCTTGACCTCGCCGGTTCCGCCATGGGCGGCCCGAACATAGTGATCGGAAATCCATATTTTTACCGGCGCCAACCCACCTTTGTAATAGGCACCCACCGGACAGACGATAATATAACAGAGGTATTCGTCTGCCGGACGCACGCCCAGCATCGGTTCAGAAGCGATCATGGTCGGGCGGATGTAGAGACTGGTCCCTTCACTGCGCGGCACCCAATCCGCTTCGAGCCGGATCAACTCCTTCAGCGACCGCAGCATGAAGGCTTCGTCGACCTCAGGCATGCACATGCGCCTTGCACTGTGGTTGAAACGGCGGAAGTTATCCATCGGCCGGAAAAGGGCAATGCGACCATCGGGACGGCGGAAGGCCTTGAGACCCTCGAAAATCTCCTGAGCATAGTGCAACACCATTGCGGCTGGATCGAGGGAGAAGGGCTGGTAAGGCTGGACACGAGCATCATGCCAGCCCTGTCCGGTCTTATAGTTCATGACGAACATGCGATCGGTGAACTGCTTGCCGAAGGTCAATTTGGTCTCGTCATCGATGCGAGGCTTGAGTTTTTCCAGGGGTAGAATTTGCAGGTCCATGCGTTTGACGCCCTCCCTAAAACACCGCTATTTCCAAGACTTCAGTCTTGAATTTATTAGCACAAGGAAGAGCGATTAGGCAAGCCCTAAGCTGTCAGGGCAGGTAAAGCCAAGGGAAGAGTCAGGCCTTTGGATCCGTATTGCCATGTGAACCGAAGCGGGCATCGCCGTAGAGCAGATTACGCTGATTCTCAGAGGCCTCCTCAGCCCGGAAGCGGTCAAGGAAACGGTGATATTCAGCCAGGTCAGCCAGGTCTTTCATATCGACGGATGAATTCTTAACGCGCCAGAGATCTTCCATGGAGCCTCCTTTTCCCGGCAAACCCGTTTGCCAGCAAGAAAAGCATACCCCCTTCGACATATTAATCAAGGTATTTTTTACACTATATAGTAAAACACGGTCTCACTCTGGCTTGCTCCTGTCTTCCCGTTTAGCTTCTTATTCCTTGAAAATACGAGCTATTTACTGTTTTATTGAAAATGACAAGTCCCTACACTCCAGAGGAAAAAAATGACCTATCGTAAATTCAAACAGGCAATCGAGGTGTTCGGCCTTGGAGAACGGGCGACTTTGGCCCAGATCAAGGCTCGCCACCGGCAGCTTGTGAAGACCCATCACCCCGACCAGGGGAAGGATACCGACCCGGAAGCTATTCGAAGAGTCAATTGCGCCTATGAGGCCCTGACCGCCTATTGCGAGAATTACCGGTATTCTTTTGCTGAGGAAGAATTTCTTGAGCAGGTTCCTGAGGAGCGGTTACGCCGCCAGTTTGGTTGGGATCCGGCCTGGGGAGGTCAGGGAGAAGCCGAAGAAGACTGATTCAAAGGGCCATCCACCAGCTCGAAAATTTCATTCTGGTCATTGAAGTTAAAAATTTCCCCCGTTTCAATAATGTAATACCAGCCATAAATATTCAGTCTCCCCTGCTCATAACGTTCTCGTACGTAGGGGTAAGTAAGCAGGTTACGCATCTGCACGAGGATGTTGATCTGCTCAGTCAGCCATTCACGCTTCTCCGGACACTCGATATCCATCTGCCGATCGACCCGGCCCCGCACCTCGCGTGAAATCTCAAGCCAGCGCCGCACATTCGGCAGATGAGCCAACTCCTCGGGCGACTGGTTCATGGCCGCGCATCCGCCGCAGTTGGAGTGCCCGCAGACGACGATGTTTTCTACATCAAGCGACAGTACCGCGTACTCAATGGATGATGTGGTTCCGGCATACTCTTGCGTCTGTCGATAAGGCGGCACGATATTGGCGATGTTGCGGACAGTGAAAAGCTCACCGGGCATGGTCCGGGTAATCAGGTCCGGGACCACCCTTGAGTCAGCACAGCCGATAAACAGGGTATGCGGCTTCTGTTTTCGGCTCAAAGACTCGAAAAGTTCCTTGTGCGCCTCGAAATCATCCTGACGAAACCTGGCGACACCTTTAAATAGTTTCTCCATGAATCCTCACCAAAACGGGGAAAAGGCCACCTTTCAAGTCATGCCGTCGCAGATGCTCTCATAACCTAGCACAAGATCAATATCAGACAAAAGCTTCTAAACAGGAGATTTCGACCAATCTATCCGAAAAAGTCCAGGTTTCCTGCAGAATCCTTGTTTACACTGAAAAGAACGTGCTATTTCTTATGTTTTCATGTTGCGACAAGCAGAAGCCGCTGTTGCCCTTACAAAACTGAGACTGACATTGTCAGCATTTGAATATCATGACGAGTAAATCATCCTTGTATGAACTGAATCGCCCGGCTCGCTACCTGGGTGGCGAACGCGGCAGTGTCTGCAAAGACTGGGACCAGGTCGACGTGACTTTCGCCCTGGCCTTCCCGGATGTCTACGAAGTCGGCATGAGCCATATCGGTTCGGCCATCCTCTACCGGGTTCTCAACGATACGCCGTGGATTGCCGCTGAACGGACCTATACGCCCTGGCCGGATAGGGAGGCACAACTGCGCAGTGACGGCACGCCGCTTTCCTCCTTGGAAAGTGGCCGGAATCTGGCCGACTTCGACATTATCGGCTTCTCCCTGCAGTACGAACTCTGCTACACAAATATCCTGATGATGCTTGACCTGTCCGGCCTGCCGATGCGGGCCAGCGAACGCGGCGGGCAGGCACCATTGATCGTCGTGGGCGGACCCTGTGCCTTTAATCCGGAACCGCTTGCCGACTTTTTTGACTGTGCCGTCATCGGCGATGGTGAAGAGGTCATCATTGAACTCTGCACCGCCGTCCGGGACAGCAAGGTTTCAGGAGAGAGCCGGGCGAGTCTGCTGAAGCGGCTGGCGGCGATCGAAGGGATTTATGTCCCGTCCCATTTTACCATCACGTATCAGCAGGACGGCCGGATTGCGGAGATCACAGCGAAAGATCCGCAGCAGCCGAAAGTGCGACGTCGGGTTCTGGCCGATCTCGACTCAGCCACCTACCCGGAACAGCCGATCGTACCTTTTCTGCAAACCATCCACGACCGGGTTGCCATCGAAGTGGCGCGGGGCTGCACCCGCGGCTGCCGCTTCTGCCAGGCCGGTTACATTTATCGGCCGGTGCGCGAACGCCAGCCTGACACCGTCCGTAGGCTGATTGATCAGCTGTTGCGTCACTCCGGTCACGACGAAGTATCCCTGCTCTCCCTCTCGACCGGTGACTACAGCGCCATTGAGACCCTGATGCAGAACCTCATGGGCTGTTACGCTGACCAGCGGGTCGCCATCTCGCTGCCAAGCCTGCGGGTCGGCTCCCTGACACCGGCGCTGATGAACGAAATCAGGAAGGTTCGCAAAACCGGTTTCACTCTTGCTCCCGAAGCGGGCAGCGAGCGACTTCGCCAGGTGATCAACAAGGGGATTCTCGAAGAAGACCTGGTGGAAAGCGCACGTACTGCTTTTGAGCTTGGCTGGCGCGTCATCAAACTCTATTTCATGATCGGCCTGCCGACCGAGACCGAGGAAGATCTCGCCGCACTGGTCGACCTTTCCGCCCGGGTTAAAGCCGCCGGACGCCGCACGCAGGGGGGAGCCGACGTCAATGTGTCGGTCTCGACCTTTGTCCCCAAAGCCCATACCCCCTTTCAATGGGACGCCCAGATCGGTATCGAGGAGACCCGCGACCGCCAGAGAAGCTTGCGAGACGCCCTCAAGAAGAAGCGACTGCGACTCAAATGGCACGAGGCGGAGCTTTCCTTTCTCGAAGGTGTTTTTGCCCGTGGCGACCGACGCCTGGGAGAGGTTCTCGAAGAGGCCGTCAAACGCGGCTGCCGCTTCGATGGCTGGCGCGAGCATTTCCGCTGGGATTTATGGCAGGAGGCGTTTACCGTTGTCGGGCTTGACCCGACCTGGTACCTGCGTCAGCGACTGCCGGAAGAAAACTTGCCCTGGGACCATATCGACGCCGGGGTCACAAAAGAGTTCCTGCTGCGCGAACGCCAGGCCGGCATGCTCGGTGAGGCTACCCCTGATTGCCGGGACGGTCAGTGCAGCAACTGCGGCCTTTGCGATTTCGACACTGTGCGGCCACGGCTGGCCGACAGTCACCGGCTGGAAGCACCGGTTGCCGGGCAAGAGGCAGTGTTTCCGGAACCATTATTGCTCCCGAAACTGCGCCTGACTCTGACCAAAACCGGCCGAACCGCCAGCCTCAGCCACCTGGAGTATATGACCCTGATCCACCGGGCGGTGCGCCGGGCCGGCTTGCCGGTCAAATACTCAGCGGGCTTTCATCCTGCACCACGTATCAGTTTCGGCGACGCCCTGCCCCTTGGTGTTGCAAGTGAAGCGGAGCTCATCGACCTGGAATTGTCGGGCCCCTGCCAACCTCAGGAAGCCATGCAGCGACTCAACCAGGAGCTGCCGGGAGGGGTTCGCGTCCTGAAGGCCGAGAACTGGCCGCGCAAGAGTGAAGCGCCGGCGAACAGCATCCTTGCCGCGACCTATAAAGTCCCTTTGCCTGAAGATACGGATGACGGACTCAAGGAGCGGCTTGATGATTTCCTTGGTCAGGACGCGGTCATTGCCACCCGGACAAAAAAGAACCTTGCCAGCGAACTTGACCTGCGGCCGTGGGTGCTTGACCTGAAACGAGAAGGCAGCATCCTCTGGATGAAAATGCATTCCGGCAGCCCTCTCTTTCTGGCGGCCTACCTGCTGGGGAAAGATGTTGAGCTCGTCCGGGCTCTGGGGATTCACAAAACCGCCATCGATTTGAAGGATGCCGGGACAGGGTCAGTTGAATAGAAAGATTGCATTGTTGACGCGAGCAAAGACAAATGAGAAGGCAGCCCCCCCCGCTTCCGGATCTCGATTCTGTCGCGCTTGCAGTCACTGCGATCAATGGCGAATTTGACGCTTTAGCACATATAACTTTTGACACTGAAGGAGGACATGCCATGGCCAAAGAACTGGTCATCAACACCACCTCGCACGAGACGCGCATTGCGCTCCTGGAGAGCGGCCACATTGCCGAGCTCTACATCGAGCGCAACCGCGAGCTTGGCATCGTCGGCAACATCTACTGTGGCCGGGTCATCAGGGTGCTGCCCGGCATGCAGGCGGCGTTCGTCGATATCGGCCTGGAAAAAGCTGCTTTCCTCTACGTCGCCGACGTCCTCGACGAGATGGAAGCCGTCGAACACTTCGTTGAAGTCGGCCACCGTCACGAGCAGTCCAGCGAGGAGAACAGCGAAGAGCGTCCGCCCCTGCCGCCGATCGAGGAACTGCTCCAGGAAGGTCAGGAGATCCTGGTCCAGGTTGCCAAGGAGCCGATCGGCACCAAGGGCGCACGCATCACCTCACACATCTCGCTGCCCGGCCGCAACCTGGTGTACATGCCAACCGTCGATCACGTCGGTATCTCCCGCCGCATTGAGAATGAAGAAGAGCGCGAGCGCCTGCGCCACCTGATAGACGTCATGCGTCCGGCCGGGACCGGCTTCATTGTCCGCACTGTCGCTGAAAGCCGCGGCGGCGAAGAGCTCAAGGCAGACATGGACTATCTGGTCAATCTCTGGGAGCATATCAGCGAACACCGCGAGGACAAAGGAGCCCCCCGTCTGATCCATTCTGACCTTGATGTCACCAGCAAAGTCCTGCGCGACATCCTCACTGAGGACGTCTCGCGGATCATCGTTGACAGCCCTGTCGAACGAAGCAAAATCATCCATTTTCTTGATACCTTTATGCCCGGTCACAACTTCCAGGTCGAACAATACACCGGCAGCGAACCGATTTTCGACACCTTCGGCCTCGAGGTGGAAATCGCCCGTGCCCTGGGCCGCAAGGTCTGGCTGAAGAGCGGTGGCTACATCATTATTGAGCAAACCGAAGCGCTGACGGCCGTTGATGTCAACACCGGCCGCTTTGTCGGCAAGCACAATCTGGAAGACACCATTCTCAAAACCAACCTGGAGGCCGTCAAGGAGACCGCATTCCAGCTGCGCCTGCGCAACATAGGCGGACTGATCATTATCGACTTCATCGACATGGAAAAAGAGGCTCATCGCGAGATGGTGCATGGCTCACTCGAGGAGGCCCTCAAAAACGACAAATCAAAGACCAACATTCTCAAGATCTCGGAACTTGGACTCGTTGAGATGACCCGCAAGCGAGTCCGCGAGAGCATCGGCAGGACTCTGTGCGAAGCCTGTCCCTACTGCGACGGCAAAGGCTATGTGAAAAGCCGCACGACCACTGCATACGAAATTTTCCTCGAACTTCAACGCGAGATGGGACCCGCACCGGGCTATCGCATGACGCTGCTGGTTCATCCGGACATTGCCTCTCTGCTCTATGACGACGAGCGTCACGGCATCGAAGAGCTGGAGAAGAAATTCGAAAAGCAGATTACGATTTCGGCACGGCAGAATTTTCATCTCGAACAGTTCGAGATCGTTGT
Source organism: Desulfuromonadales bacterium (assembly GCA_051305855.1). Taxonomy (GTDB): domain Bacteria; phylum Desulfobacterota; class Desulfuromonadia; order Desulfuromonadales; family BM103; genus M0040. The sequence goes on from JBPPMB010000044.1 coordinate 28,413, forward strand.
TGGCTGAACCTTCTCCGATTGCTTGCAGAAACAGAAGAGACCGAAGCAACCCGGGCCCTGGAGCGACACTCTCCAGGGCCCGCAGCTTGTTCGTCAACGTGCCGCAACCACCTCTTCGCAGAGGCCAAGTCGGGCCTGGGCAATTTCACGCAATTTGTACTTTTGCACCTTGCCGCTGGCAGTAAGCGGAAAGGTGTCGACAAAAAACACATAACGGGGCTTCTTGTAGGCAGCAATACGGCTGCGGGCGTAATCCTGCACGTCTTCCTCGGTCAGATCCGCGCCCTCCTTGCGGATGATAAAAGCTCCGACCACCTCACCATATTTACGGTCGGGGATGCCGACCACCTGTGCATCGAGCACGCTCTCCAGAGTGAAGAGGAACTCCTCGATTTCGCGCGGGTAAATATTCTCTCCTCCCCGAATGATCATGTCTTTGATCCGGCCGGTGATCCGATAGTAGCCATTTTCGTCGTACTCAGCCTGATCACCGGAAAGCAGCCATCCCTCCGCATCAATAGCTGCGGCAGTCTGCTCCGGCATGTTGTAATAGCCCTTCATGACATTGTAACCGCGGCAACAGAGCTCGCCCTTTTGTCCGGGGCCGCACGTTTCTCCGGTCTCCGGGTCAACCACCTTCACTTCGATCTGAGGCAGGGTCGCCCCCACCGAGCCAACCCGGTAATCGAGACTGTCATCCGTACGGGTCTGGGTGATCACGGGAGAGGCCTCGGTCAGGCCGTAGGCGATGGTGATCTCACTGCAGTGCATTCTTTCCATGACTTGCTTCATGGTTTCTTCCGGGCAGGGGGACCCTGCCATAATGCCCGTGCGCAGTGATGAGAGATCAAAGAGATTAAACATGGGGTGATCAAGCTCAGCAATAAACATGGTCGGCACGCCGTAAACGGCCGTGCACTTCTCTTTCTGAATGGCCGCGAGCACCATCAGCGGATCGAATATCTCCAGGGGTACCAAGGTGGTGCCGTGACAGAGCGCTGCCATAACACCGAGGACGCAGCCGAAGCAATGGAACAGCGGGACCGGTAAGCACAGCCGGTCTTTAGTGCTGAACTGCTGACGTTCGCCGATAAAATACCCGTTGTTGAGAATATTGTAATGACTCAGCATGACGCCCTTGGGAAAGCCGGTCGTCCCTGAGGTGTACTGCATATTTATGACATCATGCGCTGTCAAGGTTGCTTTCACGGCATCGAGATGCCGATTGTCCGCCTGGCTGCCCAGCACCAGCAGTTCGCGGGTGTTGTACATGCCGCGGTGTTTCTCCTGGCCGATATAAATGACGCTCTGCAGCTTCGGGAACCGATCGCTCTGCAGGTGGCCACGCTGGCAACTGCGTAGCTCCGGGATCAGGCCATAGACCGTTTCCAGGTAATCGTGATCACGGAAGCTGTCGATAATCACCAGGGCTTTCATATCAGCCTGGCGCAGCACGTATTCCATCTCAAAGCTGCGGTAGAGGGTGTTGATGGTCACGAGCACTGCACCGATCCGGGCGGTCGCAAACATGAAGGTCAGCCAGTCAGGGACATTCCGCGCCCAGATGCCGACATGGTCTCCCTTGCCGAGGCCGATGGCAAGCAACCCCTTGGCCAGGCAGTCGACCCTGGCATTGAACTCGGTAAAGTTCCAGCGCAGATCACGGTCCGGGTAAACGATAAAGTCATGGTCCGGAAGAGTCCGTGCCTGCTTTTCCAGGTATTCGCCTAGAGTCAGTTCCGTATAGGGCATCGCTGCTTCCTCCGTGGACTAGCAACCTGTCGGACGATCCATGAGCCGGCTTCAAATCCGGATGTTTGGCCCATATTTCAGCTCCTTCTTGCTCCATAGCTACGGTTATGAACCTGCAAACAAGCTATAATCTGTTCTCAAACATCCAAATTTTCGCTTCGGCCCGTATAGTCCGACAGGCTGCTAGAAGGGGGCATAGACCACAGCCAGGATACGGGCAACTCCGGCGTTGGCAGATACATTGTGAGGAACAATCGAATCATAATAGAGGCTGTCTCCGGACTCGAGCTGGTATGCCATTTCACCGTAGTTGACCCTGATGCTGCCGGAAAGGACATATATGAACTCCTCCCCTTCATGTGATGAAACTGATGGCGCCTCTTCACCACAGGGCTGAACGTCGATCAGAAAAGGCTCCATGTGCCGATCCTGCTTGCCGGCAGCCATGGAACTGAACACCAGGTTGCTGCTGGTTGCGTTGGGATCGTTGCCGGAGAAGCGGATCACGTTCAAAGACTCGCCGGCTTTGACCAGAATCGGCCCGTCGTGCGGCTCGTCGTCCAGCAAGGTGCCGAGACGCAGGCCAAGGGCACGGGCAATACCCATCAGCGGCGCCAGGGAAGGGACCAGTTCTCCGGCCTCGATCCGCAAAAGAAGATCGACATGACACTGACTCTGTTCCGCCAGTTGCGCAATGGTCATTCCCCTCATTTCCCTCAATTGGCGGACCCTGGCTCCGAGCTTGTTGGTAACAGGCATAATGCAAAAACTCCTTCTCTACAAGAATCAGTACCGGGAATTTGCTGAGTCGGCAGATAATTTTACGGCGGAAGATTATCACAAGACGTTGCGCTCGAAAAGCCCGGAAGTCCAAATATCACTGACGGCAACAAAAGCCCTCGGCAAACCAGGGACAAACGTTCAGAACTGTCTGTTCCGCAACGATTCTTTCGCAGGATATTGATTTTTTCTTGACACATCTGCACGCACAGACGTATAAGTACCAGTTCCTGAGCGGACCAAAGTCCGTAATCTAAGGTACGAAAGCGAGGTGAACCGGCTATGTACGCGGTCATTAAAACCGGAGGGAAGCAATACAAAGTTTCCGCAGGTGACCTTCTTAAGGTCGAAAAACTTGATGGTTTGGTGGGTGATACCATTGAACTGAACGATGTCCTCATGGTTGGCGGAGAAGAGGTTAAAATCGGAACACCTCTCTTACCTAATGCGAAAGTCAGAGCGCAGATCGTAGAACAGGGTAAAGACAAAAAGATCCTGGTCTTTAAATCGAAGCGCCGCAAGAACTATCGCAAGAAGTACGGCCACCGTCAGCCTCTCACCCGTCTCAAGATCATGGATATTGAAGCTTAAGGAGTAAGATCATGGCTCATAAAAAAGCTGGCGGCAGTTCTCGTAACGGTCGCGATAGCGCAGGCAAACGCCTCGGAGTCAAGCGTTTCGACGGCCAATTGGTGACAGCCGGATCCATTCTGGTTCGTCAGCGCGGCACGACCATTCATCCCGGCAACAACGTCGGTTGTGGCAAAGATTATACTCTCTTTGCCTTGATAGAAGGCAAGGTCAAGTTCGAGCGTCTCGGCAAGGATCGCAAGAAAGTCAGCGTCTACCTCTGAGGCTAGACTCCTGAACAGTTAAAAAGCCCGAGGTTCTTTAGAGAGCTTCGGGTTTTTTATGTTAAACAATTAAGATGGCGTCTCAGCCATCCCATGAGTTTTTGCGAGTGCATCAATTAAAGAAGGTACACGCGGCGAGAAACGGGACGAGAGAAGACGCTTTTCCCGCCTCGCCCTTTGCGCTTAACACTATTAAAACATGAAATTCATTGATGAGGTCAAAATACAAGCCAAGGCTGGCGATGGTGGTCGTGGTTGTCTCTCCTTTCTCCGTGAGAAGTTCGTGCCGCTTGGCGGCCCGGATGGCGGCGACGGCGGTCGGGGCGGGGATGTCCTGTTTGAAGTCGACATGGCCCTTTCGACCCTCCTCGACTTGCGCTACAAGCACCATCTCCATGCCAAAAACGGCGCTCCGGGCCTGGGCAAGAACAAGCACGGCAAGAGCGGTGACGACCTGGTCATAAAAGTCCCGCCCGGTACCTTGGTCTACGATGACGAAACCGGGGAATTGCTTGCCGACCTGACCAAGGCCGACCAGGGTTTTCTCCTGCTTAAAGGCGGCCAAGGCGGTCGCGGCAATGCCCGTTTCCTCTCTTCGACCAATCGGGCTCCACGCCACACCCAGCCAGGAATGCCGGGAGAAGAGCGCACTCTGCGCCTGCAACTCAAACTGCTTGCCGACGTCGGCCTGATTGGTCTACCCAACGCCGGCAAGTCGACGCTGATCTCCTGTGTCTCCGCAGCCCGACCAAAGATTGCCGACTATCCTTTCACCACCCTGGTTCCGAATCTCGGCGTAATACGTTATGGCGACTTCCGCTCTTTTGTTATGGCCGACATACCCGGACTGATCGAAGGCGCCAGCGATGGCCAGGGCCTCGGGTCGCGTTTTTTGAGACATATCGAACGCACTGACCTCTTTCTCCATCTCGTCGATCTTTCCTATCTCCAGGAAGGCGACCCGATCGAGAACTTCGACAAGATCAATCGAGAGCTCAGGCGCTACAGCCAGGAATTGAGCGAACGGCCCATGCTCGTGGTCTTTACCAAGCAAGACATAACCGAGGTCCGTGAACGGACTGAGGAGATACGGTTAATCATTGAAGGTCGCGGCTTTCGAACGCTCTCCATCTCGGCCGTCACCAGGGAGGGTATTCCTGAGCTTGTGACAACGGCCGCCGGCGAACTGGACCGTATGCGCCAACAGACCAAGCTTGACAGCTCTGCCGGAGAGAGTTAATATTTTACAGTATTTTCAATAGCTTCCACAGACAGGTCATTGTAAAGACAATGCGTACAATCCTTTTGTCACATGTTAAACGAGTCGTCATCAAGATTGGCAGCGGTGTCATTTCCAACAGTGACGGCCTCGATCTTGAGCGAATTGCAATCCTCTGCCAAGATGTCCACAAACTGCGCCAACGGGGATACGAGGTCATCCTGGTTTCTTCGGGAGCTGTCGCAGCCGGCAGGGCAGACCTGGGAATAGTCGGCAAGCCCCGTAGTATTCCTCTCCCGCTCAAACAGGCCGCAGCAGCTATCGGCCAGAGCCGCTTGATGCGTGCCTACAAAGATGCTTTGCGCGAGCATGGCCTGAAGGCAGCCCAGATTCTCTTGACGCGTGACGACCTCGCCAATCGACGCCGCTATCTGAATGCGCGCAACACTTTGATGACACTTCTCGAATATGACATAGTGCCAATCATCAACGAAAACGACACTGTCGTGGTTGACGAAATCCGGTTCGGCGATAACGACAATCTTTCGGCGATGACCACAAGTCTGGTTGAAGCCCAGCTTCTGGTCATACTCTCTGATGTGGACGGGCTGTATAACAAAGACCCGAGACACAGCCCCTCTGCCGTGCTGATTCCCGAAGTTGAACGCATCACCCCGGAGATTGAAGCCATGGCCGGCCTCCTGGGAACGGAACTCGGCACCGGCGGTATGACGACCAAGCTGAAAGCCGCCAAGCGCGCCACCCTGTCCGGTGCCGGCACGGCCATTATCAATGGTCGCACACCGCACAACCTGCTCTATCTCTTTGATGGCCATGAACTCGGAACATATTTCCTGCCGGCACGTGACCCGATGGCTGCCCGCAAACACTGGATCGCCTTTACCAAAAAACCAAAGGGCCGGCTGATTTTGGACGATGGCGCTTACAAGGCCGTGGCCGACCGCGGCAAAAGCCTGCTGCCATCGGGAATCCATAAACTTGACGGCAGTTTCGAGCGCGGTGACGCGGTACGGCTCTGTGATGCCGAGGGCAATGAGTTTGCCAAGGGTGTAACCAATTACACCTCGGCGGAGTTGAACCGCATCATGGGCAAAAAGACCAAAGAAATTGAATTGATTCTCGGCTACCAGTACGGAGACGAGGTTGTGCATCGCGACAACATGGTGATCGACAACAACGACACAGAGTGAGGCGCGCAGGACTCGCGGTTCTCTCTAACCTGCCCCTGCGGCCATTGGAGACTTGAAGGAGCTTAACGATGAGCGTCGCTGAACAGATGCTGAAGATAGCACGGGATGCCAAGGCGGCATCCCAGACCCTGGCCAGCCTTTCTTCTGCAATCAAGAACGAGTTGCTGCAATGTATGGCTCAAAGCCTTCTGGACCATACCGAAGAGCTGATTGAATCCAACGAGAAAGACCTGGATGCCGCCCGGGAAGCAGACCTTGCCCCGGCCATGGTCGATCGCCTGACTCTCGATGCCCAACGTATCCGCGCCATGGCTGACGGTTTGCGCGAACTAGCCGAACTGCCGGATCCGGTCGGCGAGGTCACCAGTATGTGGCGGCGCCCCAATGATCTGCAAATCGGCCGTATGCGGATACCACTGGGGGTGATCGGCATCGTTTACGAGTCACGCCCCAACGTTACCGCTGATGCTGCAGGGCTCTGTCTGAAGAGCGGCAATGCCGTGATTCTGCGCGGTGGCAAAGAGGCAATTCACTCCAATCTGGCGATCGGCAAGATTATTAAAAGTGAACTGGAGCGGATGAGACTGCCTGCCGCAGCCGTGCAGGTCATTGAAACGACGGACCGGGCTGCTATTCTCGAGCTGCTTAAACGGGAAGAGGAGATCGACCTGATTATCCCGCGCGGCGGCGAGGGGTTGATCCGTTTCGTCAGCGAGAATTCACGGATTCCTGTCATCAAGCACTACAAGGGAGTTTGTCACACCTTCGTCGATGCCAGTGCCGACTACGAGCAGGCGGAAAAGATCTGCATCAATGCCAAGGTTCAGCGACCCGGGGTCTGCAATGCCATGGAAACCCTGCTGATTCACCAGGATATTGCGGAAACCTTCGTACCACGCATCACCGCAGCCATGCGAACCCATGGCGTGGAACTGCGCGGCTGCGAAGCCGTTCGTGAATTCGCTGTTGAAGTCTTGCCGGCCACAGAAGAGGACTGGTACGCTGAGTATCTCGATTTAATCCTTGCCATAAAGGTTGTCGAGAACCTCAACGGGGCCATTGAACACATTCGCAAGTATGGATCTTTGCACACTGAAGTTATCGTCACCCGCGACTACGAGAACTCGCAGCGCTTTTTGCGCGAAATTAATTCGAGCGTCGTCATGGTGAACGCCTCATCACGCTTTTCCGATGGCAACCAGTTCGGCCTCGGCGCGGAAATCGGCATTTCCACCACAAAACTGCATGCGTTCGGTCCCATGGGCCTGGAAGACCTGACCACACGCAAGTTCATAGTGCTCGGCAGTGGCCAGGTTCGTACTTAACGGAACAGACACTATGAAAACCGGCATCCTCGGCGGCACATTCAACCCGATCCATTTTGCTCATCTGCGCATAGCCGAAGAGGTTCAGCAAGCGTGTGATCTCGACAGGCTGCTTTTTGTCCCGGCTGCCGAGCCGCCACACAAGGATGTTGCAGATCAGGTTTCATTCTCGCATCGACTGGCGATGGTTCATGCGGCGATCCGTGACAATCCCAGATTCCAGGTCTCCGACCTCGAAATCCGGCGCCGCGGCAAAAGCTTCTCCGTTGACACTCTCGAGATTCTGCGCAAGGAAGATCCTCACGGAGAGCTTTATTTCATCATCGGCCTTGACTCATATCGTGACATCGCTTCCTGGAAAGATTTCACCCGGATTTTCAGCCTCTGCCATCTGGTGGTGATGACCCGCCCCGGCGTGCGTGGAGGCGACCCACTCGGCCCCCTCCCCGTTGCGGCCCGCGAAGACTTCTGCTACGATGGTAAAAGTGAAAAGATTCAGCACAAATCGGGCAACAACTTGATTTTTCTAAAGGAAATTTATCTGGACATCTCTTCGACCGAGATTCGTCGCATGTTGAGCAACGGCCAGTCGATCCGCCACCTGGTTGCTCCTGCAGTCGCAGATTACATTAATGAGCATCGTCTCTACCAAACAACGATAAATTAAAGGGAGTCAGTGATTTGCAATCGCAAGACCGCGCGCAAAAATGCGCCGCCTATGTCCTCGACAAAAAGGCTTTTAACGTCCGCATACTGGACGTTCGCAAGATTTCATCATTAACAGATTTTCTCGTACTCGCGTCCGGAAGTTCAGACCGTCAGGTCAAAGCAGCGGCGGAATCTGTTCATCTTGGCCTGAAAAAAGAGCATGACACCATGCCGATCGGTATCGAAGGACTCAACGAAGGCCGCTGGGTACTGATCGACTACGGTGATGTCATGGTTCACGTTTTCCACGAACCGGTCCGGCTCTTTTACGATCTGGACGGCCTCTGGTGTGATGCCCAGGAGATCGAGATACTGGATGAAGCAGCGGAAACAGCTTAACCCGCCTCATGAGAGTGAACCTGCTCTGCGTCGGACGCCTGACCCTGTCTTATCTGAATGATGGCTGCGCCGAATTTGCCGAACGGCTCAAGCGCTACCTGCCCCTCTCAATCACTGAGATCAAGGAACATAAAACCGGTCGCAAGCAAGACCTGAAGCGTATCATAGCGACTGAGGGGGAAAATCTCGAGCAGCGCATTCCGGCAGGGACCTTTGTTATCGCCCTGGACCAGAGTGGCAAGAGTTTGAGCTCTGAGCAACTGGCCGAGCTTATGAGCGACCATATGGTGCGCAGCATTCCGGAATGGACCCTGCTGATCGGTGGCCCTTACGGGCTGAGCGAAACATTGCGAAAACGTGCAGACCTGGTCCTTTCCCTGTCAGCCATGACTCTGACTCACCAGATGGCACGGCTGTTATTGCTCGAGCAACTCTATAGATGCTGTACGATTATACGCAATGAGCCATATCACCATTGAAGGCTGCGTTTTTGTGCTTCAATGGAGAGAAACCAGTACTTTCCGGGTGATTTTTTCTTCGCCTGAAACCCTACTTTTGTGGTTAACTGCCTAAATAATTTTTTGCATGAAATTATTTAGATATCAAGGAGAGTGGCATGAGTGGACGGTTTGACCTGATCAAGGCGCTGTTGATTAAAGAGCGCCAGGGCCTGCTGAAAGAAGTCAGCGATTCTTACGAGACCTGCCGTGAGATAGGACAGGATGGCGTTCCGGACATCGGAGACATGTCATCCGTAGCTTACAGTCGTGACGTTCTGTTTAACGTCAGCGAAACCAAACGCCAGCGTATCCATGACATAAACGTGGCTTTGACCCAGATTGAAAAAGGGGAATACGGCATCTGCATGGGTTGTGGCGAAGAAATTTCACCGCGCCGCATGGAAGTTCGACCTTTTTCACGTTATTGTATTGACTGTAAAACCGATATCGAAAAATTTGGGGAGTAACCAACCCCTGACGCTTGACGGGGTAAATCCCGGGAGGAATCAATGACATTCATGGCCGTAATTTTGCTGTTTATCTTCTTTGTTCTGTTTTTCCTTTATTTCTGGGGTCTCAATCCGCAGATGGTAACGATTTTTTACCTGCCTGAACAAAGCCTGACCCATCCGGCGGCGATAATCGTGATCAGCTGTATCGTTATTGGTCTGATTCTTGGTTTCGGTGCCCACCTTTACAGCACTGCGGTACATTGGATGAGACACTGGACCCGGGATCGTTCTGAGAAGAAACAGCGCGAAATCGGCCTTATCTATCGCGAGGGCGTCGGCCGACTCCTCTCCGGCGACCTGAAAAAAGCCCGAGTCCTGCTCAATAAAGCCCTCGATCGCGACCCAAAACGGGTTGACATCCTGATTGCCCTGGCCAGTCTTGCCAGCCAGGAAGGCAATCCATTAGAAGGTCTGGAATGTCTGCGTAAAGCCAGCGAGATCGAGCCAAAAAGCATGGAAGTGCTTTTCAAAACCGCGGCCATGCAGGAAGAGCTCGGAAAAGATGAAGAGGCCATAGTGTCTTACCAGGCCTTGATCGCGCTGGAAAAAAACAATCGCAAAGCGTTGCGTCACCTGCGGGATCTTTACATCAAGCACAACAGCTGGTCGGAGGCCCTGGAGAGTCAACGGCAGGTTATTAAAGCCGGACCCGGTGCCAACCGCGTCGCCGCAGAGAAGGAGCTACTTCTCTACCTGCGTTATGAAGTGGCCCGTCAGGCAATCAACGACAACTCTCCCGCCGACGCCAAATCCGAGTTAAAGGACATTCTGCGCCAAAAAACCGATTTTACCCCGGCTCAGGTTTCACTCGGCGATGCTTATGCCGCCACAAACCGAGGCGACGATGCCGTTAAAACCTGGCAGGAAGGCTATAAGAAACAGGGTAAAAGCGTGTTTTTGGAGCGCCTGGAAGCTTATTTCATGAAGCGTGAAGACCCCTCTTCGCTGCTCAATTTCTTCCGCAGCCAGGTTCTCGAGCAGGGGGATGACCTGATTTTCCGCCTCTTCTACGGAAAGCTCTGCCTGCGCCTGGAAATGATTGATGAAGCCAAAGAGCAGCTGCAGGCGGTGGAAAGCTCCGGCGTCGATTCCTCACAACTGCACCTGCTGCTGGCGGAGACCTATCGCCGCAGCCGTGAACTAGAACAAGCTATCAATGAGTACCAGAAGGCGCTGGGTATCTCCAAGCGTCTTCATCTCACCTTCGTCTGTGAACAATGCCAGAGCATTTCCTCTGAGTGGAACAGCCGCTGTCCTTCATGCGGAGAGTGGAATACGATCAGCCTGATTGACCGCAAGGTTATCCAGGATGCCCGCCCGCTTGCGCTGGACAAGATGATCATTCATCATGGCGAGCAAAAAGAATGGCAAGGAGCATGAAGAGACCTGTTGCACTAATTATCCTTGACGGTTGGGGCCTCAGCCCGAGTTGCGAGAACAATGCCGTTTGCCAGGCGCACACCCCGAATCTCGACAGGCTCAGCAAAAGCTTCCCGACATCTTCGCTGGAGGCCTCCGGTCTGAATGTCGGCTTGCCCGAAGGGCAGATGGGTAATTCGGAAGTCGGACATCTAAACATCGGTGCCGGTCGCATAGTTTACCAGGAGCTGACCCGTATCAGCCTCAGTATCGAAGAGGGTGATTTCTTTGCCAACCCGACCCTCATCGAAACCTTGAGGTGTATTCGCAACGCCGGTGGCAAACTGCACTTGATGGGCCTTTTGTCGGACGGCGGTGTCCATTCCCACAACAGCCATCTCTACGCCCTGATTGCGCTTGCAAAACGTGAGGGAGTTGAAGCATGCGTCCACGCCTTCATGGACGGACGTGACACCCCTCCGCAGAGTGGCGCCGCCTACCTCGAACAGCTCGAAGTCGAGATGACGCGCCTGGGACATGGCCGACTGGCAACGGTAATCGGCCGCTACTATGCCATGGACCGCGACAATCGCTGGGATCGCGTGAAGCGGGCCTGGCAGGCGATAGCTCTGGGAGATGGACAACCGGCGGCCTCGAGCGCTGCGGCAATCCAGGCCGCCTATGCCGCCGGCCAGAACGACGAATTTATCGAACCACGGGTCATCCAGCGGGACGGCTTGCCGGTTGGCCGCATTAACGACAAGGATGGCATCATCTTTTTTAATTTCCGCGCCGACCGGGCCAGAGAGATCACCCGCGCCTTTACCCAAGCGGATTTCGCCGCCTTCGAAAGGCCCGAAGTTCCGCAACTCTCGGCATTTGTCAGCCTGACTGAATACGACGAGACCTTTAACCTGCCGGCGGCCTTTGCCGCTGCAAGCCTTCCCAGAATCCTGGGAGAGGTTGTCGCAGATGCCGGACTGCGCCAGTTGCGGATCGCGGAAACCGAAAAATATGCCCACGTCACCTTCTTCTTCAACGGCGGCATAGAAACGCCTTTTGCCAACGAAGATCGCGTACTTATCCCGTCACCCAAGGATGTCGCCACCTATGACCAGAAACCGGCCATGAGTGCCATCGAGGTAACCGATGAAGTGATCCGTCGCATCCGGCAGGGCACCTATGACCTGATTATCCTGAACTTTGCCAACCCTGACATGGTTGGCCACACCGGCGTGCTCGCAGCGGCTATCTCTGCCATGCAAACGGTCGATAGTTGCACCGGACGCGTCGTCGACGCCCTGCTTGATGCCGGTGGCTGCGCTCTGATTACAGCCGATCACGGCAACTGTGAAAAAATGGTCGATGTCAACGGTTCGCCGCATACCGCACACACAGCCAACCGGGTGCCATTAATCTTTGTGGATCCGGACCACTGCCATGCCAATCTGCAGCCGGGCATTCTCGCCGACATAGCACCCACCATACTCAACCTGATGGGCCTCGCCGTGCCGGCGGAAATGACAGGGAAAAACCTGATAAGCTAGCATCCATCCGGAAACTCCAGATTGTTAAAAACAGTTTTCGATCTGGAAACGAGCAATTTTTCGCAAGGTCAAGGGATCAAGGATGTGAGCCGAGGCGTAGTCCTTTACGCCGTACAATCACATCCGTCGATTGACGCAGAGATTGCAGAAAAGGGCCGTTTCCGAACGAAAACTAGCGATATCACTGGAGGGGATATCCATGTTGACACGTTTTCGCCTGGCACTGGCGGCGAGCATCGACCTGCTGCTGCCGCCAGCATGCCTGCTCTGTGGAGAGTTGCTTCCGGCAGCTCTTGACACCCGGTTTCTCTGTCGGAGCTGCCTGGCAGCCATGCCCCCCTTGGATCAGGCGCATTGCCGTTGTTGTGCTCAGCCTTTCCCGAATACCATCTCAAGCCATCTCTGCGGCACCTGCCTGAAAAGGCCTCCATCTTTCACAATTGTCCGTGCCGCCGGCTTTTACCAGGGCAGCCTCAAGGAGGCTGTGCACAAACTGAAATACCGCAACCAGCTCAGCCTGGCAAAACCGCTCGGCCAACTCCTCGGCAAAAGGGCCATTGCAGAAGCGAATGACTTTACTCCCGACCGTATCATACCGGTGCCGCTGCATCCCAAACGTTTAAGACAGCGCGGCTACAACCAGGCCCTCGAAGTGGCCCGACCGATCGCTCGACAACTGGTCCTCCCTCTCGATTCCTCTCTCTTGCAGCGTACCCGAAACACACCGCAGCAGCAGGGTTTGTCAGCGATCGAACGCAGAAGCAATCTGCGCAACGCATTTGCCCTCACCGCAAAAGCAACGTCTCTCAGGATTCTGCTGGTCGATGATGTCATGACCACCGGCGAGACAGTGCGCGAATGCTGTCGAACTCTTCTGGCCGGCGGTGTTGAGGAGGTTCAGGTTGCTGTCGTTGGCCGAGCCTGACCAGCAAATATTGTGCTTATTCAGGTCTTTGTATAGTATGGAATGTATATGCACGGAGATCTTGCATGCGTATGGAAACTGATAGCACCATCATACTGAACATCTCGCTGGAACAGGCTTTGGCTACCATCCCCAGCGGGCTCTATGTCGTCGACAAAGAGATGCGGATTGTCTATTGGAATCCCGCTGCAGAACGGATCACAGGCTTTACAGCAGAGGAAATCGTCGGTCGGCACTGCTCCTTTCTGCAAGGGCTCCCCTGCACTGACAGCTGTGGACTCTACGACGATGATATCCCAAAGCCGATTATCGGCGCCCACTGCACCATCGTCACAAAATCGGGAGAAACGGTTCACCTGCTCAAGAACATGGAGTACCTGCGCAATGCAGACGGCGAGATTATCGGCGGCATCGAATCCTTCACCGACGTCACTCGACAGAACGCTCTGGAAGAATCTCTGCGCGAGCAGGCAGCTTCACTCGAGACCCGGGTAAAAGAACGCACCGCCGAACTTAAACAGAGCGAAGCACGCTTCCGCAGCGTTCTCGATAACATGGATGACATGGCCTATATCGCCACGGAAGAGTATATTCTGACTTTCATGAACCGGGCCATGCTGGAAGCTTTCGGCGATCGGATCGGTGACGACTGCTTCGAGGTTCTGCATAACAACTCGACAGTCTGCTCCTGGTGTCCCATGGGTAAAGTTTTCAGGCACCGCACGGTACGGGATGAGCGCCAGCTGGGCAACCAGGGGAGAATTTACGAGATCGTCCATTCTCCTCTGCCTGACGAAGATGGCCTGCAGCAGAAACTTGCCGTGTGCCGTGACATCACTGAACGGAAAAAAGCCGAGCTCGACTTAAGGGAGGCCAACCGCGAGCTTGATGCATTCACCCACTCCATCTCCCACGATTTGCGCGGCATACTGTCTCCGGTCGTGACCTATATGGATTTCCTTCGCCTGACCTATAGCGAGGTTTTCGATGAGCAGATTCTGCAGATCCTCGCCGATGTGGAACGGCAGAGTGAACGGGCCATCGCCTTGCTCGATGATCTTCTCGACCTGGCCAAGGTCAGCCATATCACACCTGGCGACCACCCGACCGATGTCAACATGATCGTCAACGAGATCATGAATGAGCTGGACCTCGAAAACAGTGACCATCCACAGGTCAAGACCGAAGAGCTGCCACAGACCTGGCTGCCAGAGACACTGGTTTACCAGCTTTTCAGCAACCTGCTCAGAAATGCCTGTCACTATGCGCCGGAAGGAAGAGCCCCCATTGAAGTCGGCAGCTGGAAGGAGGACAGCAGGGTGACCTATTTTGTCCGCGACCACGGCCCGGGAATCTCTTACCAGGAGCGGGAAACAGTCTTCGACATTTTCTTTCGAGGCAAAACCTCCAAGGACACGCCTGGCAATGGTGTCGGCCTGGCCATTGTGCGTAAAATCGCCCTGCGTTGTCACGGTGAGGCGTGGGTGGAACAGACCCCGGGTGGAGGAGCGACCTTCTGCATTTCTCTACCGAAAACCCCGACCTTTGGTAAAGCAGCCGAAGAAAAACCATAAACGAGCGACTGAAGAAGGGCTTCTCGCCCCTTTATGCCCGGCCTGATATGAGCACCCTGCCCGACCAACAATTCTTCCACCTTCAACGCCGACTTCAAGAGCATTTTGGTTCGCTCCACTGGTGGCCAGCTGACAGCCCGTTCGAGGTTGCCGTCGGGGCGATCCTGACCCAGAACACGACCTGGACCCAGGTGGAAAAAGCCATCGCCAACCTTAAGCAGGCCGAAGCCATAACGGCAGAGAAACTGGCGGCCCTCCCGATTCATCAACTTGAAGAGATGATCATGCCTTCCGGATTTTACCGTCAGAAAGCAGCGCGATTGCAAAACTTCGCCACGCATCTGGTGGAAAACTGGCAGGGCAACCTGGTTGATTTCTGCGGCGGCCCACTGGATGATGCCCGCTCCAGGCTGCTGGCCCTGCCGGGGATAGGTCCGGAAACCGCCGACTCCATTCTCCTGTACGCCGCTGAGCGCCCTTCTTTCGTCATCGACGCCTACACCAGGCGCATCTTCGAGCGCATAGGCCTGTTGCAAGGGCAAGAAAAGTACGGGGAGATTCGTCAGTTGTTCATGCAGAACCTCCCGGAGGATGCCAAGCTCTACAACGAATACCATGCGCAGATCGTGCAACTGGCCAAAACTTGCTGCCGGAAGCATAAAACTCTCTGCTCAGACTGCCCTCTCTACAGGAAATGCCTCTACGCGCGAGGCCAGCTCGGGCGCACTACGAGGGTGACTCCAGATTGACCTGCAGAGATCTGTTGCAGGCATAAACCTGAAGTCAGCATCCGGCTATACCTGCCATAGAACGATACATCATCCACAGGCAATGTCCTGATAGAATTTTCGGCAATCCAGCGACCAACGGCACAGAAATGCTCTTCCAGCAGCCTGAGCCAGCGAGAACTTCGCACCAGACCTCCCGCTCAGCGGCCGTGCGTCAGCGCAAATGCCTTGAATTCCCTTGACTTATTCAGCCACTTTGATAAGTTGCGGTGTTCTAAATCTGCACCACAAGGGGGCCTGCGGGGCTGAACAATGGATTATAAAGAGACACTGAATCTTCCGGTAACCGACTTTCCGATGCGTGGCAACCTGCCACAGCGCGAACCGGAAATCATGCAGCGCTGGACTGAACTTGACCTGGACCGCAAACTTAGCGAACCGACACCAGGCAGGCCGAACTTTACCTTGCACGATGGTCCTCCCTACGCGAACGGCAACATCCATATCGGCCATGCGCTGAACAAGATTCTCAAAGACATCGTCATAAAAAGCAAGCGCATGCAGGGTTTCTATGCGCCTTACGTCCCCGGCTGGGATTGTCATGGCCTGCCGATCGAGCTGAAGGTCGACCAGAAACTCGGTAAGAAGAAACGGGAGATGAGCAAGGCCGAAATCCGCAAGGAGTGCCGGACATATGCCATGGAATGGGTCGGCATCCAGAGTGATGAATTCCGTCGCCTCGGTATTTTCGGTGACTGGCAGCACCCCTACCTGACCATGACCACCGGTTACGAAGCGGCCACGGCCCGCGAACTGGCACGCTTTGCTGAGAGGGACGGACTCTACAAGGGGCGCAAACCGATTCACTGGTGTTCATCCTGTGTCACCGCCCTTGCTGAAGCAGAGGTTGAATACGAAGACCACACTTCACCGTCGATCTACGTCAAGTTTCCATACAATGACGAGCTTCCCGACGGCTTTGGCGAACTGGCCGGCAAGCCGCTTGCCTTTGTCATCTGGACGACAACACCCTGGACGATACCGGCCAACCTGGCGGTCTGCCTGCATCCAGAACTGCCTTACGTCATTGTCGATGCCGGCGGAGAGCTGCTGGTGATGGCCGAAGGCCTGTATGCCAAGGTTCTGGCTGAGCTCGGCATCACAGATTTCGAGGTCGTAAAAACCTTCTCCGCCGAGCTTTTTGAGAACCGGAAATGTCGCCACCCTCTCCATGACCGCGCTTCACTGCTGGTGCTCGGCGATTACGTCACCCTTGAAGCCGGCACCGGTTGCGTGCATACCGCGCCGGGCCACGGCCAGGATGACTACCAGACCGGGCTCCGCTATGGCCTGGACATCTACAACCCGGTGGATGACTACGGTCGCTATCAGAAAGAGCTGGAATTCTTCGGCGGCGAAAAGGTGCCCGAGGTCAATCCGCAGGTTACGGCCAAGCTGGCTGAAGTCGGCGCGCTGATGAACGAAAGCAAGATCTCGCACAGCTACCCGCACTGCTGGCGCTGCAAAAAGCCGATCATTTTCCGTGCCACCGAGCAGTGGTTCATCTCCATGGAAGCAAACCAGCTGCGCCAGAAGGCGCTCGAACATATCAACGACGTGCAGTGGATTCCACCCTGGGGACGCAATCGTATCTACAACATGATCGAGAACCGTCCCGACTGGTGCATCAGCCGCCAACGCAGCTGGGGTGTACCGATCACGGTGTTCTATTGCAGCAAGTGCGACGAAGCCCTGGCCGATGGCAGAATCATGCATCACGTTGCCGACCTCTTCGAAGAGACCGGTAGCGACATCTGGTTTGAAAAGGACGCAAAGGAGCTGCTCCCGAATGGGACGGTCTGTCCGGGTTGTGGTCACGATGATTTCCGCAAAGAGATGGATATCCTGGATGTCTGGTTCGATTCCGGCGTATCGCATGCTGCGGTACTGGAGCAGAACGACCATCTGCACTCGCCGGCAGACCTTTACCTGGAAGGGAGTGACCAGCATCGCGGCTGGTTCCACTCCAGCCTGCTGGCGGCGGTCGGCACCCGCGATGCAGCACCCTACAAGGCAGTTCTGACCCACGGTTTTGTCCTCGACGAGAAGGGCCGTCCGATGTCAAAATCGGTGGGGAACGTGATCGCTCCAGAGAAAGTCATCAATCAGTACGGTGCCGAGATCCTGCGCCTCTGGGTCGCCACCCAGGATTACCGCAACGACACCCGGGTCGGTGACGCGATCCTCAAGCAAGTCTCCGAGGCCTACCGGCGCATCCGCAACACGGCCCGCTACATCCTCGGTAATATCCACGATTTCAATCCAGCCACAGACAGCGTTGCCGACCATGATCTGCTCGAGATTGACCGCTGGGCCCTCTCACGCCTGGAGGGACTGGTCAACCGGGTACTTAAATCTTACGATGCCTACGAATTCCACGTGCTCTATCATGCCGTACATAATTTCTGTTCCATTGACATGAGCGCGTTCTACCTCGACGTGCTGAAAGACCGGCTCTACACCTCGCCAACGGCAAGCCTGGCCCGCCGCAGCGCTCAGACCGCAATGTATCGCATCCTCGATGCTATTACGCGCATGATGGCGCCGGTACTGTCGTTCACGGCTGACGAGATCTGGGGTTTTCTGCCCGGCGAGCGCGAAGCCAGCGTCCACCTGGCCGACTTCCCCAGCTTTAGCTCCAGCCTGATCGATGCCGCTCTGGAAACAAAGTATGAGCGTTTGCTGACTGTGCGCAGTGATGTCGCCAAGGTTTTAGAACTGGCCCGTGCAGAAAAGACCATTGGCCACTCCCTCGACGCGCGGGTGGAAATCGCCGCGACTGGCGACATGGATATACTGCTCAAAAGCGAAGCAGTCCAGCTTGCCAGCCTCTTTATCGTTTCCCAGGTCGAGGTCTGCGACAGTTTGGACGAAGGCAGCAACGGTGAGAATCTGCCGGGGTTAAAGATCCGGGTCAGCAAGGCTGACGGTGAAAAATGTTCACGCTGCTGGAACTACGCTACTTCGGTGGGGCAGATCGAAGAACACCCGGAAATCTGTCATCGCTGCATTCTGGCTCTTGCCTGAAACCGGGACGTGGCACACGGGACAAGGAACGCTTAGAAAAATTCGATCCCAGTGGCCTTGACACCAGCATTTTATTTTAGGCGCTCCGTGTAACTCGTCCCGCCTACCGAGATTTTATGCCCAGATACCGCACACTATCGATCATCGCTTTTGTCATTCTGGTTTTAGACCAGGCGACCAAGCTGTACGTGGACACCCATTTCCGGCTCCACGAGACAGTTCCGGTGATCCGCGACTTTTTTCACCTGACTTACGTACGCAACAAGGGTGCCGCCTTCGGTCTTCTCGCCGACAGCACTGTGCGCATCCCCTTCTTCATTACCGTGTCAATCGTTGCCATGCTGGGTATCCTCTGGTACATCAAGCGCATCAGGGCCGACCAGAAACTGGCACTTTTTTCCCTGTCGCTGATTTTTTCCGGTGCCTTAGGCAACCTGATAGACCGCATACGCCTCGGTGAAGTGATCGACTTTCTCGACGTCTTCTGGCAGCGTCATCACTGGCCGGCCTTCAACGTTGCCGACTCTGCCATCACTGTGGGTGTAACCTTGCTGTTTATCGAAATGTGGCGCGAAGATCACAAGAAGTCTGCGAGACATGCTGCGGAAGAATCCAAGGAAACCGGGTCTTGAAAAAATCAAGCAAGCCTGGCCATAGGCGTATTGTAACTCATCTTACGGCCTGAGTAGCAGGAAGGGCGACGGCAAGGCGGTGCAAGGTCCCTGCTGTACACCCAAAAACGGCTTACCACTATCAATTCAAGGCGTTAACTCCAGGCCCACCTTTGCGCTCTCTTGATTTCTCAAATTTAATTATTTCAGTGTGGAATCTTCTTCGCAAACATGGCAACTTACGGTGAATCATCACAACCATGTCCCACCCCTCTCCGGTGTCACATACCGCCGCACCCGGGGTCCGGTGACAAGACTTGGAGTTTGTCGGACTATACGTACCGAAACGAAAATTTGGATGATTGAGAACAGATTTCAGCTCCTTTTTGCTCCATAGCTGTAGCTATAGAGCAAAAAGGAGCTGAAATATGGACCAAACAGCCGAATATGCAGCCGGTTCATGGATAGTCCGACAAACTCCTAGAACCTCAGAAATATTATGACACAAGGAACAGACAAGCTGCCGCTGTCCCCTTTTGGCAAACGCACGTCGATACCTGAGGATCACCCTGTCAGACCAGGCGGCCCAAAGCGCAAGGTCGTAAGCATCAGGCTTAAGCTGACAATCCTCACTCTGGCCATGATCGCCTTGATCACTACGGGCTCATCCATGGTTGCCATACAAGGTATGGATCGGGAGCTACTCGACTCCCTTGTGAAAAGGGGTGAGTCTATCGCACTCAGTGCAGCGATCCCGGCGGGCTACAGTATCCTCACCGGCGACCGCCTGGCGCTCGACAACCTGGCAGCGAAAATCGTGGCATCACAAGAGGATCTCGTCTACCTTGCCATCCTCGATAACGACAGCAATATTCTGGCTCACAACAAGCTGGCAGAAACCGGCTCTCTCTTTGAAACGGCGGCTGGCGCGCCGTTAGAGCACGGTCCCGACTTTACCATGCACCGAATCGACCGGGAGGGCTTGGCCAGCTACGAGTTCCGCGCACCCATTCAGTTTGCCGAGAACCAGGTCGGCAGCATCATCGTCGCCATTGATGCCGCGACACTTCAGGCAGCCAAAGACCTTGCCCGCAGGAGAATCCTCCTGATTTCCCTGACGGTGCTGGCTTTCGGAGCCCTATGCACCTTCATACTGTCGAGGCTGATAACCGCGCCAATCGAACGCCTGGCAGCCGGCGTCTCCCAGATCACCTCCGGCAATTATCGCGTCGCAGTCAAAGTCAGCTCACGCGATGAACTCGGCGAACTGACACGCAGCTTCAACGAAATGTCCCGGATGATCATGTCACAGCAGGAGAACCTGGGGGGTTATGCCAGCAATCTCGAGGAAGCCTATATATCCACCATTCGGATTCTCGCCGCGGCCCTCGACGCTCGCGACAACTACACACTTGGTCATTCTGCAAGGGTAGCCAGGCTCTCCATCCTGATCGGCCAAGGTCGCGGCCTCACGGCAGAGATGCTTAAAGAGCTCGAGATGGCGTGTTTTCTGCATGACATTGGCAAGATTCATGTGCCCGATGTCATCATCAACAAACCGTTCCCGCTTAACCTTCAGGAATCGCGGATCATCAAGCAACATCCCCAGCAGGGGGCCGATATTCTCCACCTGGCTGAATCACTTCACAAATACATTCCTGTCGTTCTGCACCATCATGAATGGTACAACGGCAAAGGCTATCCGCACGGCCTGCAAGGAAACGAAATTCACATCTATGCCCAGATCGTCTCGATTGCCGATACCTATGATGCCATGACCTCATCGCGTCCCTACCGTAAAGGCTGCTCAAAAGATGAGGCGGCAGCGGAAATCAAGAGGTTCAGGGGGATCCAATTCAACCCTGAGCTGACTGACATTTTTCTGGTGGCATTGAAGGATTATGAAGACGATCAGGCTCTCTCTTCCATTGGAGTGCCATATGAGACGCAGCATTTTTTATATAATCACAGTTCTTCTGTCGATGGTTACGCTCACGGCCTGCGGGATGCTGCAGCGCGAAGCCGCAGTTTCGTTAAAGAGGGAAAACACACGACCCATTAAAGCACCTGATTTGCCCAGACACAACAACCAACGGGCTCAGCAACAGACTCAGCAACGGGCTCGCCAATTGCTGGACGCACAGGACTATACCGGCACCATTTATTTCATCCAGGATGAATTAAGTAAAGGGCTGGACGAACAGGCTCTTGCCAAAGAATACCTGCAAGCCGTAAACGCCAGCCTGGTGGAGGCGGAGCTCTTGATGAAACAGGGGCATTACCAGAGGGCTGCCCTCCTGTTTAAAACCGTTCGGGACAGCGACCTCCGGAGCCTTGAATTACAGCAGCAGATCACAGCCTCACCCACACAGCTCACAGATAAAATTAACCTCTGCACGGAAAAACTCATGGATGCGGGCCTGGTTGCCTACCGTTCCGGAGACTTTGCCAAAGCCATCGACTCCTGGGAGCAGGTTCTCAAATTCAACCCGCAGCACCAAGCCGCCCAAAACTCAATCCAAACCACGCAATTGCAACTGGCAAAGCTCAAGGCCCTGAACAGCAAAGAGTAGACGCCTTTGTGCATGGGGACGCAGAGATGGAATTCACCCAGAGTCTTGAAAGCCGGGGGACTCTATGGGATAGTCAGTCTTACTGAAGTGCAAAACGTATTAAACCGATCGTCAATGCAACTGAATTCCAGATTGCGCTCTTGCGCTACAGGAGTTCGGCATAAGCGTTGAGATCGACAGGAGCCTTGACATTGGCCAAGCCAGTCAAAATTCATCTAGCTCAACGCGCCAAAGAGATCACCCCGTTTCTCGCAATGGAAATCATGGAACGGGCCAAAGCTCTTGAAGCAGAAGGCCGTGAGATCATCTACCTCTGCCTTGGCGAACCGGACTTCCCCACCCCTGAACCGATTGTCAGAACGGCACGTGAGGCAATGCAGGGCGGTGAAACACTCTACACCCATTCACTCGGCCGGCTCGAACTGCGCGAGGCACTGGCAGAACATTATCAAAACCGCTATCACGTGACTGTTGACCCGGATCAGATCATCGTCTCTTCGGGAACCAGCCCCTTGATGCTTTTGCTCTTTGCAGCGCTGTGCAATCCTGACGACGAAGTCATCCTCACCGACCCGTGCTACGCCTGCTACGCAAATTTCATCCGTTTTGTAAACGCTGTACCGCGTTTCCTGCGAACCAGGCCGGAGCAAGGCTTTCAGCCGCAACCTGATGACGTGCGGGCCCTGATCAACGTCAGGACACGCGCATTGCTGATAAATTCTCCAGCAAACCCGGCGGGTTCCGTTCTCTCCCGGGGTGAGCTCGAGAAACTGGCTGAACTGCCGATCCCGATCATCTCTGATGAAATTTATCACGGCCTGACTTACGAGGGAGAAGAGCATAGTATCCTGGAGTTCACCGAAGAGGCCTTCGTCTTCGGCGGCTTCTCCAAAGCCTATGCCATGACCGGCTGGCGACTCGGTTACCTGATTGCACCGAAGAGCGCTGTCAGGGCCCTGCAGACTTTTCACCAGAATGTCGTGATCAGCGCCAACAGTTTTGTCCAGTTGGCCGGGGTGACAGCTTTGCGTGAAGGAGAACCTTACGTTGCTGCAATGCGCTCCGAGTACGATCGCCGGCGGCGCCATTTGATCCCGCGCCTGGAAAAGATTGGCCTCAGGGTCCACACGCGACCGGCAGGCGCGTTTTACGTACTTGCTGACGCGCGGCACATCTGCCGTGACTCGCTCTCCCTGGCCAGGGAGATTCTCGAGGCCACCGGCGTCGCCCTCACTCCGGGTATCGATTTCGGTCAGGGGGCTGAAGGCTTCCTGCGATTCTCCTATGCCAACTCGATGGAGAATCTGGACAAAGCCGTTGACCGGCTTGCGGACTTTTTTCGGCTGCGCGGCTGGTTATAGGGTACCGCGATAGCAAGGACGCAGGATGGTATTATGAGTGGACCACCCCGCTGCAACCAGCAGGGTCTGATTAATCCCAAAGATATGTAAGAACGACTTGCGGTAGTCTAATCAAGAATATGTTACGGTAGGGTTTCCAGGGTTACTGCTGATGGTGACTTGTAACCCCCCCCCGATCCGAAGATTAAGGGCTTTCGCGTTTTATAAATAATACAATCATGGATTTGTCTGCAGCCATTCAGTTCCCTCTGGTCTCAATCCCCTATTCAAGGTCTTCCGGGAGAAACTTGGAACCCATATGGTAAGAGAGACCGATCCCGGCAAGAAACTGGTTCTTGTCATCGACTATGGGGCTGTCTGCCGCATCACCCAGCAGCCTCTTGTACTCAAGGTCGCAACCAATCCGCCAGCGATTGGTGATGGCATAGCCGGCCGTCATGCTGACATTGATATCCTTGATGCCGGCATCGGCCTGATACCTCTTTAACCCCGAGTTCGCCGACTGCTGCCCGTTCACTCCAAAAAAACTCTCCATGTAGTCGTTACTTGCCCAGGTCGTCCCGATCTCAAAAAAAACTGGCAGACTGGCAATCGGCAGGGCTGTGCCGCCGGTCAGTTCGACCAAGGCACCTTCATGCCCGGAGTCGATGTCCTGGCGAGCCTCCGCCCTGAAACGCAATGGCTTCTTCCGGTAAGAGACAAACCCTCCAACCTCTTTGCTGCCGTCGATATCGCCTAGTCCTTTTAGTTTATCGTTGTCATCCTCGTCTCGTCCCGATGAGAAAGAAAGAATTGGACCTGCCTTGAAGTTTTTCTTCCGGATGAGATTTGCACCCAGGGTCTTCCCCTTGAAAAAGATCATATTCCGCCATGACGCAGAGATATTAGGGCCAAAGACGAAGCCATAATCGTTGGAGCCCTCATAATCAGGTGTAAGGCCACTGACAAGTCCAATGCTGAGTGCCCATTTGCGGGTGATATCCTTGGGTTCTTCATAATTTGGAGCTTCTTCGATCTCTTCTGCGACCACCGCCCAGGGATCGCCTTCAACCAGGGCATGACCTGCCGCCAAAGTCATGCCGGCGCTTGATACTACTGAAAGAAGTGCTGTTATGAGTAAATATAAAAGCCTTGATAATCCTTTTTTCATGTCGAGCTCCTTGGCAAGTCTCATTGTATAAAAGGACAGTTGCCCTGGCGTTGCGATAAATCCACCCAGCAGCCTGCCGGACCTCTTCTGGAGGCGATCACAGAAACCGTTTGTCAGTCTTGCAACATCTCCGGGGCAACTTCCCTGATCCTGTCCAAAAAGAACTGACAGTGCTCCTGACGATTGTCACCAGCCCCCCCTAGAGCCTGCTTGGCAAGGGATATTCGTTTTGAGACCTTCTCAAAACGACCACGGTTTGTGATTTTGAATGAGTCAGCGGGATGGCGGTTCTCTGGAGTAGTGCAATCACATTTACAATAAATCTCGTCGCTCAAGATCTGGTCTCTTTGCTCAATGGCCTGATCCTTGGCTCTGGCGAATAGTACTGGGTGGAGATTGTATAAGTATTCCAGGCCTTGCATGGCGTTGTTGAAAAGATTTTCACAGGGGAAGAAGAGGTCCCTGTACTCCTTGACGGCTCTTCGAATGACTTTTTCCTCCCAACGTATATCTTTCGGCAGCCTTAACGCTGTCTTACGCCCCTTAGCTTTGGAATACTCACTATCGTCAAACAGTTCTGGAGTGATGTGATCAACATCTTCGATTAATTCGGAAATATAGTGATCCATGTCTTCAAGAAGTTTGGGGTTAGCCTGTTCCATCGCCTCCAAAAACTGCTTCGCCCGTAACTTCTCCTTTGGGTTACCTACCGTCAGAATAATCCGCTCAAAAGCGATCCTTTGACGTATCCGATGTACCCAGACGAATTCATGAGCGGTCAAAGTTTCAGTGGCTTTTGTCATCGTTCCACTCCAGCTCATACATTCCCAGGCCATATTAACCCAAAAACAAAAAACCACACTGCTGTCAGAGTGGTTTTGATCGTACTGACTGCTCTCTCCTGACAACAGTTTTCACATTGCGAAACAAATTAAACACCGGCAATTTACACCAGCCCGGAGTTAAGGTCAAAGGGAAGTCATTATAAATCCTCTCACATTATATTGAGAGTGTAAACTGGCTGCAAGTATTGACGGGAAGAGACATCAATGCTAAACACAATGGCAAGTTCACGTAAAGGGAAAGCATATGACGTATGTTCAAGAAGGCTTGATACAGATCGGCAGGCTTGCCAAAGAGCTCGATATCACCACACGAACCATTCGCTACTACGAAGAGATCGGTCTCATGGGGCCTTCCAAGAGAAGCCGTGGCGGGGCGCGCAGCTACAACCGGGACGATGTCCTCCGCATCAAGTTCATACTCAAGTTGAAAGAACTCGGCATCAGCTTGAAAGAGATGCTTAGCCTGGCAGACACCTTCGACACCCACAATCAGAACTTCGGCATGATTACGCCACGAGTGCTCGAGATTCTCGACCTGCATATCGGCAATATTGATGACAAGATCGGCAGACTCACCTCTTTACGCAACGACATCGTTAGCTACCGCAAGCGGATTTCTGACCTGTTACAAAGTCAGTCATCTGCATAGCCCTTGCGCCTCGATCGACCGATAACGGGCCTGCATCGGTCACTACTGCGTTTTCTTCCTCGCCAACAGACGCCCCATCCTCTTTTTGGCTCCGCTCACAAGATATGGAGAGAGTCGACCCTTTTCCTTCAAGATTGCGACAAACATGTCTTTGTGCTTTTCCGGGGGCACCGGTCTTTCGGCACGTTCAACCAGCAAGACGGCTTTCCGGGCACAGGCGGGCACACAGGCACCACAACCCAGGCAGGACTCCGTGTCGATGGCTGCGCAGGATCCGAACTGGCCTGTGACCGATGTAATCGCAGCCACATTACAGGCAGAATGACAGAGGCCACAATCGTTGCATTTTGCAACGTCGACGGCAGCCAGGAAAGGCGTTTTGGCAACGCCATCACTGAACCCGGCTTGCACCCCGGCCATCAATTCACAACAGCAGGAGCAACAGTTACAGACAAATGACGGCTTGTGGCGAACGTTATCGGTGATGTGAGTCAACGTGAATTCTCTGGCCCGATCGAGAACAGCGAGCAACTCTTCCGTGCTCTTCTCTTCGGCAAACCCTCGGCGCACCATAAATCTTGCCGCCGTCCCGAGCGAAATACAGGTTCCCTCAACAGGAGCGTGCTTGCTGCAGCTTTCACCAAGGTGTTCTTTCTTGTGGCGGCAGTAACACATGCCAACGGCACCGTAGCCGGCCGAAGTGATTATCTTACGGGCATTCTCGAAATTGCTGACTTCTGAACTGACAGGAACCGCCTCATCGTAGACCAGGGACCTGGTCAGGTTGGTCTTGCTGCCGAAGAACTCCCTGGCCTGGCCTTGTGTGGAATCTTCATAAAGATACTCGGTCATCAGGCGAGCCAGTTCCGGCAACGGCAGATCGGCACGCTTCTTCATGAAGGTAAACTCGAAGAAACCGATAAACCCGGGCATGAGCATATAATAGGTGGTGCCGGCGTAAGGCAAGTCCATGATCAGCCCCTTCTCGGCCATGGTTTCAAGAACCGGCAGCAACACTGCCTCGGCCAGACCTGTCTTGCGGGCCAGTTCATCAATGGTCGCCTCTTCCAGGGGAAATCTCGATGCGACAAACGCCTCCTCCTCACTGAACAGCAGGGTCAATATCTGGCGGAGCGTTTCGCTGTCGACGAGGCCTATCGGGTTCATGTTAAGTCGATCGATGAGGGGAACGATACTGCTTTTACTGCCGAGATGATGACCCATGATTTATCTCCGTAACAATACATACAGGTACTTAACACAGGATTCCGTTATTTTTCAGCTCGCTTGCGCAATCGCACAGCATGTGGGTTGCAGCTGTTGATTGCGGGAAGCTAAGTGCAACGTTGGACTCAGGCAATGGCTGCAGCCCACTTGCCTTTTCTGCAGATAAGTGCGCGCCTCCGCCGTCGGTGGACCGGTATCCAGCAGAACCAGTTCCCCGGCCAGCTCGATGCTGTAGCAATGCACCGGACCAACCGGGTAAGGGGTGGCAAGGGTGCGTTGAGTCGGGATCATAATTCTCAGAAAAGGTATTGCTCGGCGTCAAGGGCAGCCGCGGCGACCGTTCGTTTGGCCGCAAGCAGGCCGCTGGCGTCATACTTGGTAAAACGTCGCACACCAGACAAAAGCATCATCAGGCTGTCGCCCTCCTCGACGTAGTAAGCAGCCTTCTTTGCTGCGCTGGCAGCTTCCTCGGTGGCGTTGAAGGTGAAGACCTTGACCGTGGCTTTGAGCTGTTCCTGCTTGGCTTGACTCAGCTTGGCCAGAATTTTCTCAGCTCGCAGAACGGTGCTTTCAATGGCGAAGATCTGGATGGCGATGTCGGCGGCTGCGATCAGGATTTCCTGCTCGTCCTGCAACTTCTGCATGTATTTCTGAACACCGGTGCCGGCGAGAATCAGGAAGAGCGTCTTGAGATTTTTAAGCAGCGTCTTTTCAGCGATGAACAGAACCTCTTCATCGAGTTCCTCGAAGGAAGGTGTCATCAAGGCTTCAAAGGCCTTCATTGCCCCGGCCTGCAAAGGAAGCTCTCCCTTCATCGCTTTACGCAGGATCATGCCGGTCGTGAGCAGCCGGTTAATCTCGTTGGTACCTTCGAAGATGCGGTTGATCCGTTCATCGCGGTAGAAGCGTTCGGCCGGATAGTCGCTGACGAAGCCGTAGCCGCCATGGACCTGCACCACCTCATCGACCACGCGTGCGAGCACATCTGAGCAGAAAACCTTCGCAATGGCACACTCGGCGGAGTAGTCCTCAATGCCTTTCTGGTATTCGACATAATAGTCGTCGGTACCTTTCTCTATGGTCTCCAGCTTGCCGTCAAGCAGTCCTGCCAGACGGTAGACCAGCGACTCGGAGGCAAAGATGTCGGCGGTCAGGTCAGCGAACTTCTCCTGGATGGCCCCGAAAGAGCCGATGGTCCTGCCGAACTGTTTGCGCTCGTTGGCATATTTGAGACCCTCTTTCAAGGCGTACTTGGAAGCGCCGGTGACGCAGGCGCCGAGCTTGAAACGCCCGACGTTGAGGACGTTGAAAGCGATCTTGTGCCCCTTGCCGATTGCGCCCAGGACATTCTCCACCGGGACCTTGCAGTTTTCGAGGATGATCTGGGTGGTCGAACTCCCCTTGATCCCCATCTTCTTCTCCTCGACACCAACGACCAGCCCTGCAAAGGTCTTCTCGACCAGAAAGCAGGTAAAATGCTCCTTGTCGATCTTGGCGAAAACGATGAACAGATCGGCGAAGCTGCCGTTGGTGATAAACTGTTTGGTCCCATTGAGGAGATAATGCAAGCCGTCTGCTGAGAGCACTGCCGAAGACTGGGCGCCGAGGGCATCGCTGCCGCTGCCCGGCTCGGTCAGACAGTAAGCGGCCAACCATTCGCCGGTGATGATTTTCTCAAGGTACTGGTCTTTCTGCGCCTTGGTGCCATAGTAGACCAGCGGCAGGGTGCCGATGCCGGTGTGGGCGGCGTAGGCGACTGAGAAGGAGCCAGCCGGAGCAATTTTTTCGCCGACCAGCATACTGGTCGCCTTGTCAAGTTCGAGACCGCCGTACTCCTCGGGGGCATCGATCATCAGCAGGCCCAGCTCGCCGCATTTCTTCATCCCTGCCACGACAAGATCGAAATTTTGCTCCTCGATTTCCTCAATGTGGGGGAAAATTTCGTTCTCGACGAACTGCGTCGTCGTTTCGGCGATGGCACGCTGCTCGTCACTGAAATCCTCAGGAGTGAAAACCGCTTCGCAGGGGGTCTCGGCAACCAGGTATTCGCAACCTTTCAGAATCCTCTTGTCCATGTCCGTCACCTCATCATTAGTTCATGTTCTGTTCTGATTGTTAACCAGTCAAACCCTTGAGCAATCACTCCGCATGTTGGCCGCAGCCTTTGCTTGCGGGAAACTAAGTGGCAACGTTGGACGCAGGCAATGGCTGTGGACAACATGCCTTTGACGACATGCAGAAATTGACTCAGACTTTTTCGAAAATGCCTGCAGCACCCATGCCCCCGCCGATGCACATGCTGACCATGCCGTAACGCACGTCACGACGCTGCATCTCGTGCAGCAGGGTGGCGGTCAATTTGGCACCGGTACAGCCGAGAGGGTGGCCCAGGGCGATGGCGCCGCCGTTGACGTTGATGATATCCACATTCAAGCCGAGCTCTTTGATGACCGCCAGCGACTGCGCGGCGAACGCCTCATTGAGCTCAAGCAGGCCGATATCGTTCTGCTGCAGGCCGGCCATCTGCAAAGCCGCAGGAATCGCCTCGATCGGACCAATGCCCATGATCTCCGGCGGCACCCCCTTGACGGCGAAGGCGACAAAGCGGCCCAGTGGCTTCAGGACTGTTTGTTTGAGAAACGCTTCGGAAACCACCAGTGCTGCCGCCGCACCGTCAGTCATCTGCGAGCTGGTCCCGGCTGTGACTGTGCCATTCAGCTTGAAAACCGGCTTGAGCTTTGCCAGACCTTCGATTGTGGAATCGGCACGCACGCCGTCATCGATCACAACCGTTTTTTTGCTCCTGACCGGCTTGTTCTTGATGATGGCCACCTCCTCAACCTCAACCGGGATGATTTCATCCGTGAACCGTCCTGCGGCGATCGCGGCTGCCGCTTTCTGATGACTGGCCAGAGCGAAGGCGTCCTGCTGCTTGCGGTCGATGCTGTACTTCTCAGAAACCAGCTCGGCGGTGATCCCCATAGAAGCGAAAGCTTCCGGCCAGCTCGCCACCAGCCCCGGATTGGCGCTGAACTTGTTGCCACCCATCGGAACGACGGTCATCGATTCGGCACCACCGGCGATAATGCAGTCGGCAAAGCCGGCCATGATCCGCTCGGCGGCACTGGCGATGGTCTGCAGTCCCGAGGAACAGAAACGGTTGACAGTTTGCGCCGGCACCTGGTAGGGGAGCCCGGCCTTCATACTGGCGATACGGGCGAAGTTCATCCCCTGCTCCCCCTCGGGAAAGGCGCAGCCGATCAGTACGTCGTCGATCTTCATCGGGTCGATTCCCGTGCGCTCGACCAGCCCCCGAATAGCTGCGGCGGCCAGGTCATCGGGGCGCATATCCTTGAAACCACCCTTGTTCGCCCGACAACCCGGGGTACGGTATGCCGCAAGTATGTAAGCTTTTTTCATTTCTGTTCTCCTGGGTGCCTGCCGGCACCTTGTCTCGATCTCTTAGTTGCGTAGCGGCTTGCCGGTTTTCAACATCGCCTGAATCCGCTCCGCGGTCTTTTTGTTGCCGCAGAGCTTGAGGAACGCCTGGCGCTCGAGCTGCAGCAGGTAGTCCTCGGAGACAGGCGTACCGGCCGGCACGTCGCCGCCGCAGATGACATCGGCGATGATACCGCCGATCTCCTGCTCGTAAGCAGTGACGAAACCACCCATCTGCAGGTTCCAGAGGCTGGTCTTGATGCTGGCGGCGATGCTGCGCCCGGGTGCCGGCAGGTTTTCCAGCGGCCTGCCAGGCCGGTAGTTGACCGCCAGCGCCAGCACCTTCTGCTTGGCGTCGGCGATCAGGCGGTCGAGGTCCATACTGATGCAGTCGCCCGGTCGCATGTAATTCAGACTGCGCAGTTCGGCGGCGCTCATGGAAACAGTCGCCATGCCGATCTGCTTGAAATGTTTGAAGACATAGGGGGTCGGATCAGTTTCGTACTGCTGCGCCAGTTCGACCGAGCGCAGGCACATCTCCTTGGTGCCGCCGCCGGCCGGCAACAGTCCGACTCCGATTTCCACCAGCCCCATGTAGGTTTCAGCAAAAGCGTTAATGGCGTCGGCATGCAGGCTGAACTCGCAGCCGCCGCCGAGAGTCATGCCGAAGGGCGCGGCCACCACCGGCACCCTGGCGTATTTGACCGCCATGGTTGCTTTCTGGAAGGCGCGCACCATCAGGTCAATGTCCTCGTAGGTCCCTTCAGCCAGGGCGACGGCGAGCATCATCAGGTTGGCGCCGACCGAGAAGTTGCTTCCCTGGTTACCGATCACCAGCCCGACGCCCTCGCCTTCTGCACGTCTGATCGCCTTGTGGGTCATGGAGAGAATGTCTCCGCTGATGGAGTTCATCTTCGAATGGAATTCCAAGCCGAAGACCCCATCGCCGAGATCGACCAGCGAGCAATTGGCGTTCTTCTCCACCAGGCCCCCGGATTTCTTGAGGATTTGCAGGCTGATCTGCCCCGGTTTGAGGGGCATGGGCTTATATTCACCGGCCTGCAGGTCGAAGTATTCCTTCTGCCCTGCCTCGTTGAAGCGGTAGAAACGCTCGACGCTCTTCAGTACAGCCGGCACCGGCACACCGTCTTTCTCCGCCCGCATGACGAAGGCCGCAACGCCGACGGCATCGAGCATCTCGAAGGGGCCAATCTCCCAGTTGAAGCCCCACTTCATGGCGTTGTCAATGTTGACCACGTCATCAGCGATCTCGGGGATGCGATTGACGGTATAGATCAGGGTATCGCGCAGCGTCTTCCAGGCATATTCGGCGGCCTTGTCTCCCCCTTCGACCACCATCCTGACCTTCTGCGCCGGGTCATCGATCATCTTGACGGCAGTGACAGAGGCGAATTTCGGCTTGGTGGCCGGCTTGAATGCACCACTGTTATAGTCGAAGTAGAAAATCTGCCGCTTGCCGTCGACCTGCTCCTTTTTATAGAAACCGGCCTTGCTCTTGTTGCCGAGCAGCCCGGCCTCGACCATCTTGTTCATGAATACGGGAACCTTGAAGACCTCGCGCTCCTCGTCTTCGGTCAGCAGCTCATAAGAGTTGTTGCCGACGTGGATCAGGGTATCAATACCGACCAGGTCGGCGGTGCGGAATGCCGCCGACTTGGGGCGGGCCGTGGCCGGACCGGCGATGGAGTCGACTTCCTCGACGGTCATCCCCATCTCGACCATGTGCTGCACCCCCTTGTATATGGCGTAGACACCGATGCGGTTGGCGATGAAATTCGGCGTATCCTTGGCGTGGACG
Organism: Desulfuromonadales bacterium; assembly: GCA_051305855.1. Classification (GTDB taxonomy): domain Bacteria; phylum Desulfobacterota; class Desulfuromonadia; order Desulfuromonadales; family BM103; genus M0040. Next base: position 60,506 of record JBPPMB010000044.1, read on the forward strand.
ATCCCCTTGCCGAGCCTCCGGCTGATGAATTCGGCCATGCCACTGACCACCGCCGAATCGGTTTCGCTGCAGGGAACGATTTCCAGCAGGCGCATGTAACGCGGCGGATTGAAGAAATGGGTAACCATGAAATTGCGGCGCACTTCGGCCGGCAGGGCCTCGGCCATAGCGTTGACCGACAGGCCGCTGGTGTTGGTCGTCAGGACCGCCCCGGCCTTAAGATGGGGTACGATCTTTTTAAAGAGCCCCAGCTTGATCGGCAGATGTTCGATGACCACCTCGAGTACCCAGTCGCACTCCAGCAACTTCGGCAGGTCGTCGTTGAAGTTGCCGCAGGCGATCTGTGTGGCGTAGTTTGCCAGGTAGAACGGCGCCGGCTTCATCTTCATCAGGCCTTCCAGCCCGGTGGCGGCAATGCGGTTGCGCACCTGCGGGCTCTCGAGGCTCAGGCCGGCGGCCTGTTCCTCGGCGTTCAGCTCCTTCGGCACCATGTCGAGCAACAAGACATCAAGACCGGCATTTGCCAGATGGGCGGCAATCGTGGCGCCCATGACTCCGGCGCCAAGCACAGCCACTCGGTTGATTTGCCTCATGCGTTTCCTCCATTTCCATTGTGCGGGTAATCATCGGAGCCGTTGCCGTTACGCAGGTAAAGCCGTTCGATGCGCTCCTGGTTCTTGCCGTAAATTACCTTGCGCTTGAGCTTGAGGGTCGGTGTCAGTTCGCCGCCATCGACCGAAAAATCGCGAGGGAGCAGAATGAATTTCTTGATGGTCTGGTAGGAAGGCAGCTTGTCGTTGATTAATTGCACGCGATCAGCGTAGAGCTTTTGAACCCGTTGATTGGCCACCAACTCCTCCACATCCAGGTAAGCAAGGCCTTCCTGACGGGCCATCTGGATCAGCCGCTCCAGATTCGGCGTCAGGAGCGCCACAAGATAAGGCTTGCGATCGCCGAACACAAAAGCCTGTGAAATATACTTGTCCATCCTGAGGTCATTTTCAAGCGGCTGCGGGGCAATGTTCTTCCCCCCGGAAGTAATGATGATTTCTTTTTTCCGATCAACAATATAAACGTAGCCATCCTCATCAATCCTGGCAATATCGCCAGTAGAGAACCAGCCGTCCTGCAAGACCTTGTCGGTCTCCTCGGGCGCATTGTAGTAGCCGCGCATCACCTGCGGCCCACGTACCAGCAATTCACTGTCTTCGGCAAGCTTGACCTCGGTCCAGGGTAAAGGCGTTCCCACCGAACCGTAGCGTACCTTCCAGGGGCTGTTCAGGGTAACGGCGGGACTGGTTTCGGTAAGACCGTAGCCCTCAAAGGTCGGAATGCCGATCACCCACATGAATTCATTGATGACCTTGTCGAGGGGTGCGCCCCCCGAAATGAAATACTTGAGACGTCCACCGAAACGCTTCCGGATCTTGCTGAAAACCAGCCAGTTGAAGAACCGGTACTTCAGGCCGAGCAGGCCGAGCGGCTTCGGATCGATGTAGCGACGGGAGATATATTTTCGGCCTGTCTCCACCGCCAGGTGAAAAATATTGCGCTTGAGCGGGCGCATCTGGTGAACGTCTTCATAAATCCGCGTGTAGATTTTTTCAAACAGGCGCGGCACGCTGACCATGACTGTCGGGCCAACCTCCTGCATGTTCTCAACGACTTTTTCCACGCTTTCACAGAAAGCCACATGACATCCACTCATCAGCGGTGCGTAGTATCCCGCCGTGCGTTCGAGGATATGGCTCAAGGGGAGGAAACTGAGGAACGTCTCATTCATGCCGAACGCTTCCAGTTTCTCCAGCCCGTAATGGGCGTCGAAGATTATATTGGCCTGGGTGAGCATGACGCCCTTGGGGATACCGGTGGTTCCGGAGGTGTAGATAATGGTAATCAGGTCGGTCGACTGGACTGCATCGATACATGCCTCTATGTCGCCACGCTCCTGTTCCGAAACCGGATAGGAGATTTCCGATAACTGGTAAAGGGTATACACGGGAAGGTCGTGACTGCCGAGGAAGCGTTCAAAGGAAATGACTTGCTCAAGAGTTGGCAGTTGCCCGCGAACGGCAAGGAGCTTTTCATATTGGAGGCGATTCGAGACGAAGACGATTTTGGCGCCGCAATGGTTGATGACGTAAGCCGTCTGCTCGCCGGTATTGGTGGGATAAATCGGAACAGTGATCCCTTGAGCGCACTGGATGGCAAAATCGGCAATCGCCCATCCGGCACGATTTTCTGAAAAAATCGCCACCCGGTCTCCCGCGGCGACCCCGGCCTTGCGCAGCCCGCGAGCCGCCATCAGCACTCTTTCATAGAAGCTGCGGTAGCTCAAAGAGAGGTACTTGCCCTCTTTCTTATAGCTGATCGCTATCCGGTCAGCATAACGTTGAGCATTCAGCTTGAGAATTTCCGGCATAGACCGGTGCGGCAATTCATACATAAAAGAAGACCCCCGGGGGCAGATGACAACTTGATATATAGATCACCTTTACGTTCACGTCAATCAAAACTTAAAACAGCATTTTATTTTATCTTGTTCATTTAATTCTCAGTATATCAACTGGGAGGGGCTGGGCAAGACATGTAAAGAGCAAAAGTATTTGGCCGGCAGCGTCCAGGCTCTCAGCCAGGGGTGTGCCAGCCGTTCCAGCGCTGCAGCAGAGAGCACTCCTGCGACAGCGCAAGCGCGGCGAGATAGTGCCTGGCCACCGGGATACTTTTGAGCCACCAGGTTCCATCATGCGTGCAACTGCCGGCAAGATGAGCGGAGTCGAGATCCTTAACGGGATCAGAAAAGCCGCCACCCTTGCCTTTCAGCCAGGCTTCTTTGCGCGTCCAGATGCGAAAGAACTGCCTGCGTCTGCGGTATGAACTGCCTGCTTGCAGCCAGCCCCTCTCCCTGGCCGAGAAAAAACCGGCAGCGAGCTTTTCGTAGTCCAGTTGACGATCAACCCTCTCAATATCAACCCCGACCTCGAAGCCTTTGGTCACGGCACAGAGTCCCCACCCCCCCGAGTGGGCGAGGTTAAAGGCAAGGGCATCGGCCGTTTGACTGACAAGCACAGGCTTGCCGAAAGGGCCATACTGGAAACGCAAGGTTACCGGAGCAGCATCGAGATAACTCGCCAGGATCTGACGCAGGCGGGCACGGGCGACAACGAACGCTCGGGCCTTGCCCGGAACACGCAAACGTCGGGCTCGGTGAAGTTCATCCACTTCGAGGAGGTGTTCAAGGGAATCCGTGCAATCCAGGGGGAAGCGCCAGAGATGCACCTCCTCATCGCTGAGTGTTGGTTGTGATGGTGGAGCCTGCCATGGATGTAAATGAAGCGTCATTAAGAAACCTCAGAATAGCTTTGAAACTGATCGACAACTGCACAAGATTACACTAGTACCCAGTAACCCATAACCTACTTGAGTTACTCTAGTCCGGGTCGGGAATCTCTACAAATCCATTAAAGGGGGATTCACCGGCAAATGAGTTTACTGCCAGTCGTCATCTGATGATAGGGCATGAATCAGTAAATAAATTCCAAGAATCATAATCGGAAGCAGTAAATATAGTGCCATTAAAGCAAACCAGATCTGTTCAATATAGGTAAGATGAAGGTTTGTACCATAAGTTGATCCAAGCAATATCAAAGAAATTAATATAGAGAAGAAAAGTACTTTTGTCGCTTTTGTAGATATTTTTTTTGTGACATAAAATGTGATTGACAAATGAGGTATCAACAAAAGCAGCAACACATCATTCCAATTCCAATCTTCTGTCACTCTCTGCTTAAAAGTTCTTTTATCGACATAAATTTTTGCCTTTTCACCCCAAATATCGTCTCTTTCAATCTTAAGACGACCAGAATCATCTGTATAAAATTGCACAGGGGCAACCTCTTTGGCTTCATGTAGTCCATGTTTCTTTAACAAATCAACTCTATTCATCCCCTTTTTTATCCTGTTTTTCCCTATTGCAGAAATCAGATCCTTCTCATCATCACTAAGTTGCCATTCGCGATCCTTCGATTCGACCCTGGCCATGACTCTACGCCCACCATGGTACAAACCATCAACCACTAAACCACCGAGTTTATCCACTTTCTTCTGTAATTCCATTTGTTTTTCTTTAGAATCTGCTATCAGCAATAATCGAGCTTGGTTTTCCTCCTCTCTTCTTTTTTTCAAATAGTTTATAAATTCCTCAGAGAATGAACCCAGAAATACATCCAGTTCTCTTGCGGTATTTTGGTCTATATTTATGGTTATTTCTGTTCCATTGAATTTTGGAATACATCCAAGATAACTATCCCAATAAGAATTTTTACATTTTATAAACCCATCTTTCTCTAACCCATTAAGTGCAATAGCGATATTTGACTCTGGAATAAGGTCAATATATTCCTTGTTTTGTGTGTATTTCTCCAAGTTGGTATTGTTTAAAATAAGATGAAGCGTGAAAACTTTTTTTGCCTTAACCAAATCCAAGAAATTTGGATTTTTGCAAAAGGATTCATACTCTTTTACCTTATTCATTATGTAACTGGTTTGCAAAACGCTATCCTCCGAAAATCATTTTATTTCGCAATCGCAAAAACTGCTTCCAAAGCATAATCGCCGACCAGCGTAATGCCAGCAATAGCGTGGTGCTTTAGACAAAAGCCTGGGTATCAGTTCATAATGATCAGCGATTCGCTAACCACGCCCGCAGCCGCTCAATCCCCTCATCAAAAGGAACCTCAGGCCGATAGCCAAAGTCGTTACGTGCAGCACTAAGATCGAACCAGTGCGAGGTGGAGAGTTCTTTAGCCACAAAACGGGTCATGCGCGGCTCGCCTCTGAGGTTGAAGAGGCTGTAGACCTTCTCCAGAATAGCCCCGACATTGTAAGCCAGCGCAGGTGAGATGGTGCGGGTCACGGGCGGGAGGCCGCCTGCATCAAGGATGCGGTTAACCACTTCCCAGAGTGGCAGGGGTTCCCCCTGGGCAAGGAAGTAGGCTTTGCCGGCCACAGCCGAACCGATATCGAGGTGGTCGGCAGCCTGCAGATGAGCTAGCGCCGCGTTGTCGATGTAGAGAGTATCGACCAGGCACTCGCGTGTACCGATTTTACGCAAGGCCCCCGTGCCACCGCGCGCGAGAATGCGCGGCACCAGGTGATTGTCCTCCGGACCCCAGATCAGGTGCGGGCGCAGAGCCACGGTAGCCAGCACACCATCATTGGCCTGCAACACCAGGCGCTCGGCCTCGGCCTTGGTCTGCGGATAGAAGGCTTCGAAATGCTCCGGGTAAGGCACGGATTCGTCGACGCCTTCCATATCGGTACCGTCAAAAACGACGCTCGGTGAGCTGGTATGCACCAGGCGCTTGATGCCGTGTTTGCGACAGGCGTTGATGACGTGCCTGGTACCTGATACGTTGGCCCGGTAGAACTCTTCGTAGGGACCCCAGACCCCGGCCTTGGCGGCTGCGTGAAAGATGATATCACAACCAGCGGCGGCCCTTTCGACCGCTTCGGCATCGTCCAGTTCGCCACGCCAATGTTCAACCCCCAGCGTGGCAAGGACGGGATGCTCATTGCGCGAGAAGGTGCGCACCTCGACGCCGCGCTCAAGCAGCAGTTTGACAACCGCTTTGCCAAGGAACCCGCCACCGCCGGTTACCAGCGCTTTCATGACAATTTCTCTCCTGCCCAGAGTGCCAGTTTCTCACGAAAAATTTTGGCGTTATGACGGATGTCTACCGGGAACGCCGGGTGGAAGAGAAAGGTCTTGATGTTGCGGGTGATCGCGTGTCCGGCACCGATCGCCAGCAGTTCCTGGTGGATGCGGGCAAGGCCTGAGGTGTCAACACCTTTTTCCAACTCGACACAGAGCACCGGCCGCTGCTGGCCCGGCGGACCGACACCAACCAGAGCAGTGCGAAACACGTCCTGATGGGTATTGAAAATTGCCTCACAGGGGATGGTAAAGAGAACTCCTTGGCCGGTCACGACCCGGTGCGCCTTACGGCCGCAGAACCAGATGCGGTTCTGTTCGTCGCGGTAGCCAAGGTCGCCCATACGATGGTAGAAACCGTCATGATCCGGATCGGGGATTTTGCCAAGGGCTGTTGCCTGCACACGGTTGAAATAGCTGCGCGTCACCTGCGGCCCCTTGACGACAATCTCGCCGATCTCGCCATTGCCAAGCTTCAGGCTGGCGTCCCAGCGTGTGATCAACTCATCAGAAATGGCAATGATCTCCAGTTCGATCCCCGGCACCGGCTTGCCGACACAGACGCCGCGACCCTGATCGGTAGCATGACGGGTCTCCGCAAGGACCTCGGCGCTGCCGATGGAGCAGACCGGCAAGGCTTCGGTGGCACCGTAGGGGGTAAAGACCTGGGCCTCGGCAGAGAGCATACTGGTAAACCTCTCCAGCACTGCCGCCGGCACCGGCGCACCGGCGGAGATTGCCCGCTTCAGACTCGGCAGCTTGATCCCCTGCGCCTGGCCGTAGCGGCCGACCCGGTTGATCAGCGCCGGTGAGCCGAACATGGTCGTGATCTGGAACTTTTCAATTGCGGCAAGGATCTTGACCGGATCGGCATCGGCCGGGCGGGTAAAATCCATCTCCGGCATTACCGAAGTCATCCCCAACGCCGGAGCAAACAGGGCAAAGAGTGGAAAAGTCGGCAGATCAATTTCACCGGGACGGATGTTGTAGAGCAGGCGCAGCGTCTCCACCTGAGCTGCGAAATTGCCATGGCTGTAAACAGCACCTTTCGGCGCACCGGTACTGCCGCTGGTGAAGAGAATCGCCGCGGTTTCCTCGCCTTCGGTCTGTGCTGTTACGTAGGGGGTGTCGTCAGGCACGACCATCAGTAACCTGGCAAGGGTCGAACCTCCCCAGCAGAGCCGCCGGCCAACCGTCAGCAGGGCCTTGACCGTCGGCTTCCCCCAACCGAGCAGCACACGAGCCAGATGTGCCCTGGGAATGCCGATAAAGGCCTGCGGTTGCGCTTCGGCAAAGCAGGTTTTGAGGTTCTTGACTCCCATCCCGGGGTCAACCAGAACCGGTACGGCACCGATCTTGAAAAGAGCGAAGGTCAGGGCAAAGAATTCGAACCCGGGGGGGACCATCAGAACCGTGCGGACGCCACGTCGAATGCCAACCGATTCGAGGGCATGCGCCATGCGACTGCTCTCGCGGTCAAGCTCGGAGAACGTGTATTGAACGTAGTTGGTCTGCCGGTGACTGTCTGAGCCCTGCGGGATGAAGATTGCCGGCGTTTCCGGCTGAAGTCGCGCCATTTCCGGGAGATGCGCGGCGACATTGGCAGAGGCGGGCTTGCTCATCAGGGTTTGCCGTCGGGCGACCCGGAAACCGGTTCTGCAAGCGGATGCGCCGCCAGGAATTGCTCAATAACCGGTATCACTTCGTCACTGGCGTCCTCGAGAATGTAATGCCCACAGTCGGCAAAGGCATGCACCTCGGCTTTCGGAAAGCGGTGCTGCCACTCTTTGAGAAAATGCCTGTCGAATACAAAGTCCTTCATGCCCCAGCAGATCGTCATCGGTATATCAGTGAAACGATTCAGCCCCGCCTCGACTTCACTGACCAGTTCATAACCGGGGTCTTCCGGCTTGAGCGGAATATCCTGGACAAAACGCAGGATGGCGATGCGATCGGTGAAGGTATCGTAAGGTGCACAGTAGGCGCCGCGCAGTTCCTCGGACATCGGGTTGCGTTTACAGCCGATCCGGGAGGCCATCAGGGCAAACAGGTTCAAGCGCTGGATCAGGAACGCACCAAGGGCCGTGTCGCGACAGATCTTCAGGGCCAGGGGGAAATGCTTGCCGGCCGGCAGATGAAATGCCGCGGTATTCAGGATAACAAGACGGGCGATCCGTTCCGGATGTCGGCAAGCGTAAGCCATACCGATCATGCCGCCCCAGTCGTGGACAACCAGGGTGATCCGCTCGCAAATATCTAAATGCTCAAGCAGAGCAGCGAGATCGTCGACCCGTTGCTGCAAAGTGTAGGAATAATCTTCATCACCGGGCTTTTCCGAAAGGCCGCAGCCGATATGATCGGGAACGACGACGCGGTAGCGGGCACGCAGTGCCTTGGCCAGGTCGCGATAGTAGAAGGACCAGCTCGGATTGCCATGGACCATGACCACCGGGTCGCCCTGCCCCTCGTCGAGGTAATGGTATTGCAGACCGTTCAGTTCGAGGAAATTGTTTGCAAAAGGGTAAAGATCACTCATTATTCGCTCATTTAAACGCTAAGGCCTTAAAGGCGGCAAGCTATGAACGCTGGTCAGGCACAAAAACCTTTTATTTAGCCGCGATCAGAATCTATGAAAATCTATAGAAACATTTTTTGAGGAAGGGTCAACCATCACCTTGATACTTGTTCATTGTCTCAAGGCACCTGCGTTTGACGCGGCTCATTTCTTCTTTGTTTAAAAAAATGAACCACTGGCAAGTATTGCCAACGGCAAAAGCCAAACAAACCCTACCACTGGATTCCCAGCATCAGGCAGTTCAAACCGCTGCCGATTCCGAGAAAACCGACCACATCGCCAGGCAGGAGAAAATCGCGTTCCTTGGCAATCGCGGCCGTAACCGGCAGAGACACCGTGCCCATATTGCCAAGGAACTCATAGGTACTGAAATCCTTCTCCTGATCGATACCGATTTTCTGCAGGATCAGTTTCTGGTGAGCCTCACCGACCTGGTGGCAGATCACCTTGTCGATCCGGTCGGTGGTCAGGTCCAGCTCCTTGAGGAAAGCGTCCCAGGTCCTTTTGCCCAACTCCACGCCGTACTTCATGACCGCGACAGCGTCGGTCTGCATATAGGGAACATGATTTTCCGGGTCGTCCGACTGGATTCCCCAACGGCAGAGAGTGTGGTGCTGAGGCTCGGCCAGATTAACCCCACCGAGCAGACGGGGGCGTCGCGAAGGCGTGAACGAGCCGTCGGTGAGCAGCACGGCGGCCGCACCGGAGCCACCAGTCAGGGTCGCCAGTGACTTGGTAAAGCTTTCCATGGTTGGTTTGTCCAGCATCTGCTGAATCATGGTTTCGTTGATTTCGCGGGAGCTCTCACAAGCGACCACGATCCCGGCGCGAATCTGGCCCAGTTCAATGCGATTGGCAATATCGAGAACACCGTTGAGCACACCCAGACAGGCATTGGAGGTATCATAAATCGCAGCATTTCCCTGCACGCCAAGGGCGGAAGCTACCTGGCAGGCCGTGGCCGGTTCGAAATGTTCACGGCAGACGCCGGCATAGACAACTGCACCGATATCGGCCGGGGAAATTTTCCGCTCGCGCAGCGCTTTTTTCGCTGCAGCAATCGCCCCTTCCGAGATACTCGTATTCGGTTTCCACCAGCGACGTTCCCTGATTCCGGTCAATGCTTCCAGCTGGCCGAGCGGGATGTGCAGAGCCTCGTACATCGGCTTCAAGCGATTTTCCAGCTCTGTCGACGTCACGACGATCGGTGCCAGCTCGTAGCCGACTGATTCAATATAGACTCGCGAATATCTCATTCACACCACCAATTTTCGTTAAATGCCAGGCCTGCACATAGTACAAGTTAGCCATAAAGCTGTAAAGCCATAAGGCTTACGGGTGACATCCTTAATGCGTGACACAACCCTTGAAGAAGAACAGCCCCGCGCTCCATCAGCAGACAGCTGGGACGCCAGATTGTTCGCGGCGTATCGGGTTCGATTTTCGGCAAGCGCTGCAATTGGTTCAACCTCAGCCTAGATAAAAAGGCCGCTCGAGAAACGAGCGGCCTTTTTTATGTTTACCCTCTGAATATAAACTGCTCAGTGCTGTTCACTATCATTGATTTCCCGGGCTCTTCGCAACACCCGCAGGAACGGGAAGAAAGCAGACACCGCCACCAGAACCCAAAGCACCATGACCAGGGGGGAGGAGAACAAGATTGTCCAGTCACCATTCGACAACGACAGCGCCCGGCGCAGGCTGATTTCCATCATCGGCCCCAGGACAATAGCGAGAATGACCGGAGCCAGAGGAAAATCAAGTTTCCGCATAAAATAGCCGAGCAGACCGAAACCAGACATCAGCATCAGGTCGGTGACCGAGCTGCTGGCCGCGTAAATAGCGCCGTAACTGATCATGGCGACCATCGGCACCAGAATATAGCGCGGAATCAACAAGACTTTGACAAACAGTCCAACCAGCGGCAAGTTAAGAATCAGGAGCATCACGTTGCCGATGTACATAGACGCTACCAAGGTCCAGAACAGCTCCCCGTGCTGGACGATGAACAGTGGACCGGGGTTGAGATTCAAGGCCAGTAATGCGCCCAGAATGACGGCGGTCGTGCCACTCCCCGGCACACCGAGGGTGAGCATGGGGATCAAAGCGCCGGAGACCGCTGCATTGTTGGCTGATTCAGGAGCTGCCACCCCGCGTATGTCACCGGTTCCGAATTTACCCTCCTTATCAACCAGGCGCTGCTCTGTCGCGTAGGCCACGAAACTGGCGATGGTGGCCCCGGCACCCGGCAGAACACCAATCAGGAAACCGATGACCGCAGAGCGGATCATTCCCCACCAGCAGGAGACGAATTCTTTCATGGTCACCATGACCCGGCCCAGCTTGGTATTGACTTCACCAACCGTCTGGATCTGTTCAACCAACAGAAAAACTTCGGAAATAGCGAACAGGCCGATGGTGACGACGGCAAAATCAAGCCCGTCATAAAATGACAGATGGCCAAAGGTGTAACGCGGAATTCCCGTTCCGCCGTCGATGCCAATACAGGCGAACATCAAACCAACGCCCGTGGCGGCCAAACCTTTGACAAACTGCTTGCCGGACAAGGCCGACAGCATGGTGAAAGTAAAGACGATCAGCACAAAATACTCAGCGGGCCCGAACCGGATTGCCCAACCGGCCAGCAGCGGTGACAGCAGCATCAACCCGACAACGGCCAGCGTCCCTCCGACAAACGAGGCGATGGCGGAAATGGCCAGCGCCGGGCCGGCGCGTCCGCTTTTGGCCATCGGGTGTCCATCCAGCGCGGTTGCCACAGCGGAGGGGGTTCCCGGCACGTTGAGCAGAATGGTGCTGATCGAGTTGCCGTACTGGGCACCGTAATAGATCCCGGCGAAAAGGATCAGCATGGCCGTGGGATCAATGCCAAGAGCGAAGGTGATAGGGATCAGAATGGCGATACCATTAATCGGACCGATCCCGGGCAACATCCCGATAATGGTCCCGGCAGTCACTCCCAGAAAAACGATCAGCAGGTACAATGGACTGAAAGCGTTGCCGAATCCCTGCATCAGAGAGGAAATAGCATCCATCAGAATAACTCCTCGAACAAGCGGCCAACGGGCAGATACATATCCAGCGCCCAGACGAACAGGGCATATAGGGCCAGCGAGGAGAGCAGGCCGGCAACCACGGTTTTCCACAGACGGGCCTTATAAAGGCTGCCGTAAACAATGAAGATTGCCGCGGTCGCGATGAGGAAACCGACCAGATTAATGATCAGTCCGTAGATAATCAATGAAACCAGGGCAATAATGACAGATTTCCATGCCCGCCGGCTAGGCCAGACTCTGGGGGTTCCTTTACTGAAAATGAGGACAATTGTCAGCGGTAACATGAACAGGGCGACGGTCAGGGGAAAGGCCCGGGCCCCGAGAACATCGGTATAGCTTTCAGGAACGTAGGACAGCGCCTGGATTCCAAAAGCCAGAACAAGAACCAGTAGCAGGATGGCAACAATACGATCGCTCATCGGCATCTCTTCCATTCACGTGTTGATAGGAACGGGTTAACCGGAACCCAGTTCAATCAGGGTTCCGGGCCAAGGATAATTAACAATTACTTTGGTTTTTCAATACGGGAAAAAATCTTCTTGATTGACTCCACTTGCCCGCGCACAAAGGCTTCCATTTCGTCGCCGGTACGGACGAATTCGGCCAGACCGTTCTGCTCGCGCACCACTTTATATTGTTCGGATGCAGCCATCTTTTTCATCGCCTCGGTCCAGTAGGCATATTCATCGGCTTTGATATCATTGGCCAGATAGAAGCCGCGCCAGTTGGCGCCAATCACGTTGTAGCCCAACTCGATAGCGGTAGGCACCTTGCTGAAAGCGCCTTCCAGCCGCTTGTCCCCAAGCACGGCCAGCAGTTTCAAAGCGCCCGCTTCCAACTGGTTGAGAGTTTCACTGATATCGCCGGTAAAGACATCGGCGCGACCGCCAAGAATTTCGATAATGGCCGGCCCGCCGCTGCTGAAGCTGGTGTAACGAATTTTATTCAGATCAGCCACTTGTGCGGCATCGGCCAGCATCAACATTTTCAGGTGATCCCAACCGCCAATTGCAGACCCCCCGACAAAACGGACACTGGCGGGATCGGCTTTGAGCGCCGCCACCAGATCATCAAGTGTTTGGAAACGACTGTTCGGAGCAACAGCGACAACGCCGTAGTCAGCGCCCAGAGCACCAACCCAGCGCACGTCATCGGCGTCAAAGCCCTTGAATTGTCCCAGGGCCAGACGGGTCGTGGTGGCGGTTGACGCAGCAACCAGCAGGTTCGCGTTGCCTTTCTGCTGGCCGACAACATGAGCATACGCGACTCCACCGCCGGCGCCAGGCATGTTCTGAGTGCGGATACGGCCCTTGACCAGATTCAGCTCAGACAGGATCGGCGCCATGTTGCGGCAGGTAAAATCCCACCCGCCACCCGGATCTGAAGGTGCGATACAAAGGACGTTACGCGGTTCAAACGCCAGTGCCGATTGGCCGACAAACAGACAAAAACACAGAACTGCAAACATTTTGATCAGCTTCATTTGACATCTCCCTTTTCACAGAATGAAGAATGTATATTGACCTTCTCAAGGAAGGCCACCGGGGCGACAATACCAAGTCAAACGTACTTTTACAGCCAGTTTAAGACAACTTTACCCTGACAATAGAACGCTGTAAACAAATGAACCATAATGATTTTATGCTTCATTATGGTCATTCTGTTCATATTGTTCACAGGCATTGTGAAGGAAGATGAAAAGGGTAATTTTGAGTCATGACGACGACCCTCTGATCCTGACCGTAAAATCCTTCATCTGGTAGATAACCTTGCCATCCACCGACAGGTAGCCGTTCGCCTTGAGCAGTTTCTTCTCATCATCAACCGAGGTAACCACGGCTTCGACCATAACCTTGTCATTGCTCGGGATAATCTGTCCGCGATAGTTCCAGCTGTGCTTTTCACCAAGAGCAACAGTCTCAAACACCCTCTCAGCCCCCCCCCTCCAGCGCTTCACGGCAACCACCTTGAGCAGCTGCAAAAATGATTCGAGGCCGAGGGAGCCGGGACAGACCGGGTCCTGGTAGAAGTGGGCCTTGAAAAACCACTCGCCGGGATCGACAATTTTACTGCCGCGGATAAAACCGAGACCAGTTGGTCCGCCGTCGGCAACAAACAGCTCGATGTCGTCGATCATGCGCAGCCTGGCCTCCGGGAATGGCGCATCGACCGGGTAAGCAAAGCGCTCGCCCCGGGCGGCTTCCGCCGCAGTCTCCTGATAAGGTCTGGCGTCGCGCACCCCGACCTGTTGAGCCA
>JBPPMB010000052.1:0-8826 GCA_051305855.1 Desulfuromonadales bacterium
AATACAGTCCTCTTTCTAAGGCCTACCGAGAGTTTGACCGTCTTTCTGCAACAGTTGGGACGTGGCCTGCGCCATGCAACAGGGAAGGATTGCCTCACTGTCCTCGACTTCGTCGGGCAGACCCACCGACGTTACCGGGTCGATACCAAGCTCAAGGCGCTGCTGCCCAGACACCGCTTTTCAATCGGCAAGGAAGTAGAACTCGATTTCCCTCACCTCCCTGCCGGCTGTTCCATTCAGCTAGACCGACTCTCACGGCAGTACGTGCTGGAGAACATCAAAGAAAATCTTGGCCGCTTGGCTGTACAGGTCCCCGATCGTCTACAGACCTTTACCAACGAAAGCGGGCTGGAACTGACTTTTGGTAATTTCATCAGTTACCACGATTATGAGCCGGAAGTTCTGCTGGCTAAGGAATCATGGTCGGGTTGGAAAGCTAAGGCACAACTGGCACAAATCCCTATTGATCCAGACTTGGCACGACTGAAGAAGTCCTTAGTGAGAGCCGCTTTCATCAAAGGCCCCCGGGAAATTGCCTTGTTGCGTGATGTACTCGTCAAGGTAGGCCAAGGGGCCATTGACGATGTTATGGCGCTCGCGGGTCAGGACATCATGACTGTTTACTATCGTATATGGGGAGATAAGGGTAGCAATCTTGGCATAACCTCCCTGAGGGAGGCTTTTTGTAGGCTTGCAAAGAATCCATCTGTCCTTGCCGACCTAGACGAAATTCTGGCTTGGTCGCTAGATACCACCGAGGTTAGCGGACAGATTCCTGAACTTTCTTTTGCCTGTCCGCTTGAGTTGCATGCTTGCTATGGCGGCAAGGAGATACAGGTAGCCTTTGGCAAGGCTAACTTAGAGACGGCTGGGCAGACCGGGGTTGGGGTGTTGCATTTTCCTGTCGCCAAGTCCTATGCGTTGCTAATTACATTTCAGAAAACCGAAAAGGAGTTCTCACCAAGTACCATGTATGCTGATTATCCCATCAGCAGGGAACTTCTACATTGGGAATCACAGGCAAATACTGCACAACGTCACAATGACGGCCAGAATTTGATTCATCATAATGAGCGGGGTTACACGATTCTGGTCTTTGCTCGCGCCTTGAAAAAACGCAACGGCACCACTGTGCCGTTTACCTATCTAGGCCCGGTGGATGTGGTGAATTATAAGAGTGACCGGCCGATCAAGATGGTGTGGAGGTTGCGGCATTCGATGCCAGTGGAAATGTTTGAGGATAATAGGCGCGGTGGGTAAGTCGGTCGGGGTTCGAGGGACACCCTTTTTGTTTTAGGTTTGAGAATTATTTCAAATCGCCATAGTTTTTGTCGATGTTGTGAAGAGATGGAAAACTTTTATGGACTGCGATGCTGAATGAAAATACAAAAGATCCTCTCAAAATCCCTGCTTCTTGACCTAGAAACAACCCTTGAAGGGAAAATCTTCAAAATTGGTGCTGTTTTTCAGGGTCAGACCTTTGAGAAACAAGGTCGATTTAATCTTAAAGATGCTTTGTCTGAACTTGATCAGTTCGGTGCAGAAGCCACCTATGTTATTGGGCACAATATTATTGGACACGACTTACCACTGTTAGAGGCTGTCTCACCTCAACTTGATCTGTTGAAAAAGCCGGTCATCGATACACTCTATCTTTCACCACTTGCATTTCCGGAAAACCCTTATCACCGCTTGGTCAAAGACTACAAACTGGTCCGTCAATCCATAAATGATCCGGTGGCCGACGCTCGGTTATCTGCTTCAATTTTTGTTGATCAATGGGAAGCGTTTGAACTGCTGCGTCAACAAAGTCCGCAGGTTGTCGATTTCTTTCGGTTCTGTTTTGAGAATTCAGATGAACGCTCAATGAAATGGAGCGGGTTGTCGGAAGTTTTTAAGAGACTGGGTGCTCAGAAAATTGAGCTTGAAAATTCTCAAAAGGTGCTCATTGAAGTTACGGACGGCAAAGTTTGTAAGTCTGCTCTGAGAACCGTCGCTAAACAATATGTCTGGGACCCGGATGAATGCGCAGCCCTTGCTTACTGTGTCGCATGGCTGAGAGTCTCTGGCCATAATTCGGTATTGCCTCCATGGGTGAGAAAAGAGTTCCAAAAGACCGTTCCGATCTTGCGGCTATTGCGAGACATCCCCTGTGTAGATTCGAGTTGTGAATACTGCAAATTGAATCACGACCCGGTCGGGCAGCTGGAGCGATATTTCGGATTCTCCGCATTTCGGCCTTTCCCAGCTGCCGCCGATGGCACCAGTCTGCAGGAAGGCATAGTGCGTCACGGTATGAGCGATCAGTCACAATTGGCAATTCTCCCAACCGGGGGAGGGAAATCACTCTGTTTCCAGTTGCCCGCACTGGTACGAAATTTTCGTCGTGGCACCTTGACGATCGTGATCTCGCCTTTGCAAGCACTTATGAAAGATCAGGTTGATAATCTTGTCGCAAATACTGGGACGCCATTTGCTGCGGCCTTGTATGGGATGTTAACCCCGCCGGAACGGGGGCAAGTTCTCGAATCGGTTCGTTTAGGCGATGTGGCCATTCTGTATGTCTCTCCTGAACAGTTACGCAACCGCACCTTCAAGGGAGTCATCAGTCAACGTGAAATCGGTTGTTGGGTGTTTGACGAGGCCCACTGCCTTTCAAAATGGGGACACGATTTCAGAACCGATTATCTTTACGCGTCACGCTTTATTCGTGAGTTTGCCAAAGAACAGAAAGTGCCGATCCCAGCGATTACCTGCTTCACAGCAACGGCCAAAAAGGATGTAGCGGAAGAAATTATTGACCACTTCCAGAGTAACCTTGGCCTGGAACTTCGTCAGTTCGAAGGTGGGATAGCCCGGAATAATTTGCAATTCGAAGTTCAGACAGTCAACCGCGCAGAGAAAATGGAGCGTGTTTTCAATCTTCTTGTCGAACGGTTGGAATCTGATGGAGCGGCTGTGGTGTATGCCGCAACGCGGAAACAGACAGAAGATATCGACGAATATCTGACACAGAAGGGCGTCTCTTCTGCGGCATTTCATGCCGGTCTTAAGGTGCCGACCAAAAAGAAGATCCAGGAAGATTTCATAGCTGGTGAAATCCAGGTGATTTGTGCGACAAACGCTTTCGGTATGGGGATCGACAAGGGAAATGTGCGACTGGTTATTCATGCCGAAATCCCTGGATCGTTGGAGAATTATCTTCAGGAAGCCGGCAGGGCTGGACGGGATCAAAAAATTGCTGAATGCATTCTTCTCTATGACGAGAAAGATATTGAAACTCAGTTTAAGATGGGGGCTTATTCCGAGCTGAGCCGGCGCGACATCGCGCAGATCCTTAGGGGTTTGCGGATGGCGAAGAAGAACAAAGAAGGTGAAATTGTCATTACTACCGGAGAGATCCTGCGTAATGAAAATGTTGAAACCGGCTTTGATCAGTCGGACAATCAGGCTGATACCAAGGTCAAGACTGCTGTCGCTTGGTTGGAAAGAGCCGGTTTTGTTGAGCGGAACCATAACAACACTAGAGTTTTTCAAGGTCGTCCGGCTGTTCGTAATATGGATGAGGGCTATGAAATAATATCCAAACTGAATTTGCCAATCATCACAAAGCGACGCTGGATGGCAATACTCTCCGCATTGATGAATGCCAATCCTGATGAAGGTTTAAGTGCAGATGCTTTGGCCGAATTACCAGAATTTATCGACCCTCCCGAACAAGGTGAAGGGGAGAACAACAAACACCAGCCTACAGACTCGCAAAGGATTCTGACGACACTGAATGATATGGCAGAAGCAGGGTTGATAAAACGTGACATGCTGCTTACGGCCATTGTTCGCTATAAGGTTTCCAATCACTCTGTACTTGCCCTAGAGAAGGTTTGTGAACTAGAAACGGCACTTTTGAAACTGCTTCAGGAAGAAGACCCAGACGCCGAGGGCTGGCTCAATTTTTCCCCTCGACTATTGAACCAGCGGCTTTTGGACCAGGGTTTTATCTGCGTTCCCGAATTCTTGGTGTCTATATTAAAAAGTCTGGCGGGAGATGGCAAAGGCTTGGCCGGTCAACGCGGAAGTCTTGAGCTGGGTTACCAAAGCGCCGAACACCACCGGGTCAAATTGCATCGTGATTGGGATGCGTTAATCAAAACTGCACAATTACGGACGTCTCTAGCTGGTACCCTTCTCAAGGCCATCATTGCTAAGGTCCCCGATTCAACGACACCTAGTGCAGAGATCCTGGTCGAATTTTCTCTGGATGACCTTATCGCGGCTCTAAAAGAAGACCTCTTCCTCTCTGGCCAGGTGAAAAATGAACTGGCCGCAATTGAGCGGGCCTTGATGTTCTTACATGAACAAAAGGTTCTCACTCTTCAACAAGGGCTAGCTGTTTTCCGCCAGGCAATGACCATTCGACTCCTTGAGCAGAAGCGGCGCTATACCAAGGGGGATTACAGCCCCTTGGAGCATCATTACAAAGAGCGTACATTCCAGATTCATGTCATGAATGAATATGCCCGGCTTGGCGTTGAGAAGATCAAACAGGCGATTGGCTTGGTAACAAGCTACTTTGCAATGGATAAAAGAGATTTTGTCCAACGCTTTTTCGCCGGGCGCAAAGAGGTGCTCGATCGAGCGACCAGCCAAGATTCTTTCCGAAGAATTGTCGATAACCTGGAAAACCCTGTTCAGATGGCGATTGTTTCTGCGCCGCTCAATGAAAATATGTTGATTCTGGCAGGCCCGGGATCAGGGAAAACCCGCGTGGTTGTTCATCGATGCGCTTATCTGTTGCGAGTCGAGCGAGTGCCTTCCCGAGGTATTCTCATTCTTTGTTTTAATCGACAGGCCGCAAGTTCACTGCGACACCGCCTTTGGGAACTGGTGGGTACCGATGCGATTGGCGTTACTGTGTTGACCTACCATGGACTAGCCATGCGTTTGACTGGCACTTCTTTTGCCGACAGGTTGACTTCGGATGGAGATGATGGAATCGATTTTAACGCTCTCATTGATCAGGCTGTCCGTTTACTGAAGGGCGAAGAAGACCTTCCCGGCATGGTACAGGATGAGTTACGCGATCGGCTGTTGTCTGGGTACCAGCATATTCTGGTGGATGAATATCAGGATATCGATCAGCGTCAATATGATCTGGTCTCTGCCATTGCTGGGCGTACGCTGGAAGATGAGGATGCCAAACTGGCCATCATGGCCGTTGGAGATGATGACCAGAATATCTATACTTTTCGTGGCACCAATGTCGCGTTCATACGTCAATTTGAGAAAGATTATCAAGCAAAGTTTCATCATCTCGTTGAAAATTTCCGTTCTTCAGCGAATATCATTGCGGCTGGGAATACACATATTACTCAAAACAAAGATCGGATGAAGGTTGAGCATCCGATTCGAATTAATCATGGGCGTGAACGACTGGAACCTGGTGGGGACTGGACGCACCTTGATCCTTTCACTAAAGGGCGAATCCAGATTCTCAAGGTTACTGACCACTATGCACAGGCGAATGTTCTGCTGGCCCAACTCGAAAAGTTGAAAAAGTGTGAACCGGCATTGAATTGGTCCGACTGTGCGATTTTGGCGCGTAGGCATGAGGAACTCGCAACGATTCGCGCTGCTCTTGAATATGTTGGAATACCTGTTGCTTATGTGCGACAAGATTTGAACTTGCCGATCGGCAGGGTGCGCGAGATTCGTCATTATTTTGCTTCGCTGGAGTTGTTACGTAATGAGTTGAAACGTGCAAGCGATCTTGAAGCCTTGCTCATTGAAGCGGCTGGCACAAAGACTCTGACGCAAAACACCTGGTGGAGCTTGCTTGCTGCTTGTCTGCATGGATGGCATGTCGAAACAGGGAATTCGGAGCTACCGGTAAGACAGGCCATTGATTCTCTGTGGGAAGACCTGGTTGAACAAAAGCGTGAACGATTCATCGGCAGAGGCGTTTTTCTGAGTACCGTTCATGCCGCTAAAGGGACTGAATTTGATCATGTCTTTGTTGCCGGGGGTAACTGGACTCCGAAAAAAGGGGAGGAAGAGGAGGAACGCCGGGCTTATTACGTTGCCATGACCAGGGCTAAGTTAACTCTGTCTCTGTTCCAACGTGAAGATGAGTCTAACCCGTATTGTGATGTGTTGGAAAGCAAGCTTTCAAGAGAACAGTTAGTGACCTTGGCTCCACAAATTTTGAAGCCTATACCAGCCTCTGTATTGCAGCGACGTTACGACATTATTTGTCTGAGAGATGTTTTTCTGGATTACGCCGGTCGAATAACTGCAACCAATCCAGTCCATCATCATCTGGGGCAGACAGGAGTCGGCGATCTTGTGCACCTCAAGAGTTCGGGCGAAAAATTAGAAATAACCACCACTTCTGGTCATTCCATTGCAGTTTTGTCGAAAGAGGCTCGCGACAGGTGGAATAAATCACTCGAACATATTGAGAGTTTAAAGGTGATTGCAATGGTCGAACGTCGGACAGATGATTCAAAAGATCAGAGCTATCAAAAGACGCATAAAGTGAACCGCTGGGAAGTACCTGTCCTGGAGGTTGTTTGGTCTTGAAAAAGGTGTCACCCCTGTTGCCGGAATCAGGGGACATCCATGATAAGTAAAGTCAATGGGGAAACGGAGGTTTTCCTTCAACTCACGGATATCCTCCGGGGCGTTACTTGCTGTACCCTTCGTGCCGTTTGATCTTTTTATTCTCTTCTTGTGGTCCGCACGATCTTGCGACCAGACATCCATTTGCCGTCTCAGGGTTTACCCATCACGGAAGATTGAGTTAGGGCCAACCCAGTTAAATTCGGGGTCGGACCAAGTCAACCATACGAAATCACAACAAAGACATATCAAAAACACCCCATTTTTACCCTTATAACCTCATTTTCAGGGCCAAAAACAAGCCCATAAATCATTAATCCTCTCCCTCCATAAAAGGGGTCAGCCCTTGAGTGCGGCCGGGCAAGGTCGCGTAATCCAGCGGGTGGGAAGCCCGCCCCGGAAGGTAGGCCAGCCACCGGGTAGCGAGTCCTTGGAGGCAGTGTGGTAACACCCTGTTTTAAGCGTAGGACAGCAAGCAGGCAGGCCGTAAGCCGAAAGGTTGAAGGGATTGAGCCCCGTAAGTGACGCGATGGGAAGGACGACGCTTTTCAAGGTGTCGGAAGTCAACATGGACACAACCGCTAATGGCAAGGGTGTGTCTGCTTCCCCGGGGTCGGAGACCATGGCATGCCTGACATTGGGATTATGCGGCAACCCGGGAGGCCCTGCGTTTTCTTCCAGCAAATGGGGAGTATGCCGGACAACCGAAGAGGTCCGAGGGACGCTGTTATCTATTTATCTATTAACTCATTCCTCCCCTGTGTTACATTTCCCACATGCCACGCTTACCCAGACTTGATATTGCCGGGCTTCTTCAGCACGTTATCGTGCGTGGAATTGAACGGCGCGATATTTTCAATGACGATCATGACCGTCAACTCTTTGTGGACAGGTTTGTCTCCCTCCTCTCGGAAGCCGGTGTGCACTGCTATGCATGGGCACTTTTATCTAATCATTTCCACCTGTTATTGATGCCAACCGCCACTCCGTTGTCGCACTTCATGCGCAGACTTCTAACCGGATATGCGGTCTCCTTCAACCGCCGTAACAAGCGCTCAGGGCATCTTTTCCAGAATCGTTACAAGTCCATCGTCTGCGAAGAAGAACCTTACCTGCTGGAACTGGTCAGGTACATCCACCTCAATCCGCTACGGGCGGGAATAGTCGCAAGCCTGGAAGAGCTGGACCTTTACCCCTGGAGTGGCCATTCTGTTCTGCTCGGCCACCGGCAGCTTAGTGGTCAGGTGATCGACCCTGTGCTTGAGCAATTTGGCAAGAGGGTCACTACGGCGCGGCGACATTACCGACAATTTATCGCGGATGGAATCAAGACCGGTCGCCGTGATGATCTGGTTGGCGGCGGCCTTAAACGGAGCCAGGGCGAACGCCAAAATCATGAATACGAGAGCTTCGATGAAAGGGTATTGGGTGGCGGTGAATTCGTCGATAGCCTTAAAGAGGATTTCACGCTTCGGGAGAAGATGAAGAGAGTCGTCACGCTCACGCAACTGTTGGCGGTTGTTGCAGCCGCTTTGACGCTTGATCCGGACTTAGTCAGGAAGCCAAGCAAAAGCAGGGCGCCGGCGGCGGCACGCGGGATCATCTGCCATCTGGCAATCTATGAATTCGGTTATACCAGCAGCGAAGTTGGTCAGTTTCTGCACTTGGGGCCGACCGGTGTCAGTTTGGCATCGAGGCGCGGCGAGAAGATCTTGAAAGCAGATTTATTGCTCTTGAAGATCATTATGGATGCAATAGATAAATAGATAACAGCGTCCCCTACACACAGGAGTCTTCTATGAAAGGACGCACTGTCGTTGAATTTCCCTGTCCCAGCGATCTCTGGCCCCAGGTTGAAACCTGGGCGGCGGAGACCGGCTTCACCCTGCAGCAGCAGGACGACAAGCGCCGGGTTTACCGCAGAGGCCATCGGCTGCTGATGGCACCGGCCTGGGTGGAGATCCGTCAGGAGGGCAGGCGGGTGTTCGTCGAGGCTTGGCTCAAGGTCGATTTTTTCCTGGTGCTCAGCCTGTTGACCGGCAAGAAACCGGAAACCGGCATCGAGTCGGGCGGTCTGACCGCCGCCGTGCCGCGTGCCCGGGCCCGCAATGCTGTCAACCGTCTGCTGGCCCGTTTTGGTCAAAAACCGGTGGTTTAAAGGTTGCTGATGCCTGGGGTCGGACCAAACCAAACATCTGAAATCACATC
>JBPPMB010000117.1:0-27248 GCA_051305855.1 Desulfuromonadales bacterium
ACCATCAGCCCCGGTAAAGAAGCCATCCATCACGTGATTCTCATTGGATACCGGTAGCCAGACTCGATCCGGGATTTCCTCGAGAGGTATGACGGGTTTTTGAGCACACCCGTGCAACAGGAGGAACAGCAACGCACCGATCACCATAATCAGAGGGTATCCGGGCGGGAAGACCGGGGAAGAAGCTGTCATTGTAAGGACTCCATTGCTAGCTGGTTTTAGTCTGGAAACGGCCCTTTTCCGCAATCTCTGCATCAATCTGCGGATGTGATTGTGCGGCGTAAAGGAATACGCCTCCGCTCACATCCTTGATTTCCTTGACCTTGCGAAAAATTGCTCGTTTCCAGATCGAAAACTGTTTGTATACAATCCTGAGTTTCCGGATGGATACCAGACTATTCTTCGATGACAGACATGGCTCTGAATTTCAGGTAGCGCTGTTCAACCAGTTCCTCTGGTGAAAGCTCTTTCAGAACAACCAGATGCTTTTTGAGATATTCCTTCACGGTTGCGGCCGCGGCGGCATGATCGTTGTGCGCGCCACCGTGCGGCTCGGGAATGACATCATCGATGATCACACCGAGGGCGTCGATGTCCATGGCAGTCAATTTGAGGGCTTCGGCTGCTTCAGGGCCGCGGGCACCATCGCTCCAGAGGATCGCGGCGCAGCCTTCCGGCGAGATGACGGCGTAAACAGAGTATTGCATCATCATCACCTTGTTGCCGACGGCAATCGCCAGGGCGCCGCCAGAACCACCTTCACCTGTGACAGTAACGATGATCGGCACGCTCAGGGCTGCCATCTCCCGCAGATTGCGGGCAATCGCTTCCGCCTGGCCACGCTCTTCGGCGCCGATCCCCGGGAAAGCTCCCGGCGTATCGACAAAGGTGAAGACCGGTAGCCCGAACTGCTCGGCCATCTGCATGATGCGCAAAGCCTTGCGATAACCTTCCGGATTCGGCATGCCGAAATTCCGATAAACTTTCTCCTTGGTATCGCGGCCCTTCTGATGACCGATAACCGCGCAGGGCTCGCCATCCAGGCGGGCGAAACCACAAACCAGGGCCGGATCATCGCGGTAGTTGCGATCACCATGCACTTCAAACCAGTCGGTGAAAATATGCTGGATATAATCGAGGGTATGTGGACGAGACTGATGACGTGCCAGCTGGGTACGCTGCCAGCGGGTCAGGTTAGAGAATATTTCATCACGTAATTTGTCAGACTTTTTCTCCAACTTCTTGATATCAGATGAAAAATCAACACTATCTGTTGAATAATCCCGCAGTTCCCTGATTTTCTGATCGAGCTCCACCAGGGGTTTTTCAAAATCCAGATAAAACTGCATTTACAGGCTCCTGTCTCTTCTTCTTCGACCAGATCAAGGGTCAAACTCATTCAAAAGTGACGACATTATAGCCGAACAATTTCTCAACGTCATCCATCATTTCATCGCTGGCACTGAGACGCAATGTTTCGGGTAATGATATCACGGTTTCGCTGCGATTGGGCACAACCAGATGGATCAGCGCTTCACACTCACCACGATAGCGCGTCATGATTTCCTTGAGAGAACGCAACTGCCGATCATCCAGCCCGGGAGACGTCAAACGGAAATGGACCATTTTGGTCATGCGCTGCTGTACATCCTTGAGAGCGCGCACTTCGTTGACCAGGATCTTGCATGCCTC
The DNA here is from genome assembly GCA_051305855.1 of Desulfuromonadales bacterium. GTDB lineage: Bacteria > Desulfobacterota > Desulfuromonadia > Desulfuromonadales > BM103 > M0040. The sequence goes on from JBPPMB010000117.1 coordinate 1,693, forward strand.
TTCGCCAACATCAACAACGCCTTTAACCAGCAGCGCTTCCTCGCTGTTGAGAAGATCGGCAACCTTAATGTAGGTCTCCGGGAAGACCACCATCTCCACAAAACCGCTGAGGTCCTCTAGAGTCACAAAAGCCATCCGGTCGCCCTTACGGGTGTTCAACAGCTTGATGCCGGTGACGATACCGCAGACACTGACCTCTTCCTTGTCCGCACGTTCCATGAGACCTGCCGTATCACAAGTACTGAAACGCTTGATGGCATCGCTGTGTCGCGCAAGGGGATGGCCGGTAATGTAGAAGCCAATGGCTTCCTTTTCATTGGTCAGCAGAACATTATCAGGCCACTCCTCAATATTCGGAAGCTGACCATAGGCGTGACCGCTCTGGGTGACGATCTGGTCCGATCCGAAGAGCGATTCCTGACCGGAAGCTTTCTCGCGCTGAAGCTTTTGTCCGTACTCCATCGCCTCTTCAAGCGCTGCCATGAATTGCGCGCGTTTGCTCTGCAATGAGTCAAAAGTGCCGCATTTGATCAATGCTTCGACAACCCGCTTGTTGACCCGTCGCAGATCGACGCGTTCACAGAAGTTATGCAGAGACACAAAAGGTCCTTCTTCACGGGCTTCAACAATCGCCTCGACCGCTCCTCCGCCTACGCCTTTGACCGCACCCAGGCCAAAACGGATATCCTTGGTGTGGACGGTAAAGTCACAACTTGATTCGTTGACATCAGGCGGAAGAATCGCAATCCCCATGTTGCGTATTTCGTTGATATTCTTGATAACTTTATCGGTATTCTCCATGTCTTCGGTCAAAAGAGCAGCCATGAATTCAACCGGGTAGTGCGCCTTGAGATAAGCAGTCTGATAGGCAATGTAGGCGTAGGCCGCTGAGTGGGATTTATTGAAACCGTACTCGGCGAATTTCTCCATCTGGTCAAACACTGCCTCGGCCTTCCTGGTATCCAGTTTGCCTTGTTTGGCGCCATCGAGGAAAATCTTCTTCTGCTTAGCCATCTCCTCGGGCTTCTTCTTACCCATGGCACGGCGCAGCAGGTCAGCGGCACCGAGTGTATAGCTGCCCAGGATCTGGGCAATCTGCATGACCTGTTCCTGATAGACAATGACACCGTAGGTGTCCTTAAGGATCGGTTCCAGCTGCGGGAAGTCATAGGCAAACCGCTCTACCCCGTGCTTGCGTTTGATGAACGAGTCGACCATCCCTGAGCCGAGTGGCCCCGGACGATAAAGGGCAACCATGGCGATCAGGTCCTCAAAGCAGGTCGGTTTGAGCTTGATCAGGTATTCCTTCATCCCTGAAGACTCCAGCTGGAAAACTCCGGTGGTCTCTCCGCGGCTGAGCAACTGGTAGGACATCTCATCATCATTCGGGATCAGATTCAGGTCGAAGTCGGTGTTCTTTCCTGCCCTGATAAGACGGATCGCGTTGTTGATGACGGTCAGGGTTTTCAGGCCGAGAAAATCAAACTTGACCAGGCCGATCTTCTCTACGTAGCCCATATCGAACTGGGTAACCTGTCCATGCGACTTGGGATCGACATAGAGCGGCAGGTAATTGGTCAAGGGCTCGGGAGTGACCACCACCCCGGCAGCATGGGTCGATGCGTGACGGGTCAACCCCTCCAGCGAGAGGGCAACATCGAAGAGTTTCTTGATCCGGCTGTCCTTTTCAACCATCTCACGCAGGCGAGGTTCCTGTTTCAAGGCATCTTTGAGGGTCACCTTCTTGCCCGTTGGATTGGGAATCAGCTTGGCAATCATGTCAACCTCACCATACGGCATTCCCATGCCCCGTCCGACATCACGGATGACCGCGCGGGCCATCATGGAACCGAAGGTGATGATCTGCGCGACATTTTCACGACCGTACTTGTCCCGCACGTAGTTGATGACATCTTCGCGACCATTGATGCAGAAGTCGACGTCGATATCAGGCATGGAGACACGTTCCGGGTTGAGGAAACGTTCAAACAGCAGATGGTAGGGGATGGGGTCGATGTCGGTGATCTTCAGGGCATAGGCGACCAGGCTGCCGGCGGCGCTGCCGCGCCCCGGGCCGACAGGAATGTCGTGGTTCTTGGCCCAGTTGATGAAGTCGGCGACAATCAGGAAGTAGTCCGGGAAGCCCATCTGGTTGATGATCTTCAATTCTTCCACAAGGCGGGCTTCGTATGCGGCAACATCCTCTGCGGAGAATTCTGGCCGAATTTTGCGGATACCCGCAATGCGCTGTTCCAGACCTTCCACCGACTGCTGCTCGAGAGCCTGGCCAGGGGTCTGCCCCTCACTGAGAGCCAGGGCAGGAAAGTGGTAGTTTTTACCACTGATGTCCAGTTCGAGATTGCAGCGTTCAGCGATCTCCACCGTATTGCTGATCGCCTCAGGCACATGCTTGAACAGCTCCGCCATTTCATCGGGCGTCTTGACATAGAACTCATCGTTGGCAAAGCGCATCCGGTTCGGATCATCCAGGGTCTTGCCGGTCTGGATGCAGAGCAGGACTTCATGCGCAAAGGCATCGTTGCGGGTCAGGTAATGGCAATCGTTGGTGGCAACCAGCGGCAGACCGAGTTCCTGGCTGATCTCAATCAGACCCTTGTTGGCCTGTTCCTGTTCAGTCAGAAAATTTTCCTGCAGTTCAAGGTAGAGGCGGTTTCCATCGAACACTTTGGACATTTCTTCTGCCCGCAGACGGGCATGATCCATACGCCCACGGTTGATCAGGCTGGGGATTTCACCGCCGAGACAAGCCGTCAAGGCGATCAAGCCCTCATTATGTTCGCTGAGCAGGTCCCAGTCGATGCGAGGGCGATAATAAAAGCCATCCTGGTAAGCAGTTGATACCATGCGACAAAGGTTGCGATAGCCGATACGGTTTTTACAGAGCAGCACCAGGTGTCCAGAGGCATCGCCTGAGGATGCCGCCCCACTCTTTTCATGGCGCGAACCGGGCGCGACATAAACCTCGCAGCCGATGATCGGCTTGATTCCCGCGGCATGAGCCTTGGAGTAAAACTCCAAAGCTCCGAACATGTTGCCATGGTCGGTGATTGCCATGGCCGGCATCCGATACTCTTTGCCACGTTCGACCAGGTCACCGACACGAATGGCTCCGTCGAGCAGGCTGTACTGAGTATGAACATGAAGATGAACAAAATTGGCATGTTGCATGAGTCGAGAGGACCTTTATACACATCACAGGGCACAAAACCCGTGAGAAAAAATGGAATGAAGGCTTATGAACCAGGCGGCCAGATGAGAGAAGAAAACCGATGGGAAAAGTGGTCATCCCATCGGCCTTTAATTCAATGAGATAGTAGCACCGCGACAGGAAAATGGTCAAGAATAGTCAGTTGCTTTTTGGGGGCCCTTTTACAGAACCTCGACATCGAAGTGGCGCAACATGTCGACCAGAAGAATCAGCGGCAGACCGATCAGGGTGTTGTAATCATTGCCGGACATCCTCTCCATCAAGGCGATTCCCAATCCCTCTATTTTGAAGGAACCGGCACAATCAACCGGATTTTCTTTGGCCACATAATGTTTGATCTGCGCTGCGGTCAGCTCTCTCAGCGACACCGAGAAGGTGTCGAATTCTGTCAGGCACTCGCCACTGGCACTGTCATAGATTGCCAAACCGGTATAAAAGGTGTGTTTACGCCCCTGCATTTCCAATAGTTGTTGAATGGCTTTTTCCGGCGTTCCAGGCTTGCCAAGCACACGGTTACGCGCATCAACGAAAACCTGGTCGGAACCGATAATAAGCGCATTGTCATATTTTTTTGCAATACTTTTCGCCTTCTGCAACGCCTGGTGCTTGACCAGAAGTTCCGCAGAGACATTCGACTCCATGCGTTCTTTGTAAGACGGAGCAGCAACGTGAAAACTCAACTCAAGTTGACGCATTAAATGCAAACGATAGGGGCTGGTTGAAGCAAGGACCAGGGTGCGCATGAGTACCTTCCGGGAAGAGGATATGTTTGCACCTTTTTACCTCAACCGGTTGTCGCAATGCAATCGTCAGACGCTCTGATGCCATGTAAAGGCAGGTTCAGAGACCAGAGTGCCGACAGAAGTCAGGCGGTTGCCATGAGGTTGGCTGCGACGGGCATGCAAAAGCGGCATTTCTCGAGCCGATTCAAGCAATGCTTGTTTAAGGACGTCAGAACCACACCTGTGCAGAAATTCGACAAAACCTGCACCGCCCAGCCAGGCGTCGGCGAAAGTCACAGATTCACTGCGCCCCAGTTCGACGAGGACTTCACCTTCATAGCAACCATCACCGATTATTCCTGAGATGCGCAGGCTACGACCCTGCCGCTCAGCTGCGTAGATGTCGAAATAAATGGCGCTGCCGCTGTTTTCAGACGTTCCAATGTAGATCATAATCGCCTCCTTGTTGGCTGTGATTGTATCTTAACAAGGATCGTGACAGAATATGTCACATATTGCTGGGCGAAATTTCGGCAACTTCAAAAAATAACCGGGGAGAGTCGCTGTGGCAACTCTCCCCGGTTTGGCGACAAAACGCCAGTTCAGGACAATTTATTACACTGTCATCAGGTATCGTGAGCCGTCTCAAGGTCAGCCAGACGGTCAAGCATTCTCTTCTCTTTCTGATGGCGCTCGGTAACATCACGCAGTATTGCAGCGACACCGATCGGTTTGCCGTCATCATCATTCAACATTACAATCGAGAATTCCGTCGAGAGCCTGCTGCCATTCTGGTGCATTGCCGGAACCGCCAGCAGATTTATTCCATAGCTCGTTTCGCCTGTTTCCATGGTCTTGCGGTAGCCGTCCCAGTGCCGTTTGCGGAGTTTTTCCGGAATGATCAGGTCGAGAGACTGACCGATGGCGTCATTTGCCGAACAACCGAAAATCCGTTCCGCGCCCTGGTTCCAGAGGCGGATGATTCCATGCCGGTCGGCAAAGAGTATTGCATCCGGAGCGAGGGCCACTATCTGCCTGCTCAGTACATCAATATCTGGATTGGACATAAAACCTCCTGTTTTCCAATTCGTTACGTCTGGTTGTATGATATCACCAAGCGTCATTCTGCGGGTAAGTCTTTATGGATTTTGGATATAAGCATGCTTCCTGGTATAAAACCACCAGTTGAGCACCAGACAGATAAAGTAGAAAATCGAGAAACCGTAGAGTGCATATTCCGGGGTGGTTGCCTTGATCTGCTCGCCAAACACCTGGGGGATGATAAAGGCTCCATAAGCTGCGACCGCTGAGGTCCATCCTAGCACAGGGCCAGCCTGCTCCTTGTTGAAAATGATGGCAATGGAACGGAAAGTCGAGCCGTTGCCGACTCCGGTGGCCGCAAAGAGGATGATGAAGAGGAGCAGAAACGGTACGAAATAGGTCTCAGGGGTTGCTGAACCGTAAGCCGCCTTCATGAAGTAGGCACAACCAAGTGCTGAAAAGATCATAACGATCGAGACCCATTGGGTGACGATGGCACCTCCTAATTTGTCGGCAATCTTGCCGCCGACCGGGCGGATCAGGGCGCCGATGAAGGGTCCCATCCAGGCGAACATCAAGGCGCTGGGACCGTTGGGATTGGGTATATTATGCGTCATTACACCGTCGGCCAGGATGTGCGAGAAGCCGAAGATGACCTTTATCGACAGGGCGAAGGCTGCCGAGTAGCCGATAAAGGATCCGAAGGTCATGGTGTAGATAATAGTCATTGCCCAGGTGTGTTTGTTGTTGAAGATCTGGTACTGGCGGTCCAAACTGGCGCGCAGGGCGCCGGTGGTCAGATACTTCATGCCGAAGACCGTGGCGGCAATCACCAACGGCAGGACCACCCATTTACTGAGCAGACCGAGACCGAGGGGTGCAGGCAACAGCAGGTAAAGACCAATGCTGGCAGTGACGAAGGCGATCAGCAGTAGACCGGTGATCTTGACAAAAGAGCGAGGTGTAGAACCGATGTCGGGAGAAACTGTATCGGTGGTGATGTTGTTCATACCAAACCAGCCGGCAATCGCCAGGGGAATCAGTAACACCAGCCAGACATAACCGGCATTCTGAATATAGGTCTCGGTCCCCGCCGGGATCTTGCCGATCAGCGTGCCGCTGGTGTTGATCAGGGTCTGCGGAGTACCGCCAAAGATGCCCATGGTCATCACCAGAGGAATCAGAATCTGCATGGTGGTGACGCCGAAGTTCCCCAGCCCGGCGTTCAAGCCAAGAGAGGTTCCCTGCACCCGCTTGGGGAAAAAGTAGCTGATGTTCGACATGGATGAAGCGAAGTTACCGCCGCCAATCCCTGAGAAGAGAGCGAGGATGTAGTAAACCTCGATCGGGGTCGCCTTATTCTGCAGGGCAATGCCAGTGCCGATCGCGGGGATCATCAACAGCGCCGTAGTAAAAAAGATGGTGTTGCGGCCGCCGGCAATCCTGATCAGGAAAGAGCTGGGGATACGCAGGGTGGCACCTGTCAACCCTGCGATTGCCGAAAGCGTGAACAGCTGGGACTGGCTGAAGGGATAGCCCAGGTTCAGCATCTGCACGGTAATGATGCTCCAGTACAACCAGACGGCAAAGCCGCACAACAGGCTCGGGATCGAAATCCAGAGATTGCGGGTGGCTATTTTTTTACCGGTGGAATCCCAGAACTGCTCGTCTTCAACATCCCACTTTTCAAGATTAATCGACATGTGCTGCCTCCTTGCAATCATCCTCAAATAAAGTCGCTTTATCTTCTTCGATCTTCTTCATATCTTCAGGATGTTTTTCTCGCATCATTTTCTGGGCCGTCAGATGCAACCAGAGCAGGCAAACCAGGGACAAGAGGAACATGAACATCCAGCAGCTGGTCCATAACCCGGTATATTCGAGCAGATAACCGAAAATTATCGGGCAGAAGAAACCACCCAGACCTCCTAGCACGCCAACCATGCCGCCGGCAACCCCCACCTCTTCCGGGAAATAGTCAGGAATCAGTTTATAAACCGCCGCCTTGCCAATTCCCCAGATACTGCCGAGCAGGATGATGAATCCAGCAAAAATCCAGACGTTCGCCTGGAAAAAGATCCGGGTCACACCCTTTGCCAGCAGTTCCTTTTTCTTGACAGCCTGGCCGACCTCAACCACGGGCTCCTGCCAGGTCTGCTTGCCCGGCAGCACAAGCATCTGGTCATCGAAATTCTCCAGGGTTTCAGGTTTGACCTTGACGCTGTAAGACTTGCCATTGACCATGACGACACTGCTGGAGACTGCAGTGACAACTCCGGTCTTAGTCGCCATGATGCCACGTCCCGGCGAGTAGATATCCATCTTCGGAATGATCACCAGAAAGCTGATCAGAACCGAAGCGCCGAGGACCCAGTACATAACCGTTCGCCCGCCGAACTTGTCGGACATCCAACCGCCCAGAGCGCGAATCACCCCGGAAGGCAGGCTGAACATGGACGCAAACAGACCGGCAGTGACCAGCGGCAGATAGTAGACATTGACGAAGTAAGGAACCAGCCACTGCGAGAAGGCGACAAAGCAGCCGAACACCAGGAAGTAGTAGAGGCCGAACCGCCAGACGCGAACGTCTTTCAGGGGCGTCAGCATCTGGCGAAACGACTTGCCCGAAGAGGCCGGCTTCTTGTTCTCGGAAAAGATAAAAAAGATCACACCCATAATGGCCAGCATCGCCGCGTAGTAGACCGGCAGATCACGCCAGCCTTCAAGATTGGCACCATTATTGGTCAAGCGATTCAGCAGGGTTGGCGCAAACATGGTGGTCAGGGCGGCCCCGGCATTTCCAGCACCGAAGATGCCCAACGCCGTCCCCTGGCGCTCGCGCGGATACCAGACCGAAGAAAATGCGATGCCGATGGAGAAACTCACACCGGCCAGACCAAAACCGAAGCTGCAGAGGGCAAAAGTTGTAAAACTGTGCGCTTTTGAAAGGAGGAACATGGGGATGGCACAAACCAGCAGTAAAGTACCGTAAACCGGCTTGCCGCCGAACTTGTCAGTCAACATCCCGGCCGGCAGCCTGAAGAGCGAACCGGTCAGGACCGGGATGCCCATCAGCCAGCCGATCTCAACCGGTCCCCAGTCGAAAAGCTGGTTGTCGGCCAGAAAGGTCACCAGCACACCGTTGAACATCCAGGCGGCAAAACAGACCGTGAAGGCAAGGGTGTTCAGGAACAGGACCTTATGCGACTTGGCGGTTGCGACTTCTAACATCAAACCTCCATTAAATGCAGCTCACCCGGCTCGTCTCTCCCGGTACCAGATCACAACCTGATAAGGACGTGACAGGTAGGTCAAAGGAACGCTGACGACATGCACCAGTCGCGAGAACGGAAAGAGGGCCATAATCAGGAAAGCGTTAAAGGCGTGCAATTTGACCACCGCCGGCATGGCCGCAAGATAATGAACCTGAGGATCAAGCTTGAGCAGCGACCAGAGCCAGGGTGCTGCCGTGTGCAGGTACCAGACCGACCCCCAGCGCAGGGTGAAGGCAATATAGACGCCCGTGGCGACCTGCAGCAGCAGGGTCGCAAACACACACCAGTCGATCAGCGTGGTGACCGCTGAAACCCGGGGGTTACCGATACGGCGAAAAATCAGTAGAAGAACAGCAATCAGAGTGCTTACACCAAGAGCCAGTCCGGTCACTTCCAGCAGATACAGGCGCAAGGGGTTGCCGAGCACCACACCCCAGGCGGACGGGACGAGAAATGCCAGGAAGTGCGCCAGCAGGATAACCAGGATGGCATAGTGCCAGGGAACCGAACCCCAGAAAAGCACGCGACTTTCCAGAAACTGCGAGGATTGCGACGACCAGGAGTAGCGATCGACAGTATATCGGTAAATGCCGACGCCGATCATCAGTGCCACCGCGACATAGGGGAACACGCCAAACAGAATCATGTCAGTCATGATAAACACTCCTTTTGCCAGTCGACTGGCAGCTGCTCACCAGCAGGTACTGTTGTCTCTGTCAAAAAGCTCTGCAACGCAATGAGCAGGGCCATGTAGGGATGGCCGTCACTCTCAATCCCCTGGGTGATTTTGGTCAATGCCGGCAGGAGCCCATCCTGGATGATTTCGAGCCTGCAGTCCTGATCAGCGATCGAGCCAATGAATCGCAGCACTTCTGTCAGGTGGTCAGGAAGTTCCTTACCGGAGATGAAACCATACTGTTGATACAGCTCCTGCAGTTTGATCATGAACATGGTGCGCTGCTGGCTTTCTCCGCACAGTTGATAGCCGACATAGGGATGGCAGAGCGACTGCAGATCAAAAGTGCCGGTGAAGGCCTCCTCGATACGGCTGATATCGTTGGATTCGATAAAGAGCTTGAAGCTCTCCATTGGGGCCGAGGCCTCGGGGCAGATCTGTTGCAGATGTTCAAAGCAGGCAGCAGTCTCTACAGCAATATTCGGGTCCGGATAACTGAACAGGATCGCAAATTGCCGGCAGAGGCCCTGATGTCGTTTTAATTCATTCATATCTACCACCGCCTCTTCGGTGGTCGCCGACTGCCGAATCCCATCTCCTGCCTGTGTTGTTCTGGATCCATTCCGGCTTCGATGGCCTGTTCCCGCAACATCGGCGGCACAACGATACGTTCCTTGATTCTGGTCAGTGCGGTCATGCGATAGATGGCATCGACAGCCTCGGTGCTTAATCGGGCAATAGTGCAGGCCTTGCTGACTTCTGCGGCAGGCAGATCACCGACCGTGAGACTACGCCTCTGGATGCGCACCGCAATCAGCTTGCGATAGACCGCCTTGACCTCTTCTTCGTTGCCGCCGGCGAACAACCCGGCCAGGTATTGCATCGGTAAACGCGCCTGTTCCAGGGTGGTGAAGAAATCATCAGCCATCTTCTGTTTGCCCTGATTGTCCATCGACATGACCGGCAGCAACGGTGGCACATAAAAGAGCATCGGCAGGGTACGGAATTCGGGATGAAGCGGCAGGGCGATCCCCCACTCCTTGACGAACTTGTAGACCGGCGATTTCTGCGCTGCCTTGATGACTTGCGCGGCAACACCTGATTTTTCGGCGTCCTCGATGACCTGGGGGTCGAAGGGATCGAGGATGATATCTCTCTGTGCGGCAGCCAGATCCTTATCGTCCTGTTTGGCAACCGATTCGATGCGGTCGGCATCGTAGAGGAGAACTCCCAGATAACGAATCCGGCCGACACAGGAATGAAAACAAGCCGGGACTTCACCGGCCTCCTGTCGTGGATAGCAGAGAATGCATTTCTCCGACTTGCCGGTGGTCCAGCCGTAATAAGTCTTCTTGTACGGGCATGCCGAAACGCACATCCGCCAGCCGCGGCACTTGTCCTGGTTGATCAGGACGATACCGTCCTCGCCGCGTTTATAGATGGCACCGGACGGGCAAGCAGCGACACAAGCGGCATTCAGGCAGTGGTTGCAGATGCGCGGCAGGTGGAAGAACACCATCTTCTCGATGGCAAACAGCTGCCGCTGCTCCTCGTCGGTGAGTTTCACCACACCCGGATCATTGGCTGCATAGATATTGGAGCCGGAGAGATCGTCATCCCAGTTGGGACCAGCCTCAATCTTCATCGGTTTGCCGGTGACCATGGAGACCGGGCGGGCGGTCGGCTGATCCTTGCCGGCCGGAGCGCTGGTCAAATCATCGTAGCGAAAGGTAAAAGGTTCGTAATAATCGTCCATGGTCGGCAGACTCGGATTATGGAAAATCTTTCCCAGGGTGCTGCCGCGACCACCGCCCTTCAATTGCAGCGTCTCGCCCTGTTTTTCCCAACCGCCCTGGTACTGGTCCTGGTCCTCCCATTTGCTCGGGTAACCGGTACCTGGTTTGGTCTCCACATTATTCCACCACATGTATTCGCTACCTTTGCGGTCGGTCCAGAGGTTCTTGCAGGCGATGCTGCAGGTATGGCAGCCGATACATTTATCAAGGTGGAAAACCGATGACACCTGTGCGCGTATATTCATCTTATAGCTCCTTTACCATTGCGGTTCGCCTTTAAGTTTTCGCACCATGATGTAGGTGTCGCGGTTGGCGCCGGTCGGCCCCCAGTAGTTCCAGCCATAGGTGAATTGACCGTAGCCACCCAGCATCAGATTCGGCTTCAACCGTATCCGGTTCAGGCTGTTATGCCCCCCTGCCCGCTTGTTGTCGCGCAGCGGTGACTTCGGCACACCGATCGTCCGTTCCATCGAATGGTAGAGGAACGAAATGCCGCGCGGCAGGCGTGAGCTGACCACGGCTCTGGTGACGACCACGCCGTGGTCATTGTAGACTTCGACCCAGTCATTATCGACAACGCCGATCTGCTCAGCATCCTGAACATTGAGCCAGAACGGATGGCAACCACGGGACAGGGTCAACATACGATGATTGTCACCGTAGGTGCTGTGGATGCCCCACTTGCCGTGCGGTGTCAGGTAATTGAGCATGATGCTCTTCTCATCCGTCTCGGTGACGAGAAAATCCTGCAGCGTCGAGTGATCCGGCTTCGGCTGATAGGTCGGCAGATGTTCACCGGAGGCAATATAACCCTGATGATCGAGATAGAAATGCTGACGGCCGGTCAGGGTGCGCCAGGGAACCAGCTTTTCCACATTGAGACAGTAGGCGGAATAGGCCCGGCCGTTGTTGGTCAACCCGCTCCAGATCGGGCTGTTGAGCAGGCGCCGCGGCTGTGCCGCCAGATCAGCAAAGGTGGTGCGCACCTCACGGGTGCCGACCGCCAGATCGGTCAACGGCAGACCAACCTTCTTCTCTTCAGCCTCAAAGGCGCGATAGGCGATCTCACCGTTGGTCTCCGGGGCCAGGGTCAGAATCACGTTGGCCGCATCAGCGGCTTCTTCCAGAGAAGGATATTCTTCACCACCCCATTTCTGGGTCGGTGCAGTCAGTTTCAGTTCATCGTAGAAATCATCAACGGCAAAAGTGAGTCCGTGCGCGCCAATGCCGTTTTTACGGACTTCCGGCCCATAGGAGATGAAGCGCTTGTAGAGATCGACATAGTTGCGTTCAACAATTACCATCCCTGGCATGGTCTTGCCGGGTATCGCCGCGCATTCGCCCCTGCTCCAGTCCTTGATCTCGGGCTGGGCCATCTCAGCCGGGGTATCGTGCTGCAGCGGTACGGTGACAATTTCGCGGACCGGTTCCGGCAGATGCGTTTCGGCCAACTGGCTGACTTTTTTGGCCAACCCCTTGAAGATATCCCAGTCACTCTTCGACTCCCAGCAGGGCGGCACGGCAGCCTGCAGCGGGTGGATGAAGGAGTGCATGTCGGTGGTGTTGAGGTCATCCTTCTCATACCAGGTTGCAGTCGGCAGGACTATGTCCGAGTAGAGCGCAGAGGTGTCCATGCGGAAGTTGATGTCCACCACCAGGTCGAGCTTGCCCTCGGGGGCTTGCTTGTGCCACTTGACATCTTTGACAAACGCCTCCGCCGTTTCCGGGGCGATGGTGTTGGTGTGAGTGCCAAGGTAGTGCTTGAGGAAATATTCATGGCCCTTGGCGCTCGACATCAGGGCGTTGCCGCGCCAGATAATCCAGAGCCGCGGCCAGTTCTCCGGCGCATCGGGATCTTCGACGGCAAACTTCATCTTCTTCTCGACCAGCTGTTTGACGGTCCAGTCAACGATCTCCTGGTTGCTGCCGGCGCCGGCAGCTTCAGCCTGCTTGACCGCCTCGATCGGGCTGCGATCAAACTGCGGGAAGAACGGCAGCCAGCCGTTGCGCACCGCCCGGACCTGATGATCCATGGTGTGCCCTGCAGTGATATGGTTATCATCCGCGACCGGATTGATTCTGCATTCGTCCGTTGTGCGCTCGTAGCGCCACTGATCGGTATGGACGTAGTGATAGGATGGGGCATTCATGAACCGGGGCGGTTTCGCCCAGTCGAGAGCGCCCATGATGGTTGCCCAGGGTGCTGCCGGGGCGAGCTTTTCCTGGCCGACGTAGTGGTTGAGACCACCGCCGTTCTTGCCGACGCAGCCGCACAGCATCAGGGCGACGATACCGGCCCGGTAGGTCAGGTTGGAGTGATACCAGTGATTGATGCCGGCACCGATGATGATCGAGCACTTGCCTTCGGTCAGTTCGGCGGTCGAGGCCCATTCACGGGCAAACTGGACGACGTTGGCGCGGTCGATACCGGTGAATTTTTCCTGCCAGGCCGGGGTGTAGGGGCTGTTTTCAGCATCGTAATTTAGCGGATAGTCGCCAGGCAGATCGCGGTCGACACCAAACTGGGCCATCAGCAGATCAAAAACAGTGGTGACCGGAATCCGGCCGCCGGCCGTCTCAAGGTAGCGAACCGGAACACCGCGCTGCACTGAATTGCCATCGGAGAAATCGTCAAAAGCAACCTGCAGAACATCCTGATTTCCATCCAGCAGAGAAAGGGCAGGAGCGAGTTCCGAACCATCCTGACCATCCTTCATCTGCAGATTCCACTCGCCTTTTTTCTCCTGCCAGCGGAAACCAAGAGTGCCAAGCGGCATGCGCGGCTGCTGGCTGGTTTCATCCCAGACCAGGTATTTAAAGCCGGCATTTTCTTCCTTGCTGTAGCGCTCCAGATCGGCAGCCTTGGCCATGCGATCTGCAGTATAGGCGCCATCTTTTTCCTGCAGTTCGATCAGGAACGGGGTGTCGGTATAGCGCTTCAGGTAATCCATGAAATAAGGCGTTCTGGCCTGGTGGTGGAACTCGCTGAGGATGACGTGGTTGACCGCCATCCAGAATGCGCCGTCCTGCCCGGCATGGGCCGGAATCCACCAGTCGGCATGTTTTGAGGTGATATTGAAATCGGGAGCAAGGACGGTGACCTTGGTACCGTTGTGACGGGCTTCGGTCAGATAATGGGCATCGGGAGTACGGGTCATATCCGGGTTGGACCCCATGACGGCAATGTATTTGCTGTTATACCAGTCGGCACTTTCCGCGACGTCGGTCTGTTCGCCCCAGACCTCCGGCGAGGCATTCGGCAGGTCGCAGTACCAGTCGTAAAAGCTCAGGTTGGCGCCGCCCATCAGCTGCATGAAACGCGAACCGCCGGCGAAGCTGAGCATCGACATGGCCGGGATCGGCGAGAACCCGACCATGCGGTCGGCACCGTACTTCTTGATGGTATAAATCGACGAGGCGGCAATGATCTCTTCGACCTCGTCCCAGCTGGAACGCCGAAAGCCGCCTTTGCCACGCGCCTGCTGATAGCTCTTGCGCTTTGACTCATCCTCCATGATCGAGGCCCAGGCTTGCACTGGATCACCATGCTCGGCCTTGGCTTGGCGCCAGAGGTCGGTCAGTACCCCACGCAGATAAGGATATTTGATGCGCAACGGACTGTACAGATACCAGGAGAAGGAGATACCGCGCTGGCAGCCGCGCGGCTCATAAGGGGGAAGGCCTTCCTCAAGTTCCGGGTAGTCGGTCGCCTGCAGTTCCCAGCCGACGATGCCGTCTTTGACATGAACGTTCCACGAGCAGCCGCCGGTACAGTTGACACCATGGGTGCTGCGCACCACCTTGTCGCACTGATTGCGGTTGCGGTAGAACTCTTCCCACTGACGCGACCGAGGGTCTACGATATCCTTAATCCAGCTCATGCTGTCTCTCCCTTGCCATTTCGGGCCCGTTCAACCAGGGATCGCCGTACACCCTGTAGTCTCCGCCAACCGAGAACCGCGATAATTATAAAAAGCCCCACAGTCACCAGTACGACGTGGAGCATCAGTGCACCACCGATCGGGGCTAACTGGCCGTCGACACTTCCCATGAACGCTGACAGATCGGCACGCTCCTGCTCATTCAGGGGTCTCGTGGCGTAAATAGCCTCCATGCTGGGAAACGGTAACTCTACCAGCAGTTCGAGAAGACTCTCTTCACCAAAATCGGCGAAGGTCGAGGATAGGTCCGGCCCATAGCTGGCACCGGCGGCTCGACCGAGTCCGGCTTTGGCGATACCGTGACAGGCCAGGCAGGGTGCCCCGCCGCCGGAAAAAGCCGTCGTTCCAATAAACAAGGCTTCCCCTTGAGCAGGATCGCCGGTTAATTCGGAAGGGGCAACTTCAGTGGGATGGTGCACAATTTCCTCTGGATGCGCGAGATACGTCAGCAGGGCGTCCATCTGCCCCGGCTCCAGTTTCTGAGCGGGCATCTGCAGGTTAGGGAACTTCTGTTGCAACTCAATGGCCAACGGATCCCCCGACGCCAGGAGCTTTTCAGGATTCGTGATAAAATCGATCAGCCACTGTTGGTCGCGACGTTCCGTCACCCCGGCAAGATCGGGTCCTGTCACCCGATCCCCCTGACCGATGGTATGGCATGCGATGCAGCGCTGGTTAAACAGGCTCTCCCCTTCCTCTGCCAACTTTGTCAGTTGCGCCCCGGTCGGTTGCGCGGCAACCACACTGGCGGCAACCATCAGCACGGTCAGCAATGTAAGATATTTCCATGGTCGTCTCGTCATCAGCTCACCTCAATCTGTCGAAATTGTGCCCGCCTGCAGCTGTTAACATCACATCGTGGAAAGATTGGCAAAGGCTGACGATGCCGTGAACCTCACCTGCCAATCGATAAATAGAGAGTAAGAACGCTGAACAAGTACTCATAAATCTAACAGTTGAAATTGAATAATCCATCTGCAGCAATAGATAATACGATGTTTTATTTTAGTAATTGACGTACATCAAGAAAGCTGCAAGTTGTTAACTTTTGGCTGCTCGCAACTCTTCAGCTCCAATATTCAACGGCACAGACTGTGGGCTGCAGCTGTTGCCAGCGGGACGCTGAGTGACAACGTTGGACGCAGGCAATGGCTGCAGCCCTCAGATTGTGGGCTGCAGCTGTTGCCAGCGGGAAGCTAAGTGACAACGTTGGACGCGGGCAATGGCTGCAGCCCACAGGCACTCTCATGGTCTGTAAAATCTTACATTGCAATCAGCGCTTCAGGGATCGAGACAGAAGTCTGGTGTGCAGGGCGCTGACGCGCCGTTGACAATACCGGCTGGGACAAATGTAATGACAGGCACAGAGAGATGGGCGGATGTTCTTATTGGAGGGTTATCGATAAAGCCGGAGAGGACCTACTCTTTACGTAAACCGTTTCGCAATCCCTGATAGAAAACCGCACGCAAGCTCTCAGGCTCAAGGACCTCTACATGCGGCAGATACGAATAGAGCCACGCCAGGATCTCCTTCTCGCCACTGGCGTCGAAGGTGAGAGTCAGGTCCCCACCCTCTTCCTCCACAAGTTTTTGACTCGGATGCCAGACCCGTTCACGGATCAGGTGCCCGATCTCTTCGCCGAAACGCACCTTGATCGTCTGCGGCTTCTCGTCGATCAGGCCGAAGGCGGAGCCGGTCAGATTGGCAGCGGAAAAGTCCTCCGGGACTTCAAACCGTTCGCCAAGAACCGTAACCTGTTCGATGCGATCAACGAGAAAGAGCCGCAAGGCTTTGCGATTGTGGGCATAGCCACCGAGGTAGAGAGCGTTTTCGTAAAACAGCAGGGTATAGGGATCAAAGCGATAGGTTTCTGTGGCACGCCGCGCCGGCGTGTAGGCAAGGTCAACGCGGTACTGGTAAAGCAGCGCCCGGCGCAGTTCCTTCAGAAGCGCTTTCTTCGCCGCATAGTCACGCTCCCCCTGAAACTTGGGCGAGGCCGTTTCGGCGATCCGCTCCAGATGGGCCACGCTGCGTGGCGGCAGGCTTGAGTGGATGCGTCCGAAAATGTCGTCGAGATCATCCTGGAATGGTGTCCCGCGCAGAAAGCCAAGCTGACCTCGGCAGAGGTAGAGTGTCATCAACTCTTCTAGAGAGAAGGTAATTGGCGGCAGTTTCTTGAAGCCGGTGATAAAGCGGTAAAGGGTTCGACCATCGGCTTCAGGCTCAGACATCAAAGGGTATCCGGCATCGCGGATCGCGTCCAGATCACGATAGACAGTTCGCCGGGTGACGCAGCACTCTTCAGCCAGTTCAACAACCGTGGCCCCGTAGCGCGCCTCAAGGATGCGAATCACATCGTGCAGCCGGGCTGCCTGGCTGTACTTCCTGGCAGGTTTCCCGGGCTTCTTCTGGGCTTTACTCACCATCTACTTTCCACCGCCTCCCAGAATCCCGCGCAGCGCACTTGGCAGATCAGCCGGGATCAGCACGGTTTTGGCGTTGGGTGAAGTTGCCATCGCCTGGAGTGACTTGATATATTTCTCGCCGAGCAGATACATGGCCGGAAGCTCCTGGTCGGTGATCGCTTCGGTCACCATGGTAATCGCCCGCTGGGTTGCCTCGGCCAGCACCACCTGCGCCTGGGCATCGCGTTTGGACGCTTCGAGTCGACCTTCGGCTTCGAGTATGGCGGCTTCCTTCTCGCCGCCGGCCCGGGTGACTGTCGCACGCCGTCCGCGCTCGGCAGCGGCCTGCTCTTCCATCGCCTTCTGCATGGTTGGCGAAGGCTTGATGTCCTGGATCTCCACCGTCTTCAAGGTGATTCCCCAGTCGCTGATGTCGTCTGAGATGGCCTCTTTGAGCTTGGCCTTGATCGAATCGCGTGAGCTCAAGGCCGCATCCAGGGCCATCTCGCCAATAATCGAACGCAACGAGGTCTGCACCAGGTTCTGGATAGCCAGGTGATAGGACTCGATCCCGTAGACCGCCTTTTCCGGGCTGATCACGTTGATAAAGGCGACGGCATTGGCCAGGATCACCGCATTGTCCATGGTGATGACTTCCTGGGAGTTGATATCGAGAACCTGATCCTTGGTGGTGACCTTGTGGGCGACTGTATCCACATAGGGGATAATGATATTCAGACCAGGGTTAAGCGTCTTGTGGAATTTACCGAGCCTTTGCACAACCCATTTGCTCCCCTGTGGTACCAACCGTACCCCCATGGTAATGGTGGTAATAACCAGTATGGCGAAAATGACAACGACGATCAGACCTCCCATGTTCAACCCTCCCCTGTGCTTTGATGAGTGGAAATGCTCTTGACCAGCAAGGTGTTGCCTGAAACTTCCTGGACCACGACCCGGTCGCCGACGGCAACCTTGCCGGTGCAGATGAATGGCCAGGTATCCGAGCCAAGCATTGGTACAGGAAAGCGTATTTCACCACGGCGCTCGCCTTCGGGCAGGCGGGTTACCATGGCCGTTTCGCCGAGCACTGCTTCACGTGAGATTCCGGATTTGGTCCGGTCCGTCATGCGTGGTTTCAGCACTCTGAACCAGAAGAGTGCGAAAGCGGTCGAGGCGAGGATCCAGATCAGGATTTGTAAGGTCAGGCTGATGCCGGGTGCCAGTAGCAGTAAGGCGCCAACAACCAGGGCCCCCAAGCCAAACCAGAAGATTGTAAATGAAGGAACAGCCAGCTCAAAAAGCATCAGGATCATGCCGAAAGCCAGCCAGTACCAGTAGAGTATCTGGAAACCGTCCATAAATCCTCCCGTATATCGATAACGGTATTGTGAAAAGCATCTAACACAGAACGCATCTTAGCCCGATCCTGCGTTAATGTTCAATCGGGAATCCAGGAGCGACGACAAGCGTCACAAAAAAATGCGGGGGCAGAATCCTGTCCCCGCACTGTTTGTCAGCAAATTTCGCATGCTCTGCAGGATAAACCAGACAGGTCACTCCCACTCTATTGTTGCTGGCGGCTTGCTTGAAATATCGTAAGTGACGCGGTTGATGCCACGCACCTCGTTGATGATGCGGTTACTGATACGCGCGAGGTCGGCATAGGGCATGGGGTACCAACCGGCCGTCATGAAATCCCTGGTCTCGACAGCGCGCAGCGCAATCACGTACTCGTAGGTACGGCCATCGCCCATGACGCCGACGCTCTTGACAGGAAGGAACACCGCAAAAGCTTGACTGATCTTGTCGTAATGGCCGCTCTGGTAGAGTTCATCGATATAGATCGCATCGGCCTGACGCAGGATATTGCAATATTCTTTTTTGATCTCGCCAAGGATACGCACACCCAGGCCTGGTCCCGGGAATGGGTGGCGCCAGACCATGCGGTGCGGCAGGCCGAGCTCCTCGCCTATAGCGCGGACTTCATCCTTGAACAGCTCACGCAACGGCTCGAGCAGCTTGAGCGTCATGTAATCAGGCAAGCCGCCAACGTTGTGATGGCTTTTAATGTTATGGGCCTTGCCGGTCTTGGCGCTGGCCGACTCTATGACATCAGGATAGATCGTCCCCTGGGCAAGCCACTGGGCATTGGCCAGATTTTTTGACTCCTCTTCAAAAATATCAACGAACAGGTTGCCGATAATCTTGCGCTTTTTTTCCGGGTCGGTTTCCCCTGCCAGCTTGGTGAGGAAGCGTTTCTCAGCATCAACCCGGATGACCTTGACGCCGAGGTTCTCCGCAAAGGTGGCCATCACCTGATCGCCTTCACCGAGGCGCAACAGGCCGTTGTCGACGAAAACGCAGGTCAGTTGATCGCCGATGGCACGGTGGATCAACGCTGCAGCAACAGAAGAATCGACGCCACCGGAAAGGCCGAGGATAACCTCTTCATTGCCAACCTGCTGGCGAATCCGTGCAACCGCATCCTCGATGATCTGTCCGGGCGTCCACTTGCCGGTGCAGCCACAGGTCTTGCGTACAAAGGTATCGATCAACAGCTCACCGCGTGGCGTATGGTTGACTTCGGGGTGGAACTGTACACCGTAAAGGTTACGCTCAACATTCTGTATCGCGCAAACCGGAGCATTCTCGGTGATGGCAATCTCTTCAAAACCTTGCGGCACAAGCTCAACGTGGTCGCCGTGGCTCATCCAGACCGGGCTGTGGCCATCAATAAAGAAGCCGTCAAAGAGCGGTCCGGGAGTTCCCTTCACCAGCAGATTGGCGTGTCCATACTCGCGCTTGCCCGCCGGCACTACCTTGCCGCCGAAGTGATGACACATCAGCTGCATGCCGTAACAGATACCAAGCACCGGTACCCCAAGTTCGAAGAGTTCTTCCTCAATAGCCGGAGCGCCCTCGTCATAAACCGACTTCGGTCCGCCCGACAGGATAATACCCGTAGCTTTGAACGCCTTGATTTCATTGAGGCTTATATCGAAAGGGTGCAGCTCGCAATAGACATGCGCCTCACGCACCCGCCGGGCAATCAACTGGGTATATTGTGAGCCGAAATCAAGGATCAGGATCTTTTCTGAGTGGATATCTTGCATGGTATTGATCCCGGTAAAATCACCCCTCACTTGGCCCTATCAGTTCTTCTCAATGCGATAGTTGGGCGCTTCGTGGGTGATGCTGACATCGTGGACATGGGACTCACGCAGGCCGGCGTTCGTGATGCGCATGAACTGACCTTTTTCCTGCAGCTCCTTGATCGACCGGCAACCGGTGTAGCCCATACCCGAACGCAGACCGCCCATCAACTGATGGATATTGGCTGAAAGTGGCCCACGGAAAGGCACGCGGCCCTCAATCCCTTCCGGTACGAGCTTTACATCAATCTCATCGCCCTGGAAATAGCGGTCTTTGCTGCCGAGTTTCATGGCGCCAATACTGCCCATACCACGATAGGTTTTGTAGGTCCGCCCCTGGAAGAGGATCGTCTCGCCTGGGGACTCGTCGGTCCCGGCAAACAGGGAACCGATCATGATCGTGTCGGCACCGGCAGCAATTGCTTTCGGCAGCTCTCCGGAGTACTTGATCCCGCCATCGGCAATCAAGGGTACGCCAAGTTTACGGGTTATCTTGGAGACATCGGCAATTGCCGTAATCTGTGGCACACCGACGCCTGCGACCACACGGGTAGTACAGATCGAACCGGGCCCGATGCCTACTTTGACGGCATTTGCGCCAGCCCTGATCAAGGCCTCGGCGGCCGAGGCGGTTGCTATATTGCCGGCGATCAGAGAAAGACCGGGGTAATTGCGCCGGATCTCGACAACCGCATCAACCACTGCTTGAGAATGACCGTGAGCCGTATCGATGATGATCGCATCGACTCCGGTCTTCATCAGCAGATCAAGGCGCTCATACAGATCATCACCGACACCAACTGCTGCACCGACCCGCAAACGCCCCATATCATCTTTGCAGGCATTTGGATACTTGCGGACTTTTTCAATGTCCTTGATGGTAATCAGCCCTTTAAGCACGAAGTTGTCATCAACAACCAGGAGTTTCTCAATGCGATGCTCATGAAGATGCTTTTTGGCCTCTTCAAGGGTCGTTCCGGGGGGCACTGTGACCAGTTTGTTTTTGGTCATCACGTTGGAAATCGGCTGATCCAGTTGGGTTTCAAAACGCAGGTCACGATTGGTCAGAATACCGACCAAAAGGCCATTTTTTGTGATCGGCACTCCGGAGATACGATACTTTTCCATCAACTGTAGAGCTTCGTAAATCTTCTGATCTGGATCCATGGTGATCGGGTCAACGATCATGCCGCTTTCAGATTTCTTGACCTGATCGACTTCCATGGCTTGTGCGGCCGGTGACATATTCTTGTGCACAATACCGATGCCGCCTTCGCGGGCCATGGCGATCGCCGTACGCGCCTCGGTGACCGTATCCATTGCTGCAGAGAGCAAGGGGATATTCAGTTTTATCTGGGGGGTCAGGTAAGAGGTCAGGTCGACGTCGCGCGGCAGTATTTGGGAATGGGCGGGGAGCAATAAAACATCATCGAAGGTCAAGCCTTCGCGAATCTCGGAATCGAGCATCAACGATACCTCCATATGGCGCTGGGAGTGAAATAATTAACCGCTATATTTAGTTCAGGGCTCCTGGCTAGTCAAGGAGAATCGACGGTGGGTTGAGGCCTGGCAAAACCACGCCAGCCTCCAGCCTCCAGCCTCCAGCCTCCAGCCTCCAGCCTCCAGCCTCCAGCCCGTCCTAATACCAGTCTTCCTGCAGGCACAGGCCGTGGGCTGGAGCCGTCGGCCCACAATGCAGGCCAGCCTCACCCTGTAAGAGCTTCTGCACATCCAGCGCCGGTCGTTTGCCCTGGCCGACTTCAACCAAGGTACCGGTTAGCATCCGAACCATATTCCTCAAAAAACCCGAGCCTTTGAGATCGACATAAACAAACTCTCGATCAGTGACAATCTCGACCTGAAAAATCTCACGCACACTTGTTCTGGCAACGCACCCGGATGAACGAAAGGCTTGAAAGTCATGTTTACCGACCAGAAATTCTGCAGCCGTGCACATCGCATCCAGATCCAAAAGGCCGCGCAGGTGCCAGGACGTCCGGGCTGCCAGCGGTGATCGCAGGTCGTGATTGTAGATCGCATAACGATACCATTTGCCCTTGGCTGAATAACGCGCATGAAAGCCCTCTGGCATTTCACGGACTTCTCTTATGGCCACATCTCTGGGAAGAAAGCGGTTGACCCCTTCCCGAAAAGCATGCAGCGGCAGATTGCTCGCAGTCCGGAAATGAGCGGGCATATTGCGGGCATGCACCCCCGCATCGGTCCGTCCCGAGGAATAGACCCGGACCTTTTGTCCAAGAATCTGCACCAGTGCCGTTTCAACAACCTCCTGGACGGCAAGACCGTTGGACTGGATTTGCCAGCCGACATAGGCACTGCCGTCATATTCAATATGCAGAAGGATTGTACGCATGGGTTTAGCCTGCCAGCCAATAGCAGGCGATCACCAGGGTGATCGCTAAAGAAAAGAGTTGATCATGCAGGGCCATGGGCATCAGTGGCGGCAAACCGGCGGGAAGAGGCAGGGAGTCCTGATCCCCGGCAATACGATGCGCAATCGTGTCGCCTCGATCCATCAGGCGCTCAAGGAAGCCGTGCAGCTTCTGCCTCCACATGGACCAGCGTCCGGTTCTTGATTTCCAGGAGGATTCGGCATGCCTGCCAAGATCTGTCGTACTGCAAGCGTAGATTTCTTCCTGAACAACCGGAATAAAATCCATGGTGAGCAACAAAAGCTTCTGCCATTCTTGCGTTTTACAACCCAACCGCTGCAAAGGCTGCACAAGCCAGCCGAAAACCCCGGCCAATGTTTCTGTCGATGTGGTTATAGCCAGAAGTGCAGAGACCACAACAGCCGTGAGCATCTGCATGCAGACAAAAACACCAGTCAGCAGCCCATCAAGAGAAAGCCATCTGAAACCCCAGAGAGTGCGCCCGGAAGACAACAGCAGGTGCATCAACAGGGTAAACAGCAAAAGCCAGCGAAACATCCAGCAAACGCGCCAGAGGGAACCGCATGCGGGGTAAGTCAGCCAGACGGCAAGTACGACCGTGACAAGCAGGGGAAAAAGATTGCTCCAGTCTGTCGCAGCAAAGGTGAGAACCACCAGCAGCAGACACGATAAGGTCTTCACACGCGGGTCAAGCCTGTGCAGGAGCGTTTGCCCGGGCTGATAAAGCCCATTGTTAGTGACTGCAAGCAAGAGTCCCTCGCAAAAAGTCCAGTTCCACAGTAACTATTCAGCTCCCTTACTCAACGGCACAGCCTGTGGGCTGCAGCTGTTGCCTGCGGGAAGCTGCAGCCCATGGGCACTCGCTGATGTGTTGAATAGTTACGTTCCATAAATTCATTCGGGGGGCCAAACAGCCCCCCGGAATTAAGTCAAGCTAGTTCAAAACGCAGGTGTGAGTCACGATCAACACTGTCCGCGCCGAGAGGGTTCATGACCGGTCCAGAAGGATGCGCAGCATGCGCCGCAGTGGCTCTGCTGCCCCCCAAAGCAATTGGTCTCCACAGGTAAAGGCAGATACATACTGTGGCCCCATCTTCATTTTGCGAACCCGGCCAATCGGCACAGCAAGGGTTCCGGAAACTGCCGCAGGGGTCAATCCTGCCAGGGAATCGGCCTTGGTGTTTGGAACCAGCTTTACCCAATCGTTGCCATTATCAATAAGTGCTTCGATTTCGGCGATAGGCAGGTCCTTGTTCAGTCGAATCGTCAGTGCCTGGCTGTGGCAACGCATAGCTCCGACCCGTACACAGAGGCCATCAATCGGCACCGGGACTTGATTGCCGAGAATCTTGTTGGTCTCGACAAAGCCCTTCCATTCTTCGCGGCTCTGCCCATCTTCGACTTCACGGTCGATCCACGGCAACAAGCTTCCGGCAAGCGCATAGCCGAATTCGCTGGTCGGCAAATCCCTGCTGCGCAGTGCTTCTGTAACCTTGCGATCAATTTCGAGGATTGCTGAACCCGGGTTGCTCAATAAACCGGCAACGGAGTCTTTGAGATATCCCATCTGACTCAACAGCTCACGCATATTGGGGGCTCCAGCACCGGAGGCTGCCTGGTAGGTCATTGTCGAGACCCATTCCACCAGGCCGGCCCGGAACAGACCGCCAAGGGCCATCAGCATCAGACTGACCGTACAGTTGCCGCCGATAAAGTCCTTGACTCCGTCAGCCAGGGCCTGATCAATGACCTTGCGATTGACCGGATCAAGGATAATGACTGCATCCGGTTCCATGCGCAAGGAGCTGGCCGCGTCAATCCAGTAACCATTCCATCCCGAGTTGCGCAAGGCCGGATGAACCGACTTGGTATAATCACCACCCTGACAGGTCAGTATCACATCAAGCTTGCTTAACTCTGCAAGGTCATCGGCGCTCTTGAGCGAACCGGCGCCCATCGGTGCCTCCTGCCCGGCCTGTGAAGTAGAGAAAAAAACCGGCTCAATACCAGCCAGATCGTTTTCTTCCTGCATGCGCTGCATGAGAACTGAACCGACCATCCCTCGCCAACCGACGATACCGACCTTCATCTTAATATTCCTTTTCTCGTTTATTGTTATAAAGGTACAGAACTTCTGCACCGCAACGGTTCAAGTCAAAAGTGAGTATTCTGACATTGATCATAACACGATCATGCCTCTCTAGGCCAAATGCCTCACACCTCCAGCATCCAGCCTCAAGCCTCACACCCCTGAAAATTGGCGATAATTGCATCACCCATTGCCACAGTATTTACCTTCTGCTCGCCGTCTTTGCCCTGGAATATATCGGCGGTGCGGAAGCCCTGATTGAGTGTTTTCTCTACGGCAGTATCGATGGCATCAGCAGACTCGATCATGCCGAAAGAATAGCGCAGCATCATCGACGCAGACAGTATCTGGGCGATCGGGTTGGCAATTCCCTGCCCGGCGATATCAGGAGCACTGCCACCTGACGGTTCGTACATGCCAAAGGTCCCCTCTGCCAGAGACGCGGAAGGAAGCATGCCGAGAGAACCGGTCAGCATGGCCGCTTCGTCGGAGATAATATCGCCGAACATATTGCCGCACAGCATGACGTCAAACTGCTTCGGCCAGCGCACCAGCTGCATGGCCGCATTGTCAACATACATATGGGAGAGTTCGACATCTGGATATTGCCTGGCAACCCGATTCACGACTTCACGCCAGAGCACCGAGGTGGAGAGGACATTCGCCTTGTCGATAGAGCAAACCTTTTTGCTGCGTTTGCGGGCAGTCTGGAAAGCAACATGGCTGATCCGCTCAACTTCTGCGTCGGAATATTTCATCGTGTCAAAACCGGTACGCTCACTGCCTTCACCTGTGATGCCCTTCGGTTGAGC
>JBPPMB010000151.1:0-4031 GCA_051305855.1 Desulfuromonadales bacterium
TTTTCGATCTGGAAACGAGCAATTTTTCGCAAGGTCAAGGAAATCAAGGATTTGAGCGGAGGCGTAGTCCTTTACGCCGCACAATCAAATCCGCCGATTGACGCAGAGATTGCGGAAAAGGGCCGTTTCCGGACGAAAACTTGCGCCTCACGTATCACAGCAAGGTTCCGTAAACCTCCGGACGCCGGTCATGGTAACAACGAATCTGAGTCCGGTAGTCAACCATTTCCTGGTAATTAAAGGTTGCGACCAACTCGGTCTCCGTCTCACCGCCTTCGGCGAGGACTTCGCCACGGACAGACAGCAACAGACTCATGCCGAAGAAATCGAGATCACCCTGGATGCCGCAGCAGTTGGTCGCCACCACAAAAAGTTGATTCTCCATGGCCCTGGCACGCAGCAGGGTTCGCCAATGCTCCTGGCGGGGCTTGGGCCATTCTGCCGGCAGGCAGATAATTTCTGCCCCCTCTAGCGCCATCTTGCGAAACAACTCCGGAAAGCGCAGATCGTAACAGATCGCGATACCGAGCCGGCCGGCCGAAGTCGGCACCACAAGGGTCCGAACGCCAGGTGAAAGGAATCGATCTTCACTCATAGCAGAAAACAAGTGGAGCTTCCGATAGCTGCCAACCAAGAGACCCCGATCAATCACATATGCGGTGTTGTAAATTTTGCCTTCATCCAGCTCCGGCAGGCTGCCGACGACCACCAGACTGAGCTCAGCCGTTTGTCGGCAGAGGGCTTCAATCACCCGGGGAGTTTGAGCCGCATGTTTTGCCAATCGCTTGTAATCGTAACCGGCACTCCACATTTCCGGAAGTACAGCCAGCTGCACGTTCTGTTTTGCAACCCGGTCCAGAGCCGCCTCAACTGTCATGAGGTTCCGGTCTATCTCGCCAAGAGTGATATTGAATTGAATGGCTGCCGCACACAGGGTTTTTTTCATGGGGACCTCAAAAAAAACATGGTTTTATAGTTGTCGCGAATCTACTGTAGAATCGGCCGTTTGCATAATTATAAGCGAGGCCGGAGCGTCAGACAAGAAATCTCCGCAATGTACTGATTCTATTGACCAACCAGCAGTGATCATGCTAAGACATGTAGCGTTTTGATAATTAGATTCATGTTTTATATCTCGCCATTCTTATTCTGCCTTTGCAGTCGAACGTTACTGAAAGGCTCACCTGGTTGAAGAGGCTTATGAAAGCGAAGCTTGCCACGTTTGCAATCATGTTGGGTTTCTGGGCCATCCTGTCTGGCATGTTCGATGTCTTTCACCTGTCCCTCGGGGTAATCTGTTGTCTGCTGGTTGCGCTCTTCTCCGGGGAGATGTTGTTCGATGGCCTGCGCGTCGAGGTGCGGGCCAGGCAAATCTTCGGCATGCTCGCCTACTTGCCCTGGCTGTTTTGGGCAATTGTGCTGTCCAGCCTGCAAGTCGCCTATATCGTTTTGCATCCGCAGATGCTCGACAAGATGGAACCGCAGTTGATCCGTTTCAAAACCAAGCTCAAATCGAACTTTGCCCGAGTGACCTTTGCCCAGTCAATCACCTTGACGCCCGGTACCATTACGGTCAGCATGCAGGATGACGAAATGACGGTCTACGCGCTTACCAGGAGCGCCGCCGAAAACCTGCCCGGTGAAATGGAAAGACGCATCGCTCGTGCACTGGAACCGGAGGAAGCATGATGAGTCAGGTGTTTCTCTCGGTCGCCCTGGCCCTGGTGATGTTGATTTTTCTCACACTGGTACGGGCGCTCGGCGGGCCGACGGTCCTTGACCGGATTGTCGGCGTGAACATGATCGGCACCAAAACCACCGTCTTGCTGCTGCTCATCGGTTTAATCTACGAAAACATGCCGATGTTCATCGACATTGCCCTGGCTTATGCGTTGCTCAACTTCATCGCAACCATCGGTGCCTGCAAGTACTTCCGACGCAGCAAGCGGGTTCATCTCGAGGATGATCTGGCTATTGAAAAGGAGGGATCGGCATGAACTGGCTGGTGACATTACTGTTGGTCTCAGGGGTCTTCTTTTTTGCCATAGGCACCATCGGCATCCTGCGTCTGCCGGATTTCTATTCACGGCTCCATGCTACCGGCAAGTGTGACACTCTGGCGGCGACCCTCGCTGTGTCAGCCATCGCCCTGTACAATCTGCACGACTTGAGCTTCAGCAGCATTCTGGTCAGCTGGAAAGTTTTCTTCATTGTTTTCTTCATTTTCATGGCCAGCCCTACAGCGACCCAGGCGATCACCAAGGCCGCGCTGATCGTCGGTGTCGATCCCTGGCTGAGGAAGGGGACACGTAAATGATCTGGCAACTCGACCTGGTTCTTTTGTTGCTGGTGGTTTTCTGCGCTGTAGCGACGATTACTGTGAAAGATCTGCTCTCGGCAACCATCATCTTCAGTGCCTACAGTTTCCTCATGTGCCTGCTCTGGGCAGAGATGGGCGCGGTCGATGTCGCTTTTACCGAAGCGACAGTCGGCGCTGGGGTCAGTACCATATTTTTTATCTCAGCTATTTTCCGCACCACACGCAGGAGTAAAGATTGAAACCCCTGGCTTTACTGGCAACCCTGATCACCGGTGCGCTGCTGCTCTACGGCACCGCTGACTTCGCTGCATGGGGCGACCCGCAGTCGCCGCCCAATCGCAACATATCGGTCCATTACGTGGAAAATGCAGTCAAAGAAACCCATGTGCCGAATATCGTCACCGCCGTTCTCGGTGATTACCGGGGCTACGACACCATGTTCGAACTGGTGGTCATCTACAGCGCCGGCATGGCGGTCATGGGCATTCTGAGGCGGAGGGAAGACCCATGAGAATCAGCTTGCAGGAGGCACGCGATCGCATTCCGCAACGCGACACCATTCTCGAAACTACGGTGCGCCTGATGGTCCCTTTCATCCAGCTCTACGGTCTCTATGTTATCGTCCATGGCCACTACAGCCCGGGTGGCGGCTTCCAGGGAGGCGTTGTCCTCGGCGCTTCGGTGATCCTGTTCGCTCTTGCCTTTGGTTTGCCGGCCAGCAAACGCTACCTGTCGGAAAGCACGGACATCATACTGGCCAATACCGGTGCCTTGATCTACACGGGCATCGCCACTCTCTGTGCGCTGCTTGGCGGGATGTTCCTCGATTACAGCGCGCTCGCAAAAATTCTGCCGATCGACCCGATCTCCTGGCGTTCCCACGGAATCTTTCTGGTCGAGGTAGGCGTTGGCATGGGTGTTACGACAATAATGGTCTCCATCTACTGGGACATGGCCTCTTCCGGCCGCCTCGACGAGGGCTTGTAAATGGAAAGTATCCTGGATCACGTCATCGCCAAATATAACTACTGGTTCTATGTGGTCCTGATGATGATCGGCTTTTATGCCATGATCGGCAAACGCAATCTGGTCAAGAAACTGCTGGGTATGAACATCTTTCAGACAGCGATCATCCTGTTTTTTGTCTCTACCGGAGCAAAGAAGGGCGGCAGCATTCCGATTCTTGATAAGTACGCCGCACTGCAGGGGCAAGTGGATGTAAACCAGGTGGTCAACCCCCTGCCCCACGTACTCATGCTGACAGCGATCGTCGTCGGGGTCAGCGTGACCGGGGTCGCCCTGGCGGTCATGCAGCGTATCTATCGCAAGTACGGGACCCTGGAAGAAGACGAAATCCTGCACAAGATTGAGAACGAATGACATCCAATCTGCATATGTATGTGATGGCGGCGCCGTTGTTGACCGCCTTCCTGGTCAACATCTTCGGCCGCACTAACCGCAAGGTCATTGCACCGATGGTATTGGGGGCTCTGGGGCTTTCGAGCCTGTTGGCGATTGCCGTGCTCAAGCGGACACTTATGCTCGGTGACCTGAGCTATACCGCCGGTGCCTGGACACCTCCATGGGGGATCGAACTGCTGGTCGATCCACTTTCGGCGTTAATGCTGCTGCTCATCGCCGCAGTCTCCTTCATCGCCACCTTCGCCGCCCTGCCCTGCGTCAAGCGCGACCTGGAAGATCGGCAACATAT
>JBPPMB010000159.1:0-2243 GCA_051305855.1 Desulfuromonadales bacterium
CCCCCGTAAGAGTGCAGGCCGGAGAGCACCAGGTTGACGCCGAGGTAACAGAAAATCGTGGCGGCAAAGCCGACGATCGACAGCCAGGCGGCGCGACGACCGACCCAGCCGCGCGTGAAGCGGGCGTGCAGGAAGGCGGCGTAAATGAACCAGACGATCAGGCTCCAGGTTTCCTTCGGGTCCCAGCTCCAGTAAGTCCCCCAGGCGTAGTTCGCCCAGGCGGCGCCGGTGATGATGCCAAGCGTCAGCATCGGGAAGCCGACCATGATCGCCTTGTAGTTGAGGTCGTCAAGCACCTTGGCGCTCGGGAACATGCCGACAATCCCGCCGGCCGGCGATGATTCCGCGGACTTCTCTTCTTTGCCGACCTTGATCAGATACATGATCGAGACACCGCAGGCCATGGCAAAGGCCGCGTAACCGATAAAACAGGTAAAAACGTGATAGGTCAGCCAGTTGCTCTGCAGCGCCGGAACCAGGGGCTGAATGGTGGCGTCAAGGCTCCATTGCGCCCAGATCATGCCGGCGAAGGCAAAGGGCACGACAAAGGCGCCGATCGCACGCTGCTTGTACTTGAGATCGAAAAGCAGGTAAATCATCAAAATCGACCAGGCGAAGAAAACGATCGATTCGTAAAGGTTGGAGAGCGGTGCCTGCTCGTAGCCCATGGCATAGGCTTCGTACCAGCGCATGCCGATGGCCGCGGTATTGGCGACAAAACCGACCCAGCAGATCAGCGTGGCGACCAAACCGACCGACTTGCTCTTCGCGGTCAGATAAACAATAAAGACCACCATGGCGGCAAAATAGGCAACCGTTGTGATGTTGAACAAAAGGGAACTGGTCATCTTGTATTCCTCCGTCAGGACGACAGGGCGTCGTCGAAGTCTTTTTTCAATTCATCGAAGAAGAGCGCGAAAGCAGGCTGATTGCGGTGGGCGGCACCGCCGAACTTGACGCCGATCCCTTTGTTAAGGGGCTGGATGCTGACCCAGATGCGCCGATGGGAGAGAAAGAAGGCGCCACAGGAGCCGATCACCATGAGCAGGCAGCCGAGCCAGACCACCCAGACCCCGGGGTCCTTGGCCACCTGCAGGCCGGTGTAGTAGCTCTGCTGGACATCGACCAGGCTGATCGCGTAGGCACCGCCGCGTTTTTCGTCGAATTGCGGGTAATTCTTGAACACGATGAACGGCGTGCCGCGCTGGTTGACACCGGCATCGATACTGATCTGGGCGGCCGGGCCGAAGCTCTGGTAGCTCTCGGCATAGCCCATGGGGATCAGGGCAGAACCACCCGGCAAGGCCAGGCGCTTGCCCTGCGCGCCCTTGACCGTGACCGTCTCGCCGGTCTCGCGATGCTTGACGCGGAACTGGTAGATCGGGTCGCCGGCCGGACCGTAGCTCGACTGGTAGAAGGTCAGTCCCTTGTAGTTTAAAGGATCGTTGACCACGATCCGCTTCTTCAGAATCTCCCGGCCGTTCTCGAGCACGACCAGATCGCTGGCGAACTCCTTCGGCCGACCACCCCCCTCGTAGAAGCTGACATCAAAATTGTCGCAGCGCACCGCGAAGCCGATCGGCAGAGGCTCTTTGCTGCCCCGTGGCCAGACCTGGTTGATTGTCTGCCCCTCGCCGATGTTGACGTACGCCTTGTAGCCCCAGACGTTGCCGATCATGGCGCCGAGAAAGATGATCAGAATCGATGCGTGGGTGACATAAACCCCGAAACGGGACAAGGACCCCTTTTGCGAAAAGAGGTAGACCTTGCCCTCCTGTTCGGTCACCACCGGCGTGGCGAACTTTTTGCCGAGCAGCGCAACCACCTTGTCGCGTACGCTCTCGAGCGTGCCGGCCGTGACGATTTCCTCTTTATTGGAAAACGTCCGGAAAAGACCGTCATCTGCCACCAGAACCGGCTCACGCACAACCTTGATAATGCGCGGCAGGCGCTTGATCGAGCAGCAGATCAGGTTGACGGCAAACAGGCCCATCAAAGAGAGGAACCAATAGGAATGGTACATGTCGAAAAACTGCAGGGCATCGAGCGTCTTGTACGTCGACTCGCTCATGCCGTACTTCTGCAGGTACTCCTGAGGATCCAGGTTCTGCTCGATGACCGTGCCGATGATCGAGGTCGTCGCAAGCAGAATCAGGATGCTGATCGCCAGTTTCAGGGAACAGAAAAAATCCCACAACCGGTCAGTGAAACTCTGTGCTTTACTCAAGATGTTTTCTCCTGAA
>JBPPMB010000258.1:0-2646 GCA_051305855.1 Desulfuromonadales bacterium
GGACTTCGCCGCCTTCATCGCTAACGAGTAGAACTCGAATTTGGCATCATTCATAACCGGCTGGCCGACTGCACCTACCAGATTGGGGCCAGTCGCCCGGGGTTTGCGCCCTGGCTCAAGCGTGTGGCAGCTTTCGCACGCAGCAAGGCCTGGCGGGGTTGGGCAATCGGCAAGGGCGGTAAATGAGCCAAGACAGATAAAAGCCAACGACACGGCGAACAGCTTCATGGCAGTAGCTCCTGGATCGTGAGGTTCAGTCTCAACAGACATTCCCAAGGAATACCGTATCTGGCGACACCATAGCCTTTCCGGCTACTCTGGGGCAACATCAGCTTTGGCACAAATCTATTATCTCCCGGCGATCACCCTTTCCTCATGTTGTGGACCATTTCCACCGGTTATTCACCGGGGAATAATTTATCTTTCTCATAAATCATAAAAAATGTCCTCGATCAGTCCAACAACGGACATTACGCGAGGAATGTCTGACGTCTGCTTTTGACCCAGGCTGTGTAAAAACGCGCGGTTATTTTTTTATAGCTTCGTATTTTTTGCAAGACCGGCATTCGCGGCTTAATTTCTCTGTTTCGGCGTCTGATGTCATCTTATGGGCGGGACATGGGGCCCTGGGCGGTGACTTGGCCGTATGGGGAGATAAATTACGCCCAACAGTGGCTCACACTCTCATTGCCGCCATCAACTGGTTGATGCCAAGGATGTTGATAACGCGTTTGAGGTTGTAGGCCAGCACATGCAGCGCCATCTCGGTGGCAACCCGTTTCAGTGTTTTCATTTGGAAGTGGGTGGCACCCATCCATGACTTGATTGTGCCAAACGTATGCTCGACCGTTTCACGCCGCTGACGCATCTTCTCAGGGTGCTCGTCCAAGCGTTGTTGGACGGCTTCAAGAATGTGTTCGTGTTCCCAACGGGTGATCCGGCGTTCCTTGCCGGTCGTGCAGCGATCCCTGATGGCACAGCTCTGGCAAGCATTGGTCCAATAGCGGCGCAGCGTCAGCCCTTTTTCTTCATTGGTGAAGTGGTGGACCAGGCGTTCGCCGGCAGGGCAAAGATAAACATCTTCGCCCGGCACATAGCGAAAGTCCTGCTTGACGAACAGGCCTTTGCCTTTGTTGCCTGAGGTCTGCGGTTTGGGCAGCGTGACCGTGATACCCGCCTCATCACAGGCCAGGATTTCCGTGCCGCTGAAGTAGCCCCGGTCGGCAACCACATCCAACTCATCGGTTTCGAGAATGGCTTGGGTTTTCTGCGCCATTTGAAAGAGTTGCGACCGGTCCGTGCCGACATTGGTCACGTCGTGGGCAACAATCAGATGATGCGTGGTATCCACCGCAACCTGAACATTGTAGCCTACCATGCCGGAACCACGGCCACTCGTTGCCATGGACCGGGCATCGGGGTCGGTGAGTGATATCTGCTGGTCCGGTGTTGCAAGCATCCGGGTTTCAAGTATTTCCAGGCGCTGCATCTCCTGCTTCAGTATCACGACCTTGTCCTTCAACCGGGTGGTCTTGCTGGTGCGCGCCTGAGACGGCTCTTGCCTGTCGGCGCTGTCCAGCTGGTGCAGATAACGCCCAACGCTTTCCTCGATCTGCTCCATGCGCCTCTTCATCTTGGCGCGGGTGAAGTTCTTGTCGCGTGTATTGACCGCCTTGAACTTGGACCCATCAATCGCAACGCACGCATCCGCGAACAGGTCAAGCTGGCGGCACAGGACAATGAACCTGCTGCAGACATTGCGGATCGCACGGCCATTGTCCTTGCGGAAGTCGGCTATGGTCTTGTGATCCGGCACAAGTCTGCCAGTCAGCCACATGACTTCAACGTTACGGCAGGCTTCACGCTCAAGGCGGCGGCTCGATTGGACCCTATTCAGATAGCCATAAACATAGAGTTTCAGCAGAACCGCAGGATGATAGCCCGGCCTTCCCGTCGCCTGCGGATCTACATGGTCAAATCCAAGACCGCCAAGATCGAGCTCGTCAACAAAGACATCGATCACCCGAACCGGATTGTCTTCACCAACCCAATCCTCAAGTGCATCTGGAAAAAGAGTGCTTTGCAGGCGATCAACGCCTTCAACAAAACGCTTCATTAAATCCTCCCGCAAGTGACAGAAGAATCATAGCACGAAACGCGTTTTCACACAGTCTGGACCCTTCGCGGTCATCTCGGAAGCTGAACGTTTGACTAAAACCACCAGTACCCAATCAAAACCCGCTCTACTCGACGGCATGTGAGGCCTGGGGCTTTCCTCACAACTTGTCGTGTGTTGATCATTGCGGAATCTAGGTCGGCCGCTCTTCGATGTGCCGCGACTTTACATAGAGGTGCCACGTGGCGTGCCCCAGCAATGGCAAAACCACCACAAGTCCAAGAAACACCGGCAGCAAGGCAAGGACGGTCAACACCGCCACGCAGAGGCCGAAGAAGACCATGGCTGGCAAGTTCTCAAATACGGTGCGCCAGCTGTCGATCAGGGCGGAGATGAAGTCCACGTCGCGGTGGAGGAGCATGGGAATGGCGACGACAGTCGAGCAAAACAAGACGAAGGCGAGGCCGGCACCCACGGCCGTTCCCACGAGAAGCAGGGCGACGCCACTACTCTGCGTCAGGGCCAAAAGG
>JBPPMB010000216.1:0-5895 GCA_051305855.1 Desulfuromonadales bacterium
TAAGCCACGTAGACTATCGAATTGGTGTCTACTTTTTCCAGCCTACCTCACTCGGGCTACTGCAAGAACTTTCAAACACCCATTTGTCAAGCCCACATGTGACCCCCTCAATATGAGGCGGATCGAACCAAATGCTGAGGCCAAACGAATCATTTCACACTGTTCTGTTGTCGTCTCATACTAATTCAAACTACTTTAATTATAGGATAAATAACAACTTCCTGCTTCCCTAATGTTATTGGCACACCATATGCTATACTTATGTTAATCAAGATCAACTTGAAGATTGTAGACGATCCGACAACACCTAAGAAAGGAGAAATTGACATGAACAATATTTTTTACATCATTGGTGTTATTGTTGTGGTGCTTTTCATCGCAGGCTTTTTGGGATTACGGTAGCCTAGGTGTCCGTAGGATAATCCCTTCGGGCATCTCAAGGCGATAGTCGTCGACAAAGGCGGCCAGGCGATCTTAAAAATAGCGAATGCTGTCCAGTCCGCCCTGGCGCTGGACATACGGGTTGATTTGCGTGGTTTTTTCTCTGACCCAGACAAAGAGGAAGTAGCCACGCGGGTAAAGCCATGTGGCCATCGTTTTGTAGGTCAATCTTATTTTATTCTTACATTGTTTTTATGTGCCCAGATTGGCATAAATGCGAAATTCTTACTACACCTGACAAATAAGAAATGGGCACCCTCTGACATTTGAGAATTGATTAGCAAGTGTTCCGCAACAGCACCACACGGCTCTCCCACCTCGGGAGGGCCTTTTTTATTTAAAGGTGACCCACCCCATGAACGATGCCAACAGGCCCCAAAGGAAACTCAAGTCCATCCGCTTCAAGATCATCCGCCCCGTCTACGAAACCCACACCGTGAACGATCAGAACGCCCGGTATCTGGACGCACACCTTTCCTCGTCCAGGGACGTGGTCCGTCTGTTCGATTTCCTGAGCAGAGAGACGAAGGAGCACTTCTGGGCCGTTCACCTGGACAGCAAGAATCGGCTCCTCTGCCTGGACCAAGTCTCGACCGGCAGTCTGAACGCCAGCATCGTGCACCCGAGGGAAGTCTATAAGTCCGCCCTGCTCTCTTCGGCGGCGGCCTTGCTGCTGGTACACAATCACCCCTCGGGAGACCCCACTCCCAGTGCTGAGGATCGAGAGATCACGATGCGCCTCAAGGCAGTCAGCGAGCTGCTGGGAATCCGTTTGCTGGATCACATAGTCATCGGTGACGGCAGACATTACAGCTTTGCCGATCAGGGAATATTGTGAAACACCCATCTATAAGGAGAGACCATCATGATCAAAATTCTGTCCACTGACCAAGCCCTGGCCCTCCGTGGCACCATCCCAGAGCTGGCCATCCTGAGATCCATCCAATTCCAAGGCGCAGGTTACTCCCCCGAAGAACACGGACACATCATCGTCCTGGAGGCCGGGGACGACCCCTGCCATATACCCGAGATCGGCCCCGAGGGGTTGTATGATCCGGATGGCCTCCCCTATTTCGAATTCGTCGAAGTTTTC
Organism: Desulfuromonadales bacterium; assembly: GCA_051305855.1. Classification (GTDB taxonomy): domain Bacteria; phylum Desulfobacterota; class Desulfuromonadia; order Desulfuromonadales; family BM103; genus M0040. Next base: position 1,535 of record JBPPMB010000216.1, read on the forward strand.
AGTGAAGCAGGGAAAGAGGTCTACGAGGTGGTCATAGCCATCGACAACGAGAAGACCATCGCCGTCATCATCCCGGATGCACCCTGGCTGGATGCAAAGCTCCGTCGGCTACTCCGGCAAGTGGATGCGTTAAAACCCTATCGTTATAATAAGAACTTTGTTGGTACAATAACTTGTACTACATCTTTCAGGTATGTGTTAGTCTGTTGGTACAAAAAATGGAGAAACATATGCGTGCCGACAAAAAAGATCAATCCGTGCTCAATATGTTGAAGTCCGAACGCAGCCGCTGCGAAAATATGGCCGAACGACTGTGCGCCGAGCTGGGTAACCTGCCCAAAGGTTCATTAGGCGAGCGCAAGGTTAAGAACGGCAAGAAGGTCTATGCCTATCCCTGTTTGCGCTATCGCGACGGGGAAAAGGTCGTTTTCAAGCACCTGTCTCGTGAGCAGGCCGAAGAGTGCAAGCCCTTGATTGAGCGCCGTAAAAAACTTGAAGCGATCCTCAGAGCGAATAAAAAACGGATTGCAACGATTGACACGATTGTCGGAAAAGATTGACGATACATGCAGCTAGAATGTCAGCGAACCCCATTTATCGACCCGGTAAACGTGTTGTTACGTGAACTGAGCCGGGTCGGTTTTTTCGAACACAGCCTGTTGGTCGGTAGCTGGCCAATGGTTATTTATACGCAGAAATTCGACCTGGTTTACGGCCTTGCGACCAACGATATCGACTTTGCCGTACACAGTAAAGTACATCGAAAAGCGGGTGCGCCGCTACCTGAGCTTCTTGAACGGCTTGGGTACGAATCGCTGACCACCTATCCTTCCGGGATTGAAAAATAAGTGAAAGATACCTTTGAACTCGAATTTTTGATGCATCGAAAGGGTGGACAGGCGCCGCCGGCAGTCACTATCCCCGCCTGGCAGATCACTGCGCAACCGCTGCCTTTTATCGATATTCTGTTTTTAAGTCCGGTTGAAGTGACAGTGGAAGACTACTCCTTGAAAATACCCTCACCTGAAGCGCTGATGGTTCACAAGCTCATTGTTGCGCAGCGTCGTAGCGGAGCGGACAAGGAGTGGAAGAAACAGAAAGACCTGCAACAATGCTCGGCATTGGTGGAAATTGTTCGGGTCGATCAAGTGAGCCATATCCTCCGGGAAAAGCGCATGTCGAAAGAGGTGCGCAATGAGATCGGGAAATCGTGTGCGACGGCCGATCTGGTGATGACAAATCTGGGACTGGTTTGGGCTTGAGCCTCAACGAGTAGAGAGAAGGATAATATTTGAAAAATGAAGCAGCCAAAGGTTTCAGCCGCGCCAACCTGATCTCTATGCGCCTCTTCTATCAACACGACCCGGAAGGCCGGAAATCGGAAAATGGGGACATAAGATTATAAGTTTATTGACACTTTTGTCCCGACCTGAATTCAGATCACCACCCTTGACTCACCCCAAACAAATACATTGTAGATAACGGCGGCTGCTTCCAACCCGCCAATACACAAACCACCACACACGGCTCTCCCACCTCGGGAGGGCCTTTTTTATTGCTTAAAACGGCAACGCCACAGGAGGCACCCATGAGTAAACGTATCCCGAAGAACGCAGCCAGCAACATCGAGGAGCACTCCCTCCAGAAGTCCATCCGCTTCAAGATCATCCGCCCCGTCTACGAGACCCTCACCGTGAACGATCAGAACGCCCGGTACCTAGACGCCCACCTTTCGTCGTCCCGGGACGTGGTCCGGCTCTCGCACTGGTGGTCTGCAGCGATGCGCAACACGGCGACCATCCACTTGCAGGCGTCTTTGGCCGGAAGCTTTTGATCAACAATTTTCCACAACTGTCGTTAGTTGTCGTCGGGAAATAATTCGTCGCGGAAGTTGGAAAAGCGGAAGACCTGTGGCTTGGTGGCCAGCGCGTGAATGACATGGCGATAATCAATACACCTGGCTCTTTCATTGGCTTTGTCGGGATAGGCGCGGGCCAATTCAACGACCTGGGTTTGTCCAACAAAACCGATCAGCTTAACTGTCCTGGATTTTGTTTTACATTGTTTTCAGATCCGCAAACCCGAGTTGATCAGATATTACTGAATATCCTGCAATGTAAGAAAATGGCTACAGCCATTAATCCGTCCTGGGAGAGAGGACAGGCCTTAGCGATGAAAAAAAGTTTACCGGTTTTCTCTGATTCAACAAGTCCATGGGCGGGAGACCTTTTGTAGGAGCCTGGAACGCAGCTATAATGAAGTAGTGGCAGAGGAACCGGCGTGTCAGGAGAAAGGGCGATCGATGAAACTGAAGATTGGAAAAATCATCCTGGCTGTCCCGGTCGTGCTCGGTGTTCTCTGGCTCCTGGGTCGAGCCGTATTGACGGTCCAGTTGCCAGACCGGGTTGGGCTGGATCTTTTTGCAAATCCCAAGGACCGAAGCTTTACGCTCCGGGAAGCTTTCGACGAGCTTTCCGAGGGAGACGGGCAGAAAGACGATGCGCTCCTCATAGAGGACAACGGGATGGCATGGCTCGAGCGCTGGCGCCTGCTGCAGAATGCCAACGAACGGCTGGACATCTGTTATTTCATTCTGAAGCAGGACGTTTTCGGAATTTCATTTCTCGGCCATCTCGTTAAAAAGGCGCAGGATGGGCTCCGGATACGTTTGCTCCTCGATGCCATGGGCGTCAAGATGTCGCGCAGCTTTCAGGGCAATGACTACCTGGATGCGTTGGTCGGCGCCGGGAAGGTCAACATCCGCATGTACCGCCCATTGATCTATCGCTTTTCCGATGCCTTTCTGACTTTGAATCCGGCGGCTGTTTTGATCAGCGCGCACGACAAGATTCTTCTCGCCGATGATATGACGGCTCTGATCGGAGGTCGGAATATCTCCGCCGACTATTTTGCGCCTCCGGAAGACGACGGCAAATCCTACCAGGACACCGATATCCTTTTGTCGGGAAGAAAAATCGGCAGCGCGCTGGAAAAAGCCTTTTCCGCAGAATACGACAGCGGTGAATCTAAATCGGTGGATCGGGAGGTCATCGACCTGAAGGATTCGAAGGAGGAATTGCTCCTGGCCTATCGGGCCATGGACGCCTGGCTACACGGTCGTCCCATCCCGGAAGAGGTCGCGGAGTCGATCAAGGACAAGAAGCTGCCGTGGATCGACGAACTCTCCCGGGTGCCCAATCTACGCGGTGCGTTGAAAGAGAAAAGGCCGCCTTCAGTCTCTGCGGATATACGCATCGTCAATAGCCGGTGCCGCCTGGTAAAGGCCGACGACTCCATCACCCGCAGCCTCATCCAATTCGTACGCAGCGCGCGGGAGGAGATCTTTATCCAGAACCCTTATCTGGTGCTGCCCGAGGAGGCCGTTGAGATTCTCGCAGAGGCTTCCGCCCGCGGGGTTCGCATTACCGTGATCACAAACAGCCCTCTGTCCAGCGATAACCCCATGAGCCAGGGTGTCTTCCTGGAACAGTGGCCGGAACTGCTGGCACAGGTTCCCACCCTGAAACTCTATGTCGCGTCCAATCAGCACAACCTGCATGGAAAAGTTGCCATTATCGATCGACAGCTCGCGTTGGTGGGAACATACAATCTCGAGCCGCTGAGTATCGCCCTGAACAGCGAACTGCTTGCGGTCGGCTGGTCGCAACCTCTGGCCGAAGCCATCCAGGGCCCACGGGAAGCGGAAATAGCCCGGGGAGAAAATTTGATTCAGTACTGGATCGCCCGCGACACACATGGCGAACCGATGAGAGATTCGAAAGGCCGGGTCGTCGTTGAGTTCGGGGCGCGGGATCACCTCGACCTGTCCGATTACGGCGCCATTCGGAGGTACCGGTGGCTGTACCGTTACATTTCAAAGATTAAGGGGACCTATCCATGGTACTGAACAATCGATTTTGCTTGAGATCGACGAGCTTAGATTCCGCATTTGTCATCAAAAAGCGTACTCTAAGGCTCCAAACTTGTCTCTGCCTATTGAACAATGCAGTGAAATTTCAACCACTTCAGAGTGCAAAACTTTTCTAGAGGCTCAGTTTAAAAAAAACAGAAGCTGAATAGTTGAAAGTCACTGAATCGGCTATAAAATCTTTATAGGCTGAAGGATGGAACCCCTTTGGCTATTCAATCAAAACCAACAAGTTTTATACATTCCTCATCCCAGAGTTTCAAGCGAACTGTGGAGAGACTCTTCCGGATCGTGAGAGCCGACTTTTCGCTAAGCGCTGGAATGGCTTCGTAACAATTCTTCAGCCTGTAGTTGGGGATTCGAGAGTTCAGATGGTGAATGTGGTGAAAGCCGATATTGGCTGAAAACCATCTTAAAACCGTGGGCAACTTGT
>JBPPMB010000229.1:0-58781 GCA_051305855.1 Desulfuromonadales bacterium
ATGAACTCGATCTCTACCGCCAGCGTGAAGCGACCGAGCAAGTCGACAAGAACAAGGTACTGATCCTGCCCGACATCGACCTGGGTGACGCAATTGTCCTCGATGTCCGTAAGGGTTTCGCCGAAGCCTTGATCATCCGCACCACCAACATGCCGCTCTATCGTGGAGACAAGGTCCGGACCAAGATCAAATAACGTTCGTCCGGTAATCTGCCTGCACCCCCTCTGGATGGGCTGGACTGCCAGCCCGTCCAGAATTTTTATTGTATTGAATTGATGTCATATCCTCATGGAGGGAGCCCATGGACCACCTGCTGCCCTGGCTGCGTCTGCAGTTAACACCGGGCCTTGGTCGTGTCGGCCTGATGCACCTGGTCGAACATTTCAAAACCCCTGAAAAAGCCCTTGATGCTGCCGGAGATGGCTGGCCAAAGCTGCCGGGATTGCGTGAAAATCTGGCAGTCATGATTCCCGAAGCCACTTCGTCCAAGATACAAGAGGCCTGCCAGCGCCTGGAAAAAATAGGCGGCTGGCTACTCACTCTGTGGGATCATGACTACCCGGAAGCTTTGCGCCAGATTCCGGATCCACCTGCCCTTCTTTACGGCTGTGGCCGTTTGCCCGAGGGGCCGGCCCTGGCCATCGTCGGTACCCGCCACCCGAGCGATTTCGGCAGATTGTTCACTGAACAGCTGGCCGAAGAGTTGGCCACGGCAGGCCTGGTTGTTATCAGCGGCCTGGCCCGCGGCATCGATGCCGCTGCTCATCGCGGGGCCCTCCGCAGTGGCGGCAGAACCATGGCGGTCCTCGGCTGCGGTATTGACAGGATTTACCCACAAGAGAATGCCCTGATCTATCAGCAGATCATCGAGCAAGGCGCTCTTATCTCCGAATACCCACCCGGCAGTGAGCCTCTGCCTGGGCATTTCCCAGGCCGCAACCGCATCATCAGCGGACTCAGCAAAGCCACCCTGGTGATTGAAGCGTCACGCAACAGCGGCTCATTGATCACAGCCGAGTTTGCCCTCGAGCAGGGGCGGGAGGTGATGGCGGTGCCGGGCGGGGTTGATCGAAAAACCAGTTACGGGCCGAACCTGCTGATCAAACAGGGCGCGCATCCGGTCACAGAAACGCAGGACATCCTTGAGATCCTCGGCATTAGCAAAAGCTTCAGCAGGCATCGAAACCTTAAAGAGGCAAGCGCTCTGCCGCTTGCCGAACCGGCAGGGACGGTCCTTGCCATGCTCGATCTAACCCCTCGACACAGCGACGAACTTGCCGGGGAAAGTGGGTTGACACCTATGGAGCTTTCAGCTATTTTACTGCAGCTAGAGCTACAGGGGTATGCAGACAAGCTGCCTGGTGGGCGCTATGTTCGTAGGCGGCGGGGACATTAATCCACAAAAATCGGAGACTGCTTGAGAGAACGGGTTCTGGCGATTGTCAGTTTTATCGCCCAATACTTCCTCGATGACCGCGACATGATGACTGAAAACGACCTTGTCGAAGAGTTGCTGTCTGTCGGCTTTGAAGCTGAAGAGATCGATGCGGCTTTCGTCTGGATGGAGAACCAGGCTCTCTGCTCCCCCTCCGGCAGCGAAACATCATTGAACGTACCAGCTCTCAGCCACAGAGTCTTCTCCACGGAAGAGAACCGGACGCTTTCATCAGAAGCCCGCGGCTTTTTGACACGGCTTCGAACCATGGGCATTCTCGATGATGCGATCCAGGAAGAGGTCATTGAAAAAGCCCTGCAGATGGCAGATGACGAAGTCACCCTCAAGGAGATCAAAACCATTACGGTTCTTACCATGTTCGCTAACTCACAGAATGAATGGCGTCGCGAGTTCGACTGTCTGCTGGAAGATGACTGGCAGCGCTTGTTGAACTGACGAGCCACTGGCTGCGGGACACCCTGCGGCCTTTTTCATTTCTCAAACAAAAGATCTGATCACATATTATGGCTAATTCCCTGGTTATCGTCGAATCTCCGGCGAAAGCAAAAACCATCGAGAAATTCCTGGGCAAGGGCTACAAGGTCCTGGCTTCATACGGACACGTGCGCGCCTTACCCAGCAAGCAGGGCTCAGTCGATATCGAGCACGATTTCGAGCCCAAGTACCAGGTGCTGGCCGAGAGCAAGAAGCATATCGACCTTCTCAAGAAAGAAGTGGCGAAAAGCAGCGAACTGATTCTCGCCACCGACCTCGACCGCGAGGGGGAAGCGATCGCCTGGCACCTGCTCGAGGCGCTTGGCATCGATGAAGAGGGTGACAAACCGCAGGTCAAACGCGTCACCTTTCACGAAATCACCAAGCCGGCGATCCTGGCCGCCATGGCCAACCCACGCCACATCGACCGTGGCCTGGTTGATGCCCAGCAGGCCCGCTCGGTGCTTGACTATCTGGTCGGCTTCAACCTCTCACCCTTCCTCTGGAAAAAGATCCGCTATGGTCTCTCCGCCGGCCGTGTCCAATCCGTCGCCCTGCGACTGGTCTGTGAGCGAGAAAGCGAGATCGAGGCTTTCGAACCCCGCGAGTACTGGACCATTGAAGCACTTCTGGCTAATTCTTCCGGAGCCGGCTTCACCGCCAGGCTGCACAGTATCGACGGCGCGAAACTCGATAAATTTGCGATCGGCAACCAGGCCCGTGCCGAGGCGGTCATGGCTGATCTGCAGCAGGCCGAGTTCCGCATCGCCAAACTCGAGAAGAAGGAACGTAAACGCAACCCGGCAGCTCCTTTTACCACCAGCACTTTACAACAGGAAGCCAACCGCAAGCTCGGCTTCTCGGCACGCAAAACCATGTCAACCGCCCAGAAACTCTATGAGGGCATAGATATAGGTGAAGGCAGCCAGGGCCTGATCACCTACATGCGAACAGACTCGGTTGCCCTTTCGCAACAGGCCACCAGTGAGGCGCACGAAGTCATTTGTCAACTGTACGGCCAGGACTACGCTCTCACCACTCCGCGTATTTTCAAGAACAAGAGCAAGAACGCCCAGGAAGCCCATGAAGCGGTCCGCCCTACCTCGATAGCTCATACTCCAGACAAGGTCAAGAGCCACCTCACTGTTGACCAGTTCCGCCTCTACCAGCTGATCTGGAAACGTACTGTCGCCTCACAGATGACCCCGGCGATCTTCGACGCAACCAGCGTCGATATCTCCGCCGGCAAGCGCTACAGCTTCCGGGCTTCAGGCCAGATCATCCGCTTTCCCGGTTTTATGACTCTCTACATCGAAGGCACTGACAACGGTGACGATGAAGAGAAAGAGGGATTGCTGCCTGCGCTCGCCGAGGGCGAGGACCTGCACCGCCAGCAGCTGATCCAGGAACAGCACTTCACCCAGCCGCCGCCCAGATTTACCGAGGCCAGTCTGGTAAAATCCCTTGAAGAATACGGTATCGGACGTCCATCAACCTATGCCAGCATCATGAATACAATGGTGACCCGTAAATACGTCCGCCTGGAGAAGCGCATTTTCTATCCAGAGGACGTCGGCCGGGTGGTCACCAAGTTGCTGACCGAGCATTTCAGCCGCTACGTCGACTACGACTTCACCGCCGCCATGGAAGAGGATCTCGACGCCATCTCCCGCGGCGAAAAGGATTGGACACCGTCGGTCAAGCAGTTCTGGGATCCCTTCATAGCCCTGCTCGAGCAGAAGGATCAGGAGGTCAGTAAAGCTGACCTGACCACTGAGAAGACTGACAAGAGCTGTCCTGAATGCAGCAAGAAGCTGGTTATCAGGCTGGGTCGCTCCGGACGCTTTTTGGCCTGTTCAGGATTTCCTGACTGCCGGCATACTGAACCGCTCGAGGTCAACGGCCTGCCTGCGGAAGAACCAGTCATGTCAGACGAGCAATGCGACAAGTGCGGTGCCGGCATGCTGATCAAGGCTGGGCGCTACGGCAAGTTCCTGGCCTGCAGCGCCTATCCGGCATGCAAAAACATCCAGCCCCTGGAAAAACCCGTGTTCCTCGAAATCGGTTGCCCGCAGTGCAGGGAAGGCGAGATGATGGAGAAGAAGAGCCGTTATGGCAAGATTTTCTACTCCTGTAGCCGCTATCCGAAATGCAAATACGCCCTCTGGAACCCGCCGAAGCAAGAAGCCTGCCCGAAGTGCGCCTGGCCGCTGACCGAGGTCAAGACAACCAAGCGCTCGGGCACGGTACAACGCTGCCCACAGGAAGACTGCGACTGGCAGAAGGAGTTGATCCCGCCGGACAAAAAGCCCCCAACCAGGAAAGAGGCGGAGAAGAAAACTCCTGCTAAAAAAACAGCGGCGAAGAAGCCTCGGGCGACCAAACCCAAAAAAACGGCCGAGAAAAAATCCTGACAGAGCCGGCAATACAACGCAGAGATGGCTGGGCAGACACCCGGCCATCTCTCGTTACAACACTGAAACCTGAGGCCTCTTAGCCGCTGGTGACAATGTACCGGCAGTTGCGCAGCAATTGAGCAAGGTTTTCAACATGATGCCTATCATAATCATCGGCGCCGGCCTGGCGGGCTGTGAAGCCGCGTGGCAAATCGCCCGGCAGGGAATCCCGGTGGAGCTCTTCGAGATGCGCCCACATCGCATGACACCGGCCCACCAGAGCGGCCGCCTCGGCGAACTGGTTTGTTCCAACAGCCTGCGCGGCACCGCTATGCATAATGCGGTAGGGTTGTTGAAAGAGGAACTGCGTCGCTGCAGCAGCCTCTTTATTGCGGCTGCTGACGCCCACGCGGTTCCGGCAGGAGGTGCACTGGCGGTTGACCGTGACGGCTTTGCTGATCACCTGACCAGGGTCATCGAATCACACCCGCTCATCAACCTTCGACGCCAGGAGATAACCGACATTCCAGAGGGCCGCATGGTCATCATTGCCAGCGGTCCACTGACTTCTGATGCACTTGCTGAAAAGATTGCTGCACTGACTGGTCAGGACCACCTCTATTTCTACGATGCCATCGCGCCAATCGTTGAAACCGATTCGATCGACCGAAATCGGGTCTACGCAGCATCACGCTACGGCAAAGGTGGTGCGGATTATCTCAACTGCCCCTTTGACAAGCAACAGTACCTTGCCTTCGTCAAGGACCTCTGCAAAGGCGTGAAAGTCGCTCCTCGCGATTTCGAAAAAATCGTTCATTTTGAGGGTTGCATGCCCGTTGAAGTGCTCGCCGAGCGGGGTGAGATGACCCTTGCCTTTGGGCCGATGAAGCCGGTTGGCCTGCCTGATCCACGCACCGGGCGCGACCCCTTTGCCGTTGTCCAGCTACGCCAGGACGACCGACACGCCAACCTTTACAATCTGGTCGGTTTTCAGACCAAGCTGACCTACCCGGAACAACAGCGCATCTTTCGCACCATTCCCGGCCTGGAGAATGTCAGCTTTGCCCGCCTGGGAAGCATGCATCGCAATACCTTCATTAACGCTCCGTCGTGTCTCAACGAAACACTGCAACTCAAACAGGCACAGAATATCTTCTTTGCCGGACAGATTACCGGCGTCGAGGGTTACGTCGAGTCAGCGGCAAGTGGTTTCCTGGCCGGTATGTTTGCAGCCGCATACCATCAAGGTAACATCTTGCAGCCACCCCCACCGACAACGGCCCTGGGGGCCCTGCTCAGCTATCCCGCCAATGCATCACCCGAAGGCTTCCAGCCGATGAATATCACCTACGGTCTCTTCCCGGAGTTGGAGCAAAGAATCCGCAAGCGCCGGGACCGGCGTCAGGCTTTGGCTGATCGCGCTCTGACGGATCTTGAAACGTGGCGGACCAGCCTGTTTGCATTATCTACGGGATTGCCAGCAAACTGAATTCCTGCTAGTCTCAAAAATCAGCATTGACAGGCGACATCCCGGTACTGCAAACAGTGACAGATCTGTTCCACAGAGGGAGCGAACGGTGGCACTCATAGGAACATCTTTCAAACTTGTGGATCCTCGTGACCTGTTAGAAGTGTTACGCCAACACCCGCTGAGCGGGCTCTTCAATCTGGCTCTTTATTCAGAACGACATGGCAGCAAGGCCCTTCTGGAAGCAATTCATACCGTCTGTTCCCCGCTTGGCGGCAAAACTCACTGTTCTTCTGAGTGCTACAAGAGTTGGGAGCAAAACATCTCCCATGCTCTACTGGCAAACCAACCGATAGTTCACTCCTGCTCGCAGGGTTTTCTGTGCTTCACGATTCCTCTGCCGGAGAGCGAGGATTCGCCGGACTGCCTGATCGGCGGTGGTGTCGTCGAACGGAACGCAAAGAGCTTGCGCAGCATCGATGGAGGAAAAAGATCAACAGTCGGCCAGTCAACAAGCGAATCAGGGCAAAAACCTCAACTGATCACCATGCCGGAAGCACATTCGATCGTCGAGGAAATATCCCGGGCGCTACCGCGACTGGTTGACCAGCAAGTCCATGCCCTGAGCCTGGCCCGCACCACACGGCGCCTTGAAGCGGTTCAGACGCTGGCACGTGATCTAGCCATCTGCATGAATCGAGACCAGGCTGTAGCCATTGTCAGTGAAGCCCTGGTGGTACTTTTCGACCTGCCCAAGGTTCTGATTGTCCTGCAGCAAACCGGACACGCCATGGCGATACATTCCACTCTCGGTCTTGATCTGGACACCTTTCAGCTTGACCAGCAACGCCTGGCTGATTACCTCAGCAACAGCTCCGGCAATCCGGAAGCCTTGCCGGGAGAAGATCTCGTGGCATTCTTTCCCGGCCTGGAGTCCCGCTCGGGCCACTTTTTCCCTTTGGGTGGACATGGCTGTCAATTCGGTGCGATAGCGATTCTCGACATCGACTTGCACAGCCGCGACCTGGCCCTGATCGAGTTGCTGATCAATCGCCTGTCAACTCGACTGGAGAGTCTGGATACCGCAGAGAGTCATCGTTTGGAACGGCAATTCTCCACGCGTCTTGTCTCTATGATCAGTTCTCTTTCCCTGATCGACAACCGCCATGAGCTTTACCTGCAGATCCTGGAGATGTCTGCCGAGCTCCTGAATGCATCCAGCGGCTCGTTCATGCTGCTCAATGAAATCGATGGCACCCTGAAGATCGTTGCCGCCAAGGGCATGACCTCTTCCTTGGCCAAAACCATGTCTGTCTCCTTCGGTGAGGGGATCGCCGGCCGGGTTGCCAAACGAGGCTTTCCCATGCTCGTCTTTGATATCGAGCAGGATAAACGGGTCGCGGTCAAAAACCGGCCGCGCTTTAAAACTAAATCGTTTCTCAGCATTCCTCTCGAAGTCGAAAAACGCCTGATTGGCGTTCTCAATCTGGCCGACAAGGGCAACGGCACCAATTTTACCGAGGCTGATCTCAATCTGGTGCAGACCTTTACCAATCATGCGGTGTTGATGGGAGACCGGGCAGAGACCCTCGAAAAGGCAGGCCGGTTCGAGCAACTCGCCATAACCGATCCGTTGACTGGCCTGTACAACCGCCGCTTCCTCAAAGACCGCCTGCATGAGGAGTTCAGTCGCTGCGAACGTCAACAGCAGAGCTTCTGTATCATCATGGCAGATCTGGACAACTTCAAGCTCTACAACGACATCTGCGGGCATTTGGCTGGCGATAACGCCTTGCGCAAAACGGCCGAGCAGATGCGCCGTTCCGCACGCGACATGGATGTTCTGACCCGTTTCGGCGGTGAGGAGTTCTGCCTGATCCTGCCAGGAACAAGTAAGAAAGAATCTGTTTTGGTCGGCGAGCGAATCCGCCGTGCGATCGAGGTTGAGAGCTTCCCCGGTGAAAGCCATCTGCCTCTCGGCCGTCTGACCATCAGCATCGGCGTCGCTGCCTTTCCTGCCGATGGTATTACTGCAAACGAGTTGATAAATGCAGCCGACCTGGCTCTTTATCAGGCCAAAGCCCTGGGCCGCAATCGCCTGGTTCTTTATGACTCTTCCATGGAAAACCAGGCCCTTTTATCACTCCACGAATAGATGAAACAACAGATCATCGGAACTGATCCATGCCGCATTCTCCCCAAGAGATTATTCTCGCCTCGGCGTCGCCCCGTCGAAGCGAACTTCTGGCCCAGGTCGGCATCAACTTTCTGGTTGTACCCAGCTTTGCTGATGAAACGTTGCTTGCAAACGAATCACCGGAAGCACACGTGGAACGTCTCAGTTGCGACAAAGCCATGGAAGTCGCCAGCAGGCCAGGCCAGCGCGGGCGCTGGTTTATCGGCAGCGACACCGTGGTCGTCCGCGACCAGGTCATTCTCGGCAAACCGGCCGATGCGGCAGAAGCCGCAGCAATGCTCACCAGCCTTTCCGGGCGCAGCCACCGGGTCATCTCGGGCTATGCGGTACATGACCGGGTTTGCAATCGCACTCTCAGTGCCGCCGTCACCACCCGGGTCTTTTTCAAGGAATTGACAAGCCGGGAAATCGAAGGGTACATTGCCACTCATGAACCCTTTGACAAGGCAGGCGCCTACGCCATCCAGGGGATTGGGGCCTTCATGGTTCCCATCATTGAAGGCAGCTATACCAACGTGGTCGGTATGCCCCTTTGCGAAGTGATTGCGGCCCTTGAAGAACTTGGTGCCGTCGAACTGTTTGGCAGCCGGTGCCGGGTAACTCAGAAAGTGCAAAGCTAACATCTGTGACATACGTTTTTTAGGTCAGTTTATGGATATCGCAACCAACATCGCAGAGATTCAAAAACGAATTGCAGCCGTATGCCAAAACTGCGGCCGCAATCCCGCTGAGGTGAGCCTGGTCGCCGTCTCCAAAAAAAAGCCGGCTGAAGACATTGAAGCTGCATTCGCCGCCGGGCAGACCCTGTTCGGCGAAAGCTACGTCCAGGAGTGCGTTGCCAAAATCGACGAGGTCAAAACCGCTGTCGAATGGCATTTCATCGGCGCCCTGCAGAGCAACAAGGTGAAGTACCTGCGCGGCAAGGTCGCCATGATCCATTCAGTCGATCGTTATTCCCTGGCTGAAGAGATCGATCGCCAATGGGGCAAAGATGACCGCTGCGTCGATATCCTCATTCAGGTCAATCTCGGTGAAGAAGCGAGCAAATCAGGGACCACGGCCAGCGACCTGATTGGCCTGGTCCGTGAGGTTGCCCGGCTCAAGCAGGTCCGCATCAGAGGGCTGATGGCCCTCCCCCCATGGGAAGCCGATCTCGAAGAGGTACGCCCCTATTTTCGCCAGCTCCGGGAACTGGCCGAACAGATTGATGCTCTCGGGCTGCCAAACGTCAGCATGCAGGAGCTCTCCATGGGGATGAGCCACGACTATGAAGTCGCTATCGAAGAGGGCGCCACCCTGATCCGTGTCGGTACAGCAATCTTCGGTGCTCGCTAGCTTTTTTCGCAACTCAGCCTCAAACCTTACACCAGTGTTTTTGACATGCCCATAGACGCCTTTCTCTTCGATCTCGACGGCACCCTGGTCGATACCATTCCCGACCTGACCAAGTCTGTCAATCTGCTGCGAAGTGAACTTGGCCTGTCTGCCGTGCTCAGTGACGAAGTTCGTTGCTGCGTGGGTGATGGTGTCGGGCTGCTGGTTCAGCGCGCTCTGCCGAAAGGCCTGTTCAGCGAGGACCGTCGCAATCGTTTCATGGACATCTATACCGACCACCTGACTGACGAATCCATGATCTACCCTGGGATTATGGCCTTCCTCGAAATGCACCGCGGCAAACCTATGGCCGTGGTCACCAACAAGCCCCAAGCGCTGGCCGACATCATCATCGACCGTTTTGGACTGAAGCCTTTCTTCCAAGGTGTCATTGGAGCCGAGCTCGCACTGCAGAAAAAACCACATCCTGACATGGTCCACCGGGCTCTTGATCTGCTGGCCAGCATACCAGAGCGGACCGTTCTGCTCGGCGACCACCACGTTGACCTGCGCGCCGCTCACGCCGCCGGAATCAAGTCCTGCTTCTGTGCCTGGGGATTAGGTCACGACGACAACCTGCCTTGCGACTTTCGGGCCGCCACCCCTGCCGACTTGCCGCAACTTTTCCCCGGGAACACGCAACCTTGAGCCGCCCGGCGCAAACATCGTATAATACAAAAATGGAGAGACCTGATAAGAAGCATCCCTGCCCCGACTGCCGCCAATGCCAATGGTGTTCTGATGACCGTTGTCGCCTCTGTCTGCCCACCGGCAGCGGCTGTCGGAAAAAACTCTCCCTGGTTGAGCAGATTGCCCTTTTCGAGCAATTCAACAGAACCGGATCAGAACATTTTCCTTGTTGTTCAGTCACAGTACCGTCCACCTTGATCGAGGGTTGACATTCTTTTCCGGCACAGTTAGCCTCTTATCACTGGACAAGGGTGACAAGAACAGCACCAGTTACCGGGACGCCACCGTCTTCATCTGTTTTTACTTGGAAAATCACGCAAAAGATTTAGAATAGGACTGTTTTGTAATGCTTCACGCTGACAACCTTCGAGGGGGGTCTTTGTGCAATCCGAACTTGTTATCAAACTGCTGAACGGTGAAGAGCGTTACGGAACCCTGAACCAGGAATTCGAACCGGCCTCCGGCAGGATCGAATTCTTCTCTACAGCCGAACAAGGTGACGAGATCCTTGATCTCAGCGAAGTCTGCTTCATCAAATTTCTCGGCAAACCTGATCTGACCGGTTCATTCAGCGAGAACGAATTTTTCGAGAATATCACCACGCTCACTGGCGACCGATTCCGCCTGCGCTTGAAAAAGAGCGGGAAACGTCTCCCGGAAGGTTTCTACGGCTACCCGGCTGAAATTGACAGCGACTTCAAATCGATTTTTTTTACCTCCGACGGCTTCAAAAAGCGCAGTAACGACCTGCCCATTGGAGAAGTCCTGAAAAAACAGGGCCTGGTGGAGAAGTCCGATCTTGAGGGGGCATTGGCAGAGCAGAATCTATTGAGGAACCGGCGGGTCGGCGAAATCCTCGCAGAAAAGGCAGAAGTTCCCCAGATTATCGTCGAACAGGCCATCGACAATGCAACACGGCAGGGGCATAAAAAAAAGGCTCCGTTCCGGGTTGGTGACATTCTTGTTGAAGCCGGTCTGGTAACGCCCAAGCAGGTCAATGATGCGCTGCGTGAGCAGAGCACCGGCAAACGTAAACGGATCGGCCTGATTCTTATCGATCAGGGACTGATCACTGAAGACCAGCTACTGGCTGCACTTGCCTACAAGTTCGGCCTGAAGGTCATCGACCTGGAGGACGTCAAGGTCAGCCCTGAAGCTCTGAGGCGGGTCCCGCGTGACATGGTCCAACGTATGCAGATTGTACCTATCGCCTTTCAAGGCAATTGCCTGACCGTCGCGACATCCAGCCCGACAGATCCAACCATCAGCGACAACCTGCGTTTTGCCACTAACTGCCAGATCAAGCTGGTCTGTGCCCGCGCCATGCAGATCGGTGAAAAGATCGCTGCGCTCTTCAGCAAAGATGACGACAGCGTTGAAGAGCTCATCGGTGAACTGGAAGAGACGGACATCGTGCTCGAGGATGAACCCGAACTCAACAAGATCACCGAGTCGGATTCCAAGGTCATCAACCTGGTCAACAAGGTTCTCCTTGATGCCAACAACAAAGGCATCTCAGACATACACTTTGAGCCGGGGATGGGCACCCTGCCTCTCAAGATTCGCTATCGCAAAGATGGCATCTGCTATACCGTACACCAGATCGCGAGCACCTATAAAGCAGCGGTTATTTCTCGCCTCAAGATTATCGCCAAGCTTGACATTGCCGAGCATCGCCGGCCGCAGTCCGGCAAGATTCTTCTTAAGCAGGCCGGTGATCGCATTGAATACCGCATCGAGGTCACCCCGACGATCGGTGGCCAGGAAGATGCCGTGCTGCGTGTCCTGGCTTCATCGCGCATCATATCACTCACTGAACTCGGCTTCTCAGCCAGAAACCTGGAGCGCTTCAGGTCGCTGTTGTATAAACCCTACGGCATCATTCTCTGTGTCGGCCCGACCGGCTCCGGAAAAACCACCAGCCTGCATTCGGCTCTGGCAGAAATCAACACGTCGGGCACCAAAATCTGGACGGCAGAAGATCCCGTGGAAATCACCCAGGAAGGGCTGCGCCAGGTCCAGGTCCATCCCAAAATAGGCTTTGACTTTGAAGATGCGCTGCGTTCTTTTCTGCGTGCCGACCCTGACGTGATCATGGTCGGCGAAATGCGCGACCCTATCACAGCCAAAACCGCCATCGGCGCATCGCTGACCGGTCACCTGGTGTTCAGCACCCTGCATACCAACAACGCCCCGGAGACTGTGGTCCGTTTGATTGAAATGGGTATGGATCCTTTCAATTTTGCTGATGCCATGCTCGGCATTCTTGCCCAACGACTGGCACGGCGCCTGTGCAAACAGTGCAAGAGTCCGTACCACCCCACCCGCTCGGAGTACGACGACCTGGTCGGTGCTTACGGCGCCGAGCAGTTCAAGGATGATGGTCTGCCGTTATTTTCCATAGACTTGACCCTGATGAAGACCGTTGGCTGCGATGCGTGCGATGGGCAGGGCTACAGTGGCCGGATTGCCATACACGAGCTGCTGGTCAATTCAGCAGACATCAAAAAGGCAATCAAGCAAAGTGCAGGGGTTGAGCAGATCACAGCGGTCGCCATGAGGCAGGGGATGCGCAACCTGCGCATGGATGGCATCCAGAAAGTCTTCCTTGGCCTGACAGATCTCGTTCAAGTCAACAGGGTTTCCGCATCAGCCGAATGACAGCATGGTAACCTGTCTGATTGCTGCCGTTTGTCGAGGCTGGTTGCCCCCGCTGACCACCCCGCTGAAAGGGTGTTGCCATGTCCTCACGTTTTGTCAGGATTGCGCTGATCGCGATAATCATCATTGCAATCGTCGCTTTTTTCGTCTTTGATCTGCAGCGCTTCCTGACCCTCGAGTATCTCAAGGATCGGCAACAGGCCTTTGCAGGTTTCTATTCAGCCAATCGCCTGCTGACCATCGCCTGCTACTTTATTCTCTACGTACTGGTCACGGCGCTCTCATTGCCCGGTGCAGCCGTTATGACTCTGGCCGGTGGAGCCCTGCTCGGCTTCTGGACCGCTCTGGTTACGGTTTCCTTTGCCAGCTCTATCGGTGCCACCCTGGCCTTTCTGGCCTCACGTTTACTGTTGCGCGACTGGGTTCAAAACACATTCGGCGACAAGCTCAAGGCGATAAACGAGGGGGTTGACAAAGAAGGGCCCTTCTACCTCTTCACCCTGCGCCTGGTGCCGCTCTTCCCCTTCTTCGTCATCAATCTGGTCGTGGGATTGACTCCGATGCGGACCCTGGTTTACTACTGGGTCAGCCAGATCGGCATGCTCCCCGGCACCGCAGTCTATGTCAATGCCGGTACGCAACTCGGCCAGATCGAGAGTGCCACGGGAATTCTTTCCCCAGGCATCCTCGCCTCCTTTGTGCTGCTCGGCATCTTTCCGCTGCTCGCCAAGCGCATCATCGAGATCGTCAAACGTCGCAAGGCTTTTGCCGGTTGGCACAAACCAAAGCACTTCGATTACAACCTCGTGGTGATCGGTGCCGGTTCCGGCGGGCTGGTCTCTGCCTATATCGCTGCAGCGGTCAAAGCCAGGGTCGCCCTGATCGAAAAGGACAAGATGGGTGGCGATTGCCTGAACACCGGCTGCGTGCCGAGCAAGGCGCTGATCCGCTCCGCCAGGATGGTTTCCTATGCCCGACGCGCCAGGGAGTTTGGCTTCAAATCAGGGCAGGTTGAGTACGATTTTGCCGATGTCATGGAGCGTGTGCAGAACGTTATCAAACAGGTCGAGCCGCATGATTCCGTAAAGCGTTACAGAGAACTCGGCGTCGAATGTCATAGCGGTGTCGCAAGGATCACCTCTCCCTGGACGGTCGAAGTCAACGGCCAGACACTGACCACGCGCAATATCATCATCGCCACCGGCGCCCGGCCGCTGGTGCCACCGATTGCCGGTATCGACAGTGTCGATTATCTGACTTCCGACAACCTCTGGCATCTGCGCAGCAATCCCGGCCGACTGGTGGTGCTCGGCGGTGGCCCGATCGGCTCGGAGATGAGCCAGGCCATGGCCCGACTCGGCGCCAGAGTCACCCAGATCGAAATGATGCCGCGCATCCTGGGTCGCGAAGATCCTGAAGTCTCAGCCTACGTGCAGATGCAGTTCGAAGCAGAAGGGATTCGTGTCCTGACCGGTCATGCTGCCAAGGAAGTGATTCAGGAAGGCAACCAGGATATCCTGCTCTGCGATGCCTCCGGCGAAACGGTCAGGGTTCCATTCGACCATATCCTTATTGCTGTCGGCCGCCGCCCCAACGTGACCGGATTTGGCCTGGAGGAACTCGGCGTTGAGATCAGTCAACAAGGCACTGTGGCCGTCGATGCGCTGCTGCGCACCAACTTCCCCAACATATTCGCCGTTGGCGATGTCGCCGGACCTTACCAATTCACCCACACCGCCTCGCATATGGCCTGGTATGCTTCTGTCAATGCCCTCTTTGGCAGCGTGAAATCATTCAAGATCGACTACAGTGTCATCCCCTGGGCGACCTTCACCGACCCCGAAGTCGCCCGCGTTGGCCTCAGCGAGGACGAAGCCAGGGCGAAGGATATCGCCTGCGAGGTCACCCGCTACGGCATCGACGACCTCGACCGTGCCATCACCGACTCTGAAGCTCGCGGCTGGGTGAAGATTCTCACCAGGCCCGGCAGCGACAAATTGCTCGGCGTCACTATCGTCGGCAGCCATGCTGGCGACCTGCTCGCCGAATACGTCCTCGCCATGAAGCACGGCCTTGGTCTCAACAAGATCCTAGGCACCATTCACACCTATCCGACCATGTCGGAAGCCAGCAAGGCAGCGGCCGGGTCATGGAAGAAGGCCCATAAACCTGAAAAGCTGCTGAAGTGGGCGGAGAAATTCCACACCTGGAGAAGGGTTTAATTAAGTATTATGCTGAACGAATACCTGCAGGCCGCTGGCACTTTTCTGCATACCAATCCGATCATCGCCGTCCTTATCGGCGTAATCGTGGTTGTCCTTTTCTATTCTCAACCAAAGGAAATGTTCAAGCTGGCGGCCTTTGTCCTGTTCATCGCCGTGGTTTTCTATGTCATCACCCTGTTGGCTGGGACTGTGAACACCGGGTCGAAGCAGAAGGATCAGATGATTTACAAGTCGAGGGATGTGATCGGGGAATGAGGGGGGATTGACAAAACGTGAAGAGCAAATGGTCAACAGATTGCGAATCTGTTGACCTGTTTCATTTCTATAACTTGGGAAATCAAAACCAACCCCGGCATGGCGGGCGCGATCCGCCGGTTTTAATGTTGGATTATCATGTGATTTCAAAGTGTTACAGCAAAGACCAGAACCGCAGGCGCTGCGCCCTGCACCCGCCTCACTTTCTTTGTAACTATTTACCTGTAGTCCAAGGGCAGTCATCCCCGAGTGCTGTCGGGGATCCAGGCATTGAACTCTGCAAAATCTGGATTCCGGCTAAAACCATGCCGGAATGACGTTGCAGGAGTCGTCTTCGGGCACGATTGATCGCGGCTGAAGCCACTCCTACCAAAGTGGTGAATAGTTACCTTCCTTTTGGGCCCCCGCGTTAATGGGCGGTGGTACCGGGGATAGATATTACTGGCATTTACTTTTGCGATGGTTTGATGTGTGAAAAGTGAAAAGTAAAAGGATGTGGTTTATCTTTTTGCTGCAGAAAAGTACTGCAGAAAGGCCCTCTGACAGGGCCGGATCCCAGAGTCTGCAGCCCATTGAGGCACGGAAACCAGGTAAAGGAATATGCCCTCCGCTAGGAGATAGCCGATTTTTGCATACTTTTTGGCGGATTGCAAAAAGTATGGCGTCTGGCGGGACGCGACCCGCCGGTTCTGCTTTTGATTTTCCGGGCTATAGAAATTCCAGATTAACCAAACATCAAAGCGGTGATTTGGCCTCACAGGGAATCTTCACCTGGCAGAGCCCGCACGGGGTGGCGCCGGTACCGTAATTGTCGCGCACGTAGGGAGCGGTGACGTTACGGATGTAGTCAAAGCATTTCAGCTTGTCGTGACCACTTTCGCTAATGGCCTCGGCAGGGCAGCGCTGCCTGCAGGCGCCGCATGTTCCTTTCGCATACCAGAGACACCAGTCCTGGTGGCCGGCATAAGGTCGCGGGGTCGCTTCGAGATCAATTTTGGCGACCACGGAACCGAAGCGAACAGCTTTGCCGACCCTGGTGATCAAGCCGTCGGAGAGGCCAAAGGTGCCCAGTCCGGCAACCCAGGCGGTGTGGCGTTCCGACCAGTTGGAAGCCAGGCCGAACTGTTCACTCTGCCGATAACCGAACTCCGGCAGTCGCTCCGGCGCCACAGCCGGATATCCGGCCTGCGTCAGTCGCTCAGCCAGGTGCAGGCGCAGAGCGCAATTGAACTCTTCACCATGGAAGCGTGAACGAGCCCAGCGTTCAGCGGGCACTTCGGTTGCCACACGCTGTTCGAGCCGGGTCGCTTCGGTCTGGGGGAGGATGTAGCAGATAACCGTCAGCTCAGAAGCATCAATGCCCGCATCGGGATAAGCGAGCTTGAATGCCTCAGCAGGTGTCCAGTAGAAAGCCCCTATGTCCGCCCTTAATTGCACGAACAATGGGTCGTCACCCCGCGCATAGGCAACCAGAGGATCATCCCATACCGGTTCGCCGGTTCCGTTCCCCAGGTTGTTGGCAGGCGAGGCACAGAAATCACGGATGACTTTTTCTGTCCAGCTTCTGGTCTCTTGCTGAGTCATGGTCTCCAACCTTGAGCGTCAATCTGACTTGAGGGGGAAAGATCAATGAACCTGTTTCAGCAAAGCGTTTCAGAACTTATGAGCCAGGTTCAGGTGAAAGCTCACATCCGGTGAAGCATTGACGGCAAGGTCTTCACCGACCCCGATATCCAGAGAGGTTTTGTCACCGAAGCCAAGAGTCCCTCCCAGGGTCAGGATCAGGGGAGCCTTACCGAGTTCGTCCAGTTCGCTGTCGTAAAGTGCGCCGTGACTGTCGAGCTGCAGTTTGAAGCCGAGCCAGTCCAGGGGACTCCAGCCGGCGCCTAGCCAGGCGTTAGCCGCCCATTCTTTCGCCTGTTTCTCCAAAACCTCACCATCACCCAGCCAGCTTCCGCCGAGGCCGCCCCAGACCGCCGCGCTCCCCCTGGCAAGAGAGAAATCCCGCTGCGCCGACAAGGCGACAGAAACATCCCAGGCACCGCTGCCGGTCAGATCATCGGCATCTCCGGTCGGTGCCTTGATCGAGGTGAACAGGCTCGCCGCCAGCTCTTCGTCTGCCAAGAGCTGCCAGGCCACCAGCAGCCGAACATCACCTAAACCACTGGTTTCGTCATCAAGCAGCAGGTGGTCGCTGTTGACCTTCTTATAAGCATAGGTCAGCTCATTATCAGGCAACTGGCTGCGGTCACCGTTGTGCAAGCCGAAGAACTTGTGCCAGTCCTGAATAAAACCGTCGAAAAAGCCTTTGTTGTGCGCAACCCACGGAAGGTCGAGGCCGACCTGCAGGCGTTCGGCCATTGCATAGCGTAGACCGAGGGTTGTCACGTAGCTCTCGCCATCGAGATGAATCGACTCGTTGGTCGAATCATTTATGGTGGCGTTGCTGACAAGATCAAAGCCCAATCTCGCTGAAAACTGTCCTGAAAGATTCAGACGGGCCGGTTCGGCAACAGCCAGGCCGTGGACCAGAGCAGGTGGCGCAAGGTTGCGGACCGAAAACGGCGTGAGCTCGATCCCCCATGCAGGCAGAGCCGAGCTTGCCAGGACAAGCACCAAACCGATCAGAAGACGCTTGAGCATCTCAACTTCCTGCTTTCAGAACCGGATTGGCCAGGGTGCCGCTGAGCCGCACGGAATAGCGGCCATCAGTGTCCGCTTCACCGGCAAGTTCGAGCAGCGAGGTGATCGTCGGATCAGCATTCGGGCCCGTACTTATCTGCAGCGCAAGCTTGATGCGGCTGGTCGTTAAGGATCGGCCGAAGAGCAGCGTCCCTTCTCCCGTGACTTCCAGGTCGCCTCCCTTGGCTGTCAAAGAATTGATCCGCAGCGCCTGTCCCTGGCCTTCCACCTCCAGTGTGATCTCACCGAGCGCGATCCCTGAGCCGCCGGCTTTTAAAATTTCCAGGCCAAGGATTCTGACGTCGTTCAATTGCAGGGACATTTGCGACTTATTCTCGGGACTTAAATGAAGAAAGGAGTCGAGGATCGCTTCGCTGAGAGTCCCCGTGATATTCATGGGCATCGGCTTCTGCAACGGCAGGTCGAAACGCAGACCCGCCGCCTCGACACTGAGTGCACCACTCTTCTGCATCCTCCCCGTTATGGCCCCGTTCATAAGGTTGACGTGCAGCTGCGCGCCAGGGTCACCGGTCAGAAGAGTTGACCATTGCGGTGCAATGCTCAGTCGTTCGATCTCCAACGCTTGAGGAAGACCGGTCATGACAACATTGACACGCTCGGCATCGAGAGTCAGCAGAGGATAGAGCGAGAGCTGTTCGATCTGCAGCTGCGCTCCGGTTCGCGTCGCGACTTCCTGGATAATGCGCTGTTTCAGCACTTCAACCGGAAAGAAGAGGTAAAGACCGATCAGAAGGCCCAGCAGAAACAAACCGACTCCCGCCAGCAGCCAGAGGCTCAGCCAGCGTCGTGTCTGATGCCGTCTACCTACAGCCGTCCCTTTATCTTTATTGAGTCGCGCAAACAGGCTCATGCTGATCTCCTCAGCGCCCTGATCGTCATGGTCGCATCGAGCAGGGACCGGTCATCGAAGCGCTGCTTGAGAAACAGGTTATCAACTTGCATGGGAGTACTCGCCTTTTCCACGCCCCAGAGCAGTTCAAGAACCTGCTTGAGAGTCAGCTTTTCGAGTTTTATCTCAACCGAATCAGCGATGAATTCGCCTTGAGTCTGCGGTGCCTGGGGACGCATGGACAAGAGATTCTCCCGGCCGGCTGTCTGTTGGACCAGGTTCTCGATAAATGTGAGAGCAGAGAAATCCTGACTATTTTTCACAAGCTTTTCGACCTGGCTTATCTGTTGCTGTAAAGCCAGGTATTGAGCCCTCAGGGACTTGACTTCCTGTAACTGCTGGCTGCGCACCTCAATCCGGCTGTCGAGTTTGGTCATTGTGCTGCGGTAAGGCATCAAGATTGCGAAGTAAAGCAGCGCCAGGATGAGAGAGATACCCCCTGCGATAGCAAAAACTCTCTCCCGCTGATTCAATTGACTGATCATTGTTCAGCCCCCCGGCTGGCAAGAGCCAGCAAAAGACGGAAATCTATGCGGCTACCGTCCAGGCTCATTTTGGAGTCAGTGACCTGGACCCTGGCAAACAACGGCGATTCACCAAGTGTCTTGGCCATGGTGTTCACAGCTTCGAAGGTATCCGCACGACCAGCGAGTTTGAGCTCTGCAGCCCCCAGGGAAAATTCCTGGATTTCCACCGTGGCCGGCTCAGGCTGGCCGGAGATCTCCTTGAGAATGGCAAGGGCCGAAGCCTGATCACCGGCGAGAAGCAGGCCCTTCTCCTGCAGACCAAGAATTGCGCTTTTGAGTTGCATCGGGACATCAACGATGGTCGAGGCCTCGGGGAACAACAAGCGGTAGACGTTTACAATTTCCGCCTGAAGCTGAGCATCACGACCGGCTTTATCGAGGTACTTGAACGTCATTGAGCCAAGCATGATAAGAATCACCATGCCAAGCAGGGCAGCAAGCAGCACCAGCTTGCGCTTCAGGTTGGCCCATTCTCCCTTGAGTGCATACTTGCCCCGACGAAAGTTAAAGGATCGATCCCTTTTGGCAACCCTGACGCGCAGGGCCAATGCGACTGCCGGTAGAAACGCACCATCAACCATCTGGCCGCCGAGCTCAAGTGAGAGTTTTTCCACCCTCTGCTCAGATGTCTGCAGGAATTCAGCCAGTTCCGTTGTGATTCCCTCTCCCATCAGACTGATTGGCAAGTCCCCTGCTCCCGCGACATGCTTCAAAACCCTGATTTCCCTGCGCAGCTGCTGGAGCTGCGCAGCGTGAGCCAACCCTGTGCCGCCCGGCAGAATGCGATAATCCGCCAGGAGCCCGTTCTGCACCAGGGAGAGAGTGGTTTCCTGATCGGTGGCACAAATCAGAATGCCGTCACCGATCTGTTCCCCTAACCCCGCCACATAACAGAAGGGGGCCAGATCGACAAGGTGCAGCGGCACATCCGCCTGTTCAAAGAGGCCCACTAGAGACTGGAGTGTCTCTGTTGGCACAGTTGCCGTTGACACCGTCGCACCTTTGTCGGTTTGCTGCGCGGGTTGAATCGCCGTGACACAATGATCCATCGCAACCGGCAGTTGGCTGGATAACTCGAAAGGAATGGCCGCAGCGATTTTCTTTTCATCCCGGAAAGGAAAATCCAGGCGCCGCACATAGCAGCTGCGTGCCGGCAGGCTGGCAACCAGCTGATCTCCAATCCTGAATTCGCCAGCCAGTATTTCACCCAGCTGACCGATCAATTCATCGGGATCTGCGTAATCTCTTGCCTGCAGGGAGCTGACCGAAATCTGCCCCTTGTCCTGGTTAAGGATGGCGACGCGCAGCCTGCGGTCGCCGATCTCGATGCCGATAAATCGCTTGCTCATGACATTAATTCACCTTGAAAAAAAGCAGTTTATTGCCTTGCTTGTCAACCTCCGCAACCAGCCGACGGCTGCCGTCATTGACCTGTGCGGATGATTCGATGCGGTACCCCCGGCTGGTTGTACTCAGCTGACCCAGATTGGCGAGGGTCTTTAAAACAATGTAGAACTGCGGCGCAAGAACGTCCTCAAGCTGGCGGAAATCCTTGATCGGTTCCGTCTGGCGATAGTCGATGATGTTATTGGCCATTTCGCGGCTGATCTCGAGATTGAGTGACATCAGCACCTCGGCGCTCGCGGTATTGACATTGACTGCCTCCATTTTATTGACAGCCAGATGCGGACTGATCTGCTTGACGATTTCAGGAGTGAAACCCTTGACCAGTGAAAGTTCTTCCAGGGTCTCGAGCGGACCGTTCTTGCACCCGTAAGGTTCTGGCAGACTCTGGTAATAGAGTTCTTCTGCACCGGCCGTCGGAATACTCAGGCCATCGGTATGAATTTCCGTATATGAAGCCTCACCTGTGTCCAGCCAGTCGATCAGGGCCGCGGTCAACTCTGCCGGATCAGCCTCATCTCCAAGTTCCATGGCCAGCAGAAAGCGATAAAAACGGTCGATCATGACGGTCTGCGGGTTATCCCCTGTGACCATGCTGTTGATAGCCAGCTTGCCATCCTGGTCCTGGATCTGGATAGTAATACTGTAACCATCTGCGACCGGATAGTTGGTAATACCTTTGCTCCAGAATTCATTCAGAGCATCATAGTTGTTGGTGTCTGACTGGAGCAGCATGCGGCCGGCGGTGACCCCTCCCTTTGCCAGGTAATAAGCCCTGGTGCTGTCACGAAAAGTCTCGGTAAGCCGCATGTCGACCAGGGTCGAAAAAGCCAGGTCGGCCAACAACGAAGTCAACAGGGCGACCACGACCAGCACCAGCAAGAGGGCCATACCCCGGTTTCCGCGCCGCCTGCTCACTTGGCCTCCACCTTGGGTATTTCAAAAGCCGAGAGGAAATGGGCCGATTCCTGGCCGTCCCTGCGCAGTTGCAAGGCAATTTCAACCATCTCCGGAAGTCCCGAAGAACGTGCGTCCCATTGCTCCTGCCATTGCCCGTTGGCAAAAAAGCGCAGGGTCATTGTCTCGATTCCCGGTGCCAGGCGCATCATTTCGTCAGCCTCTTCACCAGGTTTTGCGTCGTAGACAGGCCGCTCGCTGCGCATCAGGACCTGACCATTCGCCGCCTCTTCCGGGTCCGTGACGAGAAGGTAGCGTATCCGCGCAAGCCCCGTCCCCATCCGGCTCAAAGGGGAGACCGCCGTTGTTGTCAGCTCCAGGAGAAAGTCAGTCTCACCGCCGGCAAAGTGCAGGTTATTATTACGCGCCTGAAAATAGGTCCCACGCAGTTCGCGGCCCATGCGATCAAAAATGACCCGCGCCCGGTGATACTCGGCACTGTCGGCATCCAGCCGCTCCCGGGCCACGCTGACCGATGAGAAAATGCCATAAATGGAGGTCATCAGAATGGCCAGGATGCTGATCGCAACCAGCACCTCGACCAGAGTGAAGCCTTGTTCAGAGCACTTACTTCTAGAAAATGAAAGACGTGAGATCGACCATTTCATTAAGCTCTTCGTCTCCCCAGAGGACAGTAACGGTGACCAATCGCACCGAGGGCAAGGGCGTCTCGCCGAAGGCAATGCGCCAGCGGTATTCAGCATAGGGGCTCTCAAACTCCCCCTGCGACTCCGTCTCCCCGAGCGTCCCGTTCCTGGCGTTCACTTCGGTCTCAGCCATCTTCTGCTGAGCCAGCAGGGTCGCTGAGGTGGTCCGTTGCAAACGTTCATGGACCAGGATTGAGCGATTGGCCAATCCCAGCAGCGAGACCATGGCGATACTGACGATGGCCAGAGCGATCATGATTTCCAGCAGGGTAAAACCGCTGCACTGAGGTTTTCTCGAGCAAAACTTCTGCATTACGAATTCTGCCACGTCGGCATCGGATTAAAAGTCCCGGTAGCCCTGGAAAATTTCTGTCGTTCCGGTCAACGACATGACCCGCAGGGTCAGCATCTCGCCGTCGCCGTTCTCCAGATGGATGATGGTCTCTTCCACCCAGCCACTCGGGTCGATACGGGTTGTAACCTGGCCTGCAGAGAATTTGCCGCGCCCCGGCACTTGCAGATCCTTAAAACGGATAGCGCCTTTCAGCGCAGCTTCCCGTCCCTGGTCCAGCGCATCGACCAACGCGCCATCAGTTTCCAGAATCTGGGCACGATAAAGCCCATGGTCCAGGTCGTAGATCAAACGATATTCGCGCCCTGACATGGCGGATTCGTTGTACAGGTACTTGATGGTGCCGCTGAGCCGCCGTGCGGAGGTGTCCAGGCTGCTGGTGCCGAAATTGCCGAACAGGGGAATGCTGAGCACCATGAACATGCTGACCATCGCCATTACCACAACGATTTCAATCAGCGTGAAGCCGGCTTTTCCAAACTCCCCTGCGCCATGTCGCGACTGCAGATTCCGGATCATATCAGGCTCTTCGTAACCGGGGGCCCCGGCCTGACCAGGTACGCGGTCGGCACTCTTCTAATCGAGCTCCCAGCTGTTGATGTCAGCATTAAACTCCTCGCCGCCAGCCTGTCCGTCGGCACCGTAACTGATCAGGTCATAATAATGACTGTGCAGCCCTGGCGACAGGTAGATATAAGCATTCCCCCAGGGATCGACAGGAACTCTCTTGAGGTAGCCGTCGACCGAATATTTGCTCGGGATCAAACCGGTTGTCGGCTTTTCGACCAGCGCCTTGAGGCCCTGATCCGTGGAGGGATAAGACCCGGTGTCGAGCTTGTACAGGCCGAGCGCCTCCTCGATACCTTTCATGTCGACTTTGGCCTTGACGACCTTGGCTTCGTCTGGCCGACTCAATAAGCGCGGGACGACGATAGCGGCCAGGATGCCGAGAATGACCACCACGACCATGATTTCAATCAGCGTAAAGCCGCGGTTGTCACGTAGTTTGGAAAGTTGCATAGCGTTTTGTTCTCCTTAATTGTTGAATCGTTGAAGCCCTCACCCAAACCCCTGGCTGGCCTGAAAAATCGGCAGAAGAATGGCCAGGACAACGAAACCGACAATGGTCCCCATCACCAGAATCATCAGCGGCTCAAGCAACGAGAGCATGCTGGTGATAGACAGATCGGTCTGGTGCTCGTAGGTATCGGCAACCCGGAACAACATCTCCTCGAGTTGGCCGCTCTTTTCGCCAGCCGCCGTAACCTGGGCCAGCATGGGAGGGAAAACGGCCGTCTGTTTGAGTGATGCAGCCAGACTGCCACCTTCCTGGACCCGCAGGGTGGCCGTTTCGACCGCTGCATTGAGGACCCGGTTGGTCAGCAGGTTGCGCGCGATATCCAGGGCCCTGAGCAGAGGTACGCCGCTATCCAGCAAGGTGCCCAGGGTGCGGGCGAAACGGGCTGTCGCAATCAGCAGTTGCAATCTGCCGAACAGCGGGAGTTTGAGAGCCAGGGTGTCCGTGCGCAACCGCCCCTGATCGGTGTCGCGGTAGCGTTTCAGGGCAACCAGCAAAGCAATCAGCAGCAGCCCGAGCAGCCACCACCATTTGGACAGAAAATCCGTCAGGGTAATGAGCATGAGGGTCGGCCAGGGCAGCGCCTGTCCCAGCTCATCCAGCATGCCGGTGATTTTCGGCACGACAAACGCGAACAGGAACACCAGCACGCCGCTGCCGACCAGGGTCATCAGCACCGGGTAGGCCAGGGCGGCTTGAATCCGGGCGCGCATGCGGGCCTGGGTTTCGAGAAAATCCGCCAGGCGGTGCATGGCTTTGTCAAGCGTGCCGCTATCTTCGCCAACCTGGATCATATTGATGAACAGGTCGGGAAAGATATGGCGATGAGCAGCCAGGGCCTGGTGGAGTGTACCGCCCTGCACGACCTCTTCACGAATCTTTGCAAAAGTCTTCGACAGTAACGGCTGGTCAGCCTGCTCATTGACGGTGTTCAGGGCATCGTCCAAGGCCAGGCCGGCACCGAGCAGGGTCGCCATCTGACGGGTCGCAGCCGCAAGCTCACCGGCCGGCAGTTTGCGGGGCCTGGCAAAGAGGAGTGACAACCTGTGCCCTCGTCGTTGCGCACTGGTCTCACGCAATTCGGTCGGATAGATCCCCTGGTTGCGTAGTTGCTGACTTACGGCTTTTCGCCCGGGGCCATCGATCGTACCCGACTTTTTTCGTCCCTGGCTATCGAGGCCGGAGTACTCGAATAGCGGCAAAGCTAGACCTCCTCCTGAGTCACGCGCAGAATTTCCTCAAGCGAGGTCTCACCCTGCAGGGCTCTGGCCACGCCGGCGGCGCGCAGGCTCTGCATGCCCCGCCGCATGGCCGCTTGCTTGATCGTGGCCGCGTCTTTGTTTTGCAGGAGCAGATCGCGGACGGTTTCATCGATACGCAGCAGCTCATAGATGCCACCGCGTCCCCAGTAGCCGATATTCATGCAGCGAGCACAACCACGTCCCCGGTAGAATAGCGGGTTGGCGGGTAGTGGGAATTCGTCTCCCAGCTGACTGAGCAGCTCCGCCGAAGGTGTAAACGCCTCCTTGCAGTGCGGACAGATCCTGCGCACCAGGCGCTGGGCCAGGATGCCGACGATACTGGAAGCCGCCAGAAAGGGCTCAATGCCCATTTCCACCAGCCGGGTCAAAGCTCCAGCGGCATCATTGGTATGCAGGGTCGAAAAGACCATATGACCGGTCAGGGCCGACTGCACGGCAATCTCGGCGGTCTCCCGGTCACGTATCTCGCCGACCATAATGATATCAGGATCCTGACGCAGGATCGAGCGCAGGCCGTTGGCAAAGGTCAGGTTGATCTTGGGATTGACCTGAATCTGGCCGACCCCGGAAAGCTGATATTCGATGGGGTCCTCAACCGTGATGATATTTTTCTCGCGGTTGTTCAGACTGCTCAAGGCCGCATAGAGAGTCGTGGTTTTCCCGGAACCGGTCGGCCCGGTCACCAGGAAAATGCCGTGGCTTTTCCTGATCATCCCTTCGAACTCGACCAGCAGAGAGCTGCCCAGACCGATCTCTTCGAGCGAGAGAACACTCGAGGCCTTGTCAAGCAGACGCAGCACCACCCGCTCGCCGAAGGCGGTCGGCAGCGTTGAAACGCGGATGTCCACATCCCGCCCGGCGACCCTCACCCGGAACCGGCCATCCTGGGGCAGGCGCTTTTCGGCGATATTCAATTGCGCCATGATCTTGATGCGTGAGGTGATGCCGGCATGGGCTTTCAGCGGCGGATGCAGCACCTCGTAAAGGATGCCGTCGATGCGGTAGCGAACCACCATGTCGCGCTCGAACGGCTCGATATGTATGTCGCTGGCGCGTTCCTTGTATCCCTGGGTGATCAGGCTGTTGACGAAACGGATGATCGGCGCCTCGTCCGAGGCGTCGATCAGGTCAGCCGGTTCGAAATCACGTACCAGGTCGCCGTCGGTTTTTCCTTCGATCTCCTCGATGACCTCGTTGGTCTCGCCGGCCTGTTTCTCATAGCCGCTATTGATGGCGCGCAGGATCTCTTCCGGGGTGGCGACACAGGGCTCGATATCCTCCCGGGTCAGGGTGCTCAAATCATTCAGCGGGCGGGTGTCCAAGGGGTCGGCCACCGCCACCTGCAAGCGTCCGTTCAGCCTGGAGAGGGGATAAATGCGGTATTCCTTGGCAAAGCTGATCGGGATCAAGTCAAGCAGATCCTCGGTCACCGATTCTTCGGGAAATGTCTCAAGGTACGGCAGTTCGAACTGGGCAGCCAAAGCCTTTGCCAGGGTTGTGCTGTCCATCGCTTTCAGCTTGATGAGAATCTGGCCGAGGCGATCGCCGCTCTGCTCCTGTTCCGCCAGGGCTGCCTCGATCTTTTGCAGAGAGACCTTGAAGTCGTGATGCAGTATTTCGCCAATCGGCCGCCAGTGGCTCATGCTGAGTTGCTTCCCTGGATCTGGTGAGGTCATTCCTGGCCCGTCTGGCTGTGCGGCGCCATTGCAGCCGGTTTTTCCGGCTGAACCTCGCCGGCTGTGCCGGCGGCATTCTCCGCCTCTGTCGCGTCCTCCGTCAAGATGGCGGCCTTTGGCTCGTCCAGGCCGATGAAGAAATTCTCAGGAACGGACGAGCGGATCTTGTCGGAGACGAAACCGCTGGCCGCCGTGCGGTTGCGCCCGGTGACCCGTTCGAGATCCTCAGGACTCTTGATAATGGTCGGATTGATGAAGATCAGCAGGTTGGTCTTTTTTTCCTGGGACGAGGTCCGTTTGAACAACCAGCCAAGAAACGGGAGGTCACCCAGGATCGGCACCTTGGTCACCGTTTCGATAACATTGGTGTCGATCAAACCGCCGAGGACCACGGTCTTGTTGTTCTGGACCAAAACCGTATTGCGCAGCACCCGCTTGGTGAAGGTCGGGCCGACATCGCTGGGACTGCCGACGCTGGCGATCAGGGCGGCGCTGGCCGGGGCGATGTCGGTGATCTCCTGGTAGACATTCAGTCGGACCAGGTCGCCTTCGGTAATCTGCGGCGTGAAACGCAGGATCAGGGCAACATCCTGGCGTTCCACGGAGACGCTCTGCGCCAGGCCGTCGCTGCCGCCGGTATCGGTCAGGCGGCCGGTGATGATCGGCACGTTGGACCCAACGATGATCTCGGCCTCTTCGTTGTCGGAGGTGAGCAGGCGCGGCGCCGAAAGCAGGTTGACATCACTGTCGGTTTTCGACACGTCAATCAGTACCGAAAGCGACGGCACAGTGATCGGGGTGCCGTTGGGTCCGGTGACAGTGATCGGGTTGAAGAAGCCGCCGGCCAGCAGCCCGTCGACCGCTGCGGTCAGAAGAGAAGGCACACCTGAAGCTCCACTGCTAAGGGCATCGCCAATACCAACCGGCCCGGTATTCTGGTTGGAGCTGCCGATAATCAGGCTGTCATCACCGATATTCACAGCACCTTGCAGGGAAACACCGAGACGCTGGGTGGCATCCATGGAGAGCTCCAGGATCAAGGCCTCGACGTAAACCTGTTTGCGCTTGATATCAAGCTTGGCGATGATTTCCTCGATGGTTCTGAAGTCATCCGGGCTGGCATTGATGATCAGTGAGTTGGTCGGCTTGTCGGCGGTAATGCTCACCGGTCCTGCGGCAAGCGGGCTGGCAGAGACTGGGCTGCCTGCCGCACCCGTTTGGGTTGCCTTGGCTTCAGTCTTGATACCGGTCAGGATTTCGTTGAGAGTCGCCGCCAGAATGACCGCATCGGCATTCTCCAGGTACACCAGATTGATGTTGGAGCGGGCTCCCACGATTTCCTGGTCCATCCGTGCGACCAGACTCTTGATGATCGCCATATCCTCACCGCTGGCCACAACAATCAGGGAGCGTCCCGCGGGATAGGAAATGATCTTGGTGGTCACATCGTTCACGGCAGCAGCCGCAGCGGCAGCCCTTCTGCGACGGGATGGCGCAGCCGTGGACTGACTCATGATCTCGGTGAGAATTTTGGCGAGTTCATCGGCGTTCGAGTTGACCAGCGGGATGATCTCGATCAGGCCTTCCGAGTCTGGCTGGTCAAGTTCGTGAATGATCCTGGCCAGGCGTTCGATGTTGCTTCCGGTATCGGTAATGATCAGGCTGTTGCTCGGCGCATAGGCGGCAACATTGGCAGTGCTGGGCACCAGGGGAATCAGGACGGTCGGTGCAATGATGGCCGCATCGATATATTTCAGGCGGAAGACCCGGGTGATGACCTGCTCGCTCGTCTTGCCGCGGTCGTTGAAAAAGGTCGGCAGGTTGGTTTCCTTGGCGTTCTTCAGCGGCACGATCTTGTTGACTTTACCCGATGGGACAACAGCATACCCCTTGACGTTGAGAACCGTGAGGAACAGCTGGTAGGCTTCATCCAGGGTCATGCTCTCGGGAGAGACGATCGTGACCTTGCCCTTCACCCCCTCATCGTAGAGGAAGTTCTCCCCGGTCAATTCGCTGATGGTCTGGATCAGGTCAGCCAGCTCAACATTATTGAAATCGAGGGTGACGCGGCCATCCGCAGC
Source organism: Desulfuromonadales bacterium (assembly GCA_051305855.1). Taxonomy (GTDB): domain Bacteria; phylum Desulfobacterota; class Desulfuromonadia; order Desulfuromonadales; family BM103; genus M0040. The sequence goes on from JBPPMB010000229.1 coordinate 28,773, forward strand.
AGGTTGCTGCTGAATCTGTGCAAGAACCTGGACAGGGACCAGGCATAAGGCCAGAAACGAAATCCAGACCAGCATTTTGCGGAGAATCGGCATTTTCATCGGAGAAACCTCTCTATTCGATTTCATAAGTAAGACTCATTGGTGCGCCATTGCGCTCGATGGAAAGGTTGATCTGGCGAGCTTCGCGCAGCTGCTGAAAGATCAGCAGAGCTTTTTCCGGGCTGTCCAGCTTGATGCTGTTGACATCAATGACCACATCACCTCTTAGCATGCCCATCTTTGCCAGCAACGACCTGGGGTTGATGCGCTGGATCAGGAAACCGTCGGTCTTGCCGTCCACCAGGCGCGGCTGCATCTGGGCAAGGCGCAGTTGAGCGGAAAAATTCTCCCGCACCGACTCGACTATACTCCGCGAGATTAACCAGCTGTTCTCGCCGACAGACCTGATCTCGCCATCGGTTTCGCTGCCTTTGCCGGGACTTTCCACAATCGCGTTGCCCGGCTTCTCTGCACGGCTTGTGTCGCTGCTGGTCGCACCGGGCGTGTCACCACTCTCAAGGGAGGCTTGCTCATAGAGTATCAAGGTCATCAGGCTCTGATCCCGATTCCGGATCGTGACCTGATTGCGCTGGATCTCCTCGACGGTTCCACCACCGGCAATTTGCTCACCGAGGTGATAGAACTGCAGTTCGCGGTCGACCTGAAGCAGGACCTGGGAATTTTCACCCGCAACCACTGTACCGAAGAGCTTGATGTCGGCACGGGGTGCCTCCGCAGTCACTTCGCCATCAGCAGTCATGGGCGTCAGGCCCATTCTGGCGGCCGCTGAGCGGTTATTCGCATCGAAAATGTTGTTCTGCAGAATCAGGTCCAGGTCAGCTTCAGAGGTCAGCAAGGGTTTCCTCGCGATGGGCTGATCGATTGCAGCTTGCGACGCAGATTCGGGCCGCAGGTTCATCTGCAGGACGGTGTCCAGAAGATGCCCGCAGGCAAGGCCCAGGATGGCGAGCAAAGTCAGGCAGATCGGTCGGTAGAAGCTATGTAAAACAATCAGCATATCGCGTCCCGGGGAGGTTAATTCAGGCAGACATGTTAAGTCTCATCGACATTTAATGCAAGTAAGTCTCGTCGACATTTAATGCAAGGGGATCTTCTTAAATCTCATTAACTTGAAATGCGTGATCCGACCAGTTGCCATTTACCTGAATCCGTGAAGAGTGAGGCGTAAGGTGTGAAGAGAGTGGGCATCAAAACTCACTGACTCAGCGTTTAAAAAGAGGGATTGCAATGCAGTCGCAATCTATTATCATTGCCAATGGGTTTTTTCCACATAAATTTTCGGTTCGACACCCCAAAGCAGGTTTAACGCTGAATGCTAAAAGAGTGCCGAGACAGCATTTACAATGTTGCGGAGCCATATGTTGCCACTTTTCTGCTCTGCATCTCCACGTCTTCGCCTTGATGAAGGGCGCAAACGACCGTTAAACCCTTTGAACTTATGATCGATGATGTCAAAAGCCCCGACTGTTCACCAGGGCCTCTGCTTGCGCCGATCCCGTTAATCTCTCACTTATAAGCGGTAGCTGGCCGGCTAATGAACCAAAACAAATTTTTCTAAAATTGGAATGGGTTTTGCTTTAAGAATTAAGTCCACCGTTCTGTCAGTTCGGGTGTTTCAGGGGAAACCTTTTCAGAACTGGCGTATTTAGACAACATGAGTGTTTGGTTTCGAGGGCAGGTATTTACATTGGCAGTGTTTTCACAGGGTCGGTCGCGCGTTATCGCGGTTTTTTAATACCATATAGTTTTTTATGGGGTCAGCGTGAGCAAGGTTCGGGTTTTTCTTTATTGTCTACGTACTGCCACAAATACTGGTTGATTGAAGATTACTCATTAGTATACAGGCTCCGCAGGGATGCCTAAACGAGACAAACGGGAAGGCTCAGCTTATAGGGGAGGCGGCATTCCCGGGCAAATTGGATTCCCCCAAATTAAAGGAGCTAGGAGCATGAAGAGGAGATTCTGGTTTAGAGCTTTGTATGTAGGACTGCTGGTCGCCGCACTGGCGCTGGCAGGTTGCGAAGGCGACGACGGCAACGACGGTGCGACCGGTGCGACCGGTGCGACCGGTGCTGCCGGCGTTGACGGTGCTGACGGCGCTGCCGGCGTTGACGGCGCTGCCGGCGTTGACGGCGTTGACGGCGCTGACGGCGTTGATGGCGTTGACGGTGTTGATGGCACTGACGGTGCTGACGGTGCAACCGTTCTGCTGAATGCACATGCCTCAGGTGTAGCGGCTGACTTTGGCGTCAGCGATGTGGTCGTTACCCCTTCGGGAGACGATCTGGTTTTCTCTTTCACCGTTTCAGGCGCTGACGCTAGAAACTACATCACAATCAGCTCGGATTACCGTTTAGACGGGCCGACCATGGAGCGGCGAGACCTCTCTACCGACGGTCACGTGTCAACTCTCTCGGGTGGTGGTAGCAACGGCAATTACACCATCACCGTGGCTGGTGCCAACCTTGCCTATGGGGCCATTAATTCAAGATACATGTTCCGGCTCTATACTGCTGACTCCTCACTCCCTTCAGCTCAGAGGCCCCCAACGTATCGCGCCATCGCTCTGGCTGACTATCCGGCCTCACCGATTGTCGACGTTTTGAGCGCGACTGGCGATACCTGTGCCAATTGCCATGGTACTCCTGGCAGTGGTTTCCACTACGGCTATCCGGCCAACAACGGCAAAACCTGTACCGTTTGTCACGATGCCTCAAACACCAACTACCCCTACACGGTTAATATTGGTCACGGCATTCATAGTTCGGCCGCCAGGCCGAGCGGAGAGTTCAATCTTATGACGAAAAACGGCGATGATTCGTGGAATTACGCAATCGCCTTCCCGTCCTACCTGGACAACTGCACCAACTGCCACGAAAGTGGAGCCTCTCTGGACAATGCAAACGCCGGGCTAGTCACCTACGACTTCTGTATGTCTTGCCATGAAGACTGGACTGGCTTCCCGCACGCCGATTTCGGTGGTGTCACCCACTCGGGATTCGCACCGACAACTAACTGTGCAGTTTGTCATGATGACAGCATTGCCCCGTCTACAGTCGTAGGAGTTCACAACGCACAAATGTTGACCACCGAGCGTGCCGGCCTGATCTGGGACGGTGATGATGCTTCGGTAACTCAGGGTGCCCGGGTTGACCATTTTATCTCCGGCGTCACCCGCACCGGTAATGACCTCTCCATTACCTGGGGTGCAACCTTTGACGGTGCCTCTGTAAATCCTTGCAACGCCATCGCAACCGAAACCGCACCGACCTTTACCAGTGGCTACAGCGTCCTCAAGGCTTTCTTCCAGGGCGACGACCTGGTCAATGCTGACAACGGCAACAGCTCACCCGGCCAGCCCAACAGCACCAACCTTGATTTCGTAGGTAACGCTGCTGCGGTTCCGCCTGTGCCGCCTAATACGGTCTGCGACGGCAATGTCGCCACTACGACGATTACCCTCACCGCTGATGAAGCCCTCCTCACTGGAGACGCTAGGGTTTCCCTACAGGGCAAGCCGAACCTATTCTTCGCGCCGGCTTCTATGCCGACCGGAACGACTATCCAGGTCCGCGCCAAGTCGCCTACCTATGACTTCGCTCTGGCCAACGGTGCAGCAGTACCTGCTCGCCGTACGATCGTCGACACCGCACTCTGCCTTGAGTGTCACAAAGGCTCTCTGTACCAGCACGGCGGCAACCGCGTCGACAACGTCGACCTCTGTATCATGTGCCACAACGAGGCCTCCAGCGAGCAGAACGTCCGCATCGGCTATGGTATTACCAACTCAGACGGTACAGTCAATACGGCCTTGACCTACGACAACCTGGCCGGCCAGACCTACGGCTTCAAGTCAATGTTGCACGCCTTCCATGCATCCGGCGAAGAAGGTTCAAAGCCGATCGTCATCTACCGTACCCGCGGCATCTACGCCTTCGCAACGGATCGCGATTTGCTGAACAACTGGCCAGGCGAAGGGACTCAGACCATCTATGGTTCGAATCCGCCTACGACCCAAACCCACAATTTTGCCACCGCACATTACCCGAACCGGCTCAACAACTGTGCTGCATGTCACGTAGGTGGCAGCCAAGAGTTGCCTGACCAAGGCCTGGCTGTTGCAACCACCTTAGATGCCGGTGCTGCACCCTGGGACAACCAGCTTGACGACGTCCTCCAGGGCCCGGCGGCGGCTGCCTGTACAAGCTGCCACCACAAGGCTGACGCTACGGATCAAGCCGTACTGACTGCCCATGTAAGTCAGATGGGTTGGGTACCTGCTGTGAGCGACAACGGTCGTGCGGACTTCCTCGACTACAGTGCTGGCGTTGAAACCTGCGTGTTCTGCCACAAGTAGGAACTGCATAGCTTGTTTTTGAAATCGGGGCGGGCCGCAAGGTCCGCCCTTTTTTTGTGGACTAGGAGCCTGTCGGACTTGGGAAATCCAAGCGAAAACTCGGACGGATTTGCAGCGGATTTATTCCAAGTCCGACTGACTCCTAGCAACAGGACAGATCTGCTAACACGAAGCATAGCCGCGCTTACCTTGGCAAGCGACTTCAATCCCTGGCTTTACTAACGAGACCGGAGCAAGGGTGTTGCAGTCGTAAAGCTACACGTTTTTCAGAGGGATCAATACGTGCTAAGAGAGGCGACTCGCGAACAACCGCAGAAAATCAGAGTGCAAGAACGATCCTTAGACAAACATTAACGAGCGAAGGGCATCCGCTGGCAAAAGAAAAGCGACGGCGACACAACCATTCCTTATCGACTTTGGGGCAGCTTATTGGTGAACCGGAGAAGTCCGCCTGATCTCTTCTGCCAGGGCAGCGGCCATGTCTGGGGAGAGGCTCTTGAGGACAGCCAATTCTCCCCTGGCTGCACTTAAATTACCACTGCCGAGGTAGGCGAGGCCGAGGTTGTACCGAACGTCCGGACGCTCGGGGAGCTTCTCCCTGAGAGGTTCAAGGCGGGCGACCGCTGCCGCCGGCTGCTGTGTCTGGATCAGCGCAATGGCCAGGTTGATGACAGCATTGTCCATCTCCGGCCTGAGCCGGACCGCCTGCTGCAGGGGATTGAGAGCTTGCTGATAGTGGCCGGTCATGAGCTGGACAAGTCCGAGATTATGCCAGGCCTCGGCATATTCCGGGTCGTTGATAACCGACTGCGCCAGGGGCAGAGCCGCTTTGTCGAGCTGACCCGCATCCATCAGGTAGGTGCCGAGGTTATACCAGGGGCGGGCCTTCCCCGGAGATTTTTTGACGGTATCCTCCCAAAGGCTGCGCGGGTTTTCCCAGACCTGATTGCGCTGCCAGGTGGCCGTGGCCAGCGCCAGGATGATCACGGCAGAAATCAGCAGGGGGATGCGGCCGTCAAACAGCTGCGCAGACTTCTGTGCGGCCAGGAGGATCAGTACGGCAACGGCCCAGAAGAACCCGATCGACGGAAGGTACAGGCGATGTTCAAAGATCACGTCGGCCAGCGGCACGAAACTGGACTCAACCGCGAGCGTCAGGAACAACCACAGGATGCCGAAGCCGACGAGACGGGTTTCGACGGCCGGCTGCTGGGAACTGGAAGACGTTGGCAACGACCTGTAATCCCTGCCCCGGGATCCATCGACCATCGGGTCGGGGCTGACAGGGTTCGTGCGCCAGTAACAATAAGCCGCCAGGGCAAACAGGGCTGCCAGCAGCAGCAGCGACAGAAGGACCGGCGGCGTGAAAAACGTCCCGTACACCGGGTAGTCATAATCCACGTTCTGCCCGACCGGCAGAAAGAGTAGCCGCAGGTAGGTGACGATGACCCGGAACTGCGTGAACAGATAGTGCAGGCGGGGCATGTCGGTATGTGCCCGAAACTGCTGTTCGAGATCGGCGCCAGCATTTTCCAGGGGGGAACCGCTGCCGCTCAGCAGGACACCATAGGGAATCAGCGGCAAGGTCAAGAGCAACGGCAGCAGGAAGAGCAAACGACGCTGCCAATGCCCACGAAAAAAACTGTACTCGTATAGTACCATGGCCAGCGGCAGGGTAAAAGCGATTTCCTTGGTATACATGGCCAGCAGCGTGGTCGCGAGAGAGCCAGCCAGCAGCAAGTAGCCCCGCCACCCTCCAGCGCTTAGACCCTGCCGGATTCCGAGCTGCGGCGACGGTTTATCAAGCCGCAATCGCGCGGCCAGATAGAGTAACAGCGCCAGCAGGTAGAAGAGGGTACAAAGCGATGTCAAGCGCTGGACGATATATGTGACCGCCTGGGTTTGAACGGGGTGGGCGACGAAAAACAGGGCTGCCAGCAGTGCCACCGTGCCCGACCGCCCGGCCAGACCACTTCCGGCCAACTTCGGAGTGCGAAAAGTCAGGTGCACCAGGGCATAGACCAGCAGAGCATTACAGAGATGTACGACAAGGTTGAACAGGTGATAACCGGTGACATCTAGGCCGCCAAAATGGTAATTCAGGGCGAAGGTGAAATAGCCGAACCAGCGTCGGAAAATAAAGTCGTAACCGGAACCGCCGGGAAAATAATTACCCAGGTCGCGGATAATTTCATTTTGGGCGATCGATTCCAGGTCATCAAGAACGAAGGGGGCGCTGAAGCTGTTGGCGTAAGCCAGAGTACCGAGCAAAAGTATGACGGAAAGGTGAATAATCGGGTTGGATGAAAGCTTGCTGAACATGAATTGGCAGCCATTGTAGCATAATGAAATCGTTGGGAATTACAGCTTTGTAAAGGAACTTCGTGGCACCGCCTGTTTTTTGCAATAGCAGCCAATTTTATAGTATATTCTCGCGATATCATGCAAGACATAACTTGCATACATATGCTGGCCTTAATCAACCGGGCGGCCGTTCCAGCAATCTCCCTGGAAAGACTTTCATTTTGGTGATGGAGCGGAAAACAGATCAACCATGAAAAGGAATTGGACCAGGTTTCTGCCGGGATTTGCCAGGAACAGGCTCGCCAGTCGCGACGACCTGCAGAAAATCCTCGGCAATATCGGTTGGCAGGTCGCCGACAATCTTGTCAGGATGGGCGTTGGGCTGCTGCTCGGCATCTGGGTAGCGCGCTATCTCGGACCGGAGCAGTTCGGCCTGCTCAGTTACGCGCTGGCTTTCGTTGCGCTCTTTTCGCCGCTCGCCATGCTCGGGCTTGACGATATTGTTGTTCGCAATCTCGTCCGCGATCCGGCCTCACAGAACGTCACTCAGGGGACCTCCTTTGTGCTCAGGCTGGTCGGCGGAACAGTCTCGTTACTGGTAAGCATCGTCGTAATCGTGGCGTTGCGTCCGGAAGACCCGCAGAGCTGGTGGCTGGTCGCTATCATTTCAAGCGGTGCCCTGTTCCAGGCTTTCTTCATTATCGAACTCTGGTTCAATTCCCAGGTTCAGGCCAAGTACCCGGTGCTGGCCAAGAATGCAGCCTTTCTGATCTCGGCGCTAGGCAAGATCATCCTGATTGTCATGCAGGCCCCATTGATCGCCTTTGCCTGGGTCAGCCTGTTTGAAACAGTTGTAGCTGCCATCGGGCTGGTTATCGTTTACCGCTACAAAGGCCTCCGCATCAGAGCGTGGATTGGCCGGTTCAATGTTGCCATCAACCTGCTCAAGGACAGCTGGCCGCTGCTGTTCTCGTGTATCGTCATCGTCATTTACCTGCGTATCGACCAGGTCATGCTGGGCGAAATGGCGGGAAGTCAGGCTGTCGGCGTCTACACGGTGGCGGTACGTTTGGCAGAAGTATGGTTTTTCTTCTCTGCAGCGGTTTACTGGTCGGTTCTTCCGAGCCTGATCGAAGCCAGGGCAGCGAGCGAGACCCTCTTCTATGAACGGCTGCAGAAGTATTACAACCTGATGGCCCTGGCGGCCTATGTGGTCGCCATCCCGGTCATGCTGCTCGCCAGATGGATGGTTCTGGCTCTCTTCGGTGAGCCTTATGCAGAAGCCGGTCCAATGCTTGCCGTTCTGATCTGGGCCAATCTTTTCATCTACCTGGACAGTGCGCGCAGCGCTTTTTTCAACGTCATGAACTGGTACAGAATCTATTTCGTGACCCTTTTGCTCGGCGCCATACTGAATGTTCTGCTTAATTTTTACCTGATCCCGCGCTACGGCGGCATGGGAGCGGTAATCGCCTCCTGCTGCTCCTACTGGTTTGCCACTCACGGCGCGTGTTTTCTTTACAAGCCCCTGCACCCTACCGGGCTCATGCTGACCAGAGCGATCATTTATCCGAAGGTCTGGTGATAGCACTTGCCAACCTTCGAGGCACGGTTGCAGATATCAGAGACGGAAGGATCCATTAGCTTATGCTGGTCAAGTTGCTGCGCTATCTGAACAGGAGAAAAACCACGGTGGTTTTTAACGACCTGACCAGGGTGACCCCGGTCAGCAGAGTTTTCGGCCTCGACCGCGGGAAGCCCATCAACCGCTATTACATCGAGAAATTTCTCATGGCACAAGTCAACCTGATTCACGGGCGGGTGCTGGAAGTCGGCAGCAGCGAGTACAGCAGACAATTCGGTGGTAGCCGGGTAAAGCAATTTGACGTACTGCATGCGGTACCGGAAAATCGTCACGCTTCCATCGTCGGTGACCTGACCGATCCGGCCACCTTGCCCGCGGAAGCTTTTGACTGCTTCATCTGCACCCAGACTTTTGATTGTATTTTCGACGTGCAACAGGCAGTGCGGGGCGCACATCACCTGCTCAAACCAGGCGGGGTCCTGCTGGCCACGGTCTCCGGGATCGGCCAGATCAGCCGCTACGACATGGATCGCTGGGGTGAATACTGGCGCTTCACGACCGCCTCAATGACACGGCTTTGTGAAACTGCCTTTGCCGGCGGGGTCGAGGTTGCCAGCTTCGGCAATGTGCTGGCAGCAACCGCGTTCCTGCAGGGGCTCGCAGTCGAGGATCTGCCCGACCCTGCCCTTCTTGACGAACACGATGCGGACTACCAGCTGGTGGTCACCGTCGTGGCACGCAAAGCCTGACGATGCTCGAAGCTGCGAAGCAAAGCGCTGCCCCGACCTATCGCAAGTTGAGGCGCTTGAAAAACCACTTGCTGAACCTGGTTGACGCTCCAGTGATCCTGCTGGCCTATCATCGGGTGACGAAGCTGGCGAGCGATCCCCATCAACTGGCGGTGACACCGGAGAACTTCAGAGAGCAGATGCAATATCTGAAGCAGAACTGTCGTTGCGTGCGGTTGGGCGACGATTGGTCAGTGTTGTGCGAGCCGGCGGTCGCGGTGACCTTCGATGACGGTTATGCCGACAACGTCCACCAGGCATTGCCTATTCTCGAGGAGGCTGGCGTGCCCGCCACCTTCTTCATCAGTACAGGTACTCTCGGTATCTGCAACGAGTTCTGGTCGGACGAACTGGAAGGTCTCGTCCTTGGCGAGGGGGTACGGCCCTCCTCGTTCACGCTGCAGGATCCGCAATACCGCCGTAACTGGCCCACGGCCAATCGCGCACAACGCTTGCGCCTGCACAATTGTCTGCAGCCCCAGATGCTGACACTCAATGCGCAGCAGCGGGAAACCTGGCTCGCTCAACTCCGGCAATGGGCTGGGGTCGAACGGTTGACCCGCCAGGCTTATCGCTCCATGACCGAGGAGGAATTACAGGTGCTGGCAGCCAGTCCGTGGGCAACAATCGGGGCGCACGGTGTGACCCATACGCCCCTGGCCGTGCTTGCCGAACAGGAACAGCGCGAGGAGCTCGCCCGGTCACAGCGTTGCCTGGAAGAGCTGGTCGGTCGGCAGGTTGATCTTTTTGCCTACCCTTTCGGCGGATGCGGGCAGTACGACAGAACCACGCGCCGTCTCTGTCAAGAGATGGGCTTCCGCCGGGCGGTCACCACTCTGCCCGGCCAGGTGCATCGCTGGACTGACCCCTTGCAGATGCCGCGGCAGCTGGTGCGCAACTGGGATGCCAAGTCCTTTGCCGAGAGGCTGGAGAGTTTCTGGACCTGATGAAAGTCTTGATGTTAAACACCTTTGACAACGTTGCCGGTGCCGACCGGGCCGCACGCCGCTTACAGCAGGGACTGCGTGCGGCCAAGGTTGATGCCAGCCTTTTGGTTCAGTTCAAGTCCTGCCGCGACAAGGATATCCTTTGTCTCGACTCACCCTTGCGCAAAATGCTTCGGCGGATAAAACTGTACCTGGGGATGCTGCCGGTTCGGCTCTACCCGAAGCGTCCGGAAAACAACTTTACCCCGGCCCTGTTTCCGGACCGGCTGGCGGCCCAGGTCAACAGGATGGCTCCGGACATCGTGCATCTGCACTGGCTGGGTGCCGGGTTCTGCCAGATCGAGTCGATCGGCAAATTCTCGCCACCGCTGATCTGGACGCTGCATGACTCCTGGCCCTTTACCGGCGGCTGCCATGTCCCTGGAGACTGCCGTAAATACCAAGAGAATTGCGGCGCCTGCCCGGTCCTTGGCTCATCTCGCCAGGACGACCTGTCCCGCTGGACCTGGAACAGGAAACAAAGAGCTTGGCGGAACCTGCGCATGACCGTGGTAGCTCCCAGCCGCTGGCTGGCGGATTGCGCCCGGTCCAGTTCACTGCTGAATGATTGCCGGATAGAAGTGATTCCCAACGGCCTCGATACAGACAAATTCAGGCCAACTGAAAAGAGTTCTGCCAGGGCTTTGCTCGGGTTACCGCAAGACCGGCCGATCATTCTGTTCGGATCGGTGAACGCTATCACCGACCAGAACAAGGGTTGGCATCTACTGCAGCCGGCTTTGAAAATTGTGGGGGAACAGTTCCCAGGCATCTTGGCGGTAATTTTTGGTGAATCACCGCCGGCCGAAATGCCGGAGATTGGGATTCCCGTGACCGTTCTCGGTCGTCTTGATGACGACGCGCTAATAGCAGCGTATTCGGCGGCAGACGTCTTTGTTGCACCTTCACTGCAGGAGTCTTTTTGTCAAACAATTACTGAAGCGATGGCCTGCGGTACCCCGGCCGTAGCCTTTCGCACTACGGGCCCCCTCGATCTCATCGAGCATCTGGAATCCGGCTACCTTGCACAACCTTACGAAGTTGAAGATTTGGCTCGCGGCATTCTCTGGGTCCTTGCGGACCGGGATCGACAGGCAGTGCTCGCGAACAGGGCAAGGCGCAGAGCCAAAGATGAATTTGCGCTCGAAAAGGTCGCACAACGTTATATTGAGCTCTACCAAGAGCTATTGAACTCTGTTGTTTAAGGAAGTTGCTGATGAGCCCAATGGTCAGCCTGGTCACCCCCAGCTACAACGCGGCGCCCTATCTCCGTGCCGCGATTGACAGCGTCCTCAGCCAGGACTACCCGAACATCGAGTATCTGGTCATGGACGGGGGTTCAACCGACGGCACGCTTGAACTGCTCAAGGGGTACGGCACGCAACTGCGCTGGGTCAGCGCAAAAGATGCCGGTCAATCGGATGCCCTCGCCCGGGGTTTCGAACAGCTGAATGGCACGATCCTCGGCTGGCTGAACGCCGATGACCTGCTTAAGCCAGGGGCAGTGCGCACTGCGGTTGACGCCTTTCTGGCCAATCCCGCAGCAGCGTTGATTTACGGAAATGCCGACTTCGTCGACGTCAATGGCCGAACTCTAGGACCATGTACGGTGGTAGAGCCTCATTCACTGCACCGCCTGGTTCATTACGGCGATTATATTATTCAGCCTGCCGCCTTCTTCTCCAGCAAGGCTTACAAAGCCGTCGGCGGCTTGAACAAGACCCTGAATTGGGCAATGGATTGGGATCTCTGGATTCGCCTGGCCCAACGTTATGATGTCGTATATATCGAAACCAGCCTGGCCAGCTACCGCTGGCTGGGCTCGAACAAGACCGCCGGGGGAGGCTTCGAACGGCTCCGGGAAGTTGAGATGGTCGCCCGGCGCTACGGCTGCAACGGCCTGCCTGCCTACTTTCGCCTGGAACAGGCGAGGCTCCAGGCCTCCCTGGCTAAGTACAACCTGGAACAACGGCAATTTGTGCCAATGCTGGACTGGCTCGCCAGGGCCGCCGCAACGGTCTGCTCGTCGTGGCCGGCCATGAGGTGCCTGCTCGATCCGCAAGTCTGGCGGAACTATCGCACCGCCCAGGCGTTATACCGGCATGCCGAGGATGAGAAGGCCAGGCGCCCATGACCTTGTCGCCGCAGATATCCATAGTCATGCCCTGTTATCAGCAGGTAAAATTCCTCGAAGAAGCTGTTCGTTCGGTGCTTGACCAGGAAGGCGTCGACCTCGAGTTGCTGGTCATGGACCCCGGATCAACGGATGGCTCCAGGGAATTGCTGCAGTCGTTGCAGAAAAATTACGGCGAGAAACTGCAACTGCACTTTGCCGTAGACAATGGCCAGGCTGACGCGATCAACCGCGGCATGGCCCGGGCCCGCGGGCATGTTCTCGGCTGGCTCAACTCCGATGACCGGTTGCGCCCGGGGGCAATGAGGCAGGTTTTGCCTTGCCTGGAAGGTTCGGCACCCCGTTGGCTCTACGGACGCTGCGGCATCATCGATGAGCACGGCCGACAGATCGCCCGGTACATCGTCTGGTACAAAAACCTTCGCGGCAGACATTTCTCCTACTATAAGTTTCTGACCGAAGACTTCATTCCACAGATGGCGACTTTCTGGAACCGACCGCTGTGGAACGCCACAGGAGAGCTCGACAAAATGCGGCACCTGGCCATGGACTATGATCTTTTTCTGCGTTTTGCAAAAATTGCCGAACCGGCCGTTCTCAAAGATTACCTGGCTGATTTCAGAGTCCATTGCGATGCCAAGAGCAGTCTCAGGACAGATGAGCACCTCGGAGAAGCCTTTTTGACCGCCCGCGAACATGCTGTAGCCCATGGCTGGAGAGGGGGATACTCCCTGTTTCTTCACAAATTTTACGCAATGCGAACGAGAATAATCTACCGGCTGACAAAGCCCTGAGTGCGCCCTGTCGACAGGTGCTGGCCGGGAGGCCATGATGATACCGGGTCCCTTTTTCGTAGACAAAATCCAGTTTTTCTCAATTCTTTTCAGTCTGTTTATCTTCCTCTTCATTTTCAGCCTTGTGAAGAACAAGAGGATCAGGGAGGATTATTCCATCCTCTGGTTCGCCATGAGCCTGTTCCTGCTTTACCTTTCCTTTGACCGATACGCCATCGATCGGTTCGGCCACCTGTTCGGTGTTGCCTACCCCCCCAGCGTTCTGACGCTGATGACCACCGGCTTCACCTTTCTCCTGCTGATTCACCTGACAGTGGTTGTGACCCGGCTCTCCGAACAGAGCAAGGAGCTGATCCAGGAAATGGGGCTCAGGCACGCTGGCCTGATGGAAAAACGTGCCGAGGTCCTTGTCATCGTGCCCGCCTATAACGAGGAACAAAACATTGCCAAGGTCATCGAAGAGCTAGAAAGGATAGAGATCGCTCTCGATATTGCTGTCGTTAATGACGGGTCCCTGGATAATACGTCTTCGGTTGCCCGATCGGGGAAGCGGGTCTTGGTTATTGACCTGCCGAAAAATCTGGGAATCGGGGGGGCGGTACAGACCGGGTTCAAATATGCGGAGAGGAACAACTACGGCATCGCTGTCCAGTTCGACGCCGACGGTCAACACATCGCAGCCGAAATCCCCATGTTGCTTGAGTCTCTGAAAAGCCAGCACGCCAGCATGGTGGTCGGTTCCCGGTTCCTGGGATTGAAGGAAGGCTACCGCTCGACTTTTGTGCGGCGCATTGGCATCCGCCTGTTCCAGTCTGTCAACTCGCTGCTGATCGGCCAGCGGGTGACCGACAACACCTCGGGATTCCGGGCCTACGATCGTCAGGCCATCGAGTTCCTGGCCCGCCACTACCCGGTGGATTACCCCGAGCCCGAGGCGGTGATCCTGCTCGGCAGAAACGGCTTCCGCATCGCCGAGGCCGCCATCCGGATGCGCGAACGGCAAACGGGGGGGTCCTCAATTGCCGGGATCCTGGGAGTATATTACATGGTCAAGGTTCTGCTGGCGATCCTGATGACGGCACTCAGGAAACCCCTGAGAGTGGAGCAGTGAACGAAGAACACAGCATGCCCGGGTCGAGAAAATCCGCTGATTCTTGATTCTCGATGATGGCGATGAGACACGACCCCGCAGTCAATCCACACTTTAACGGGATGTTGGATTCCTTGCTGAAACTCGAGAACTTTGAACGACAAAATATTGGTTCTCGCGAAGTTTGATGAGAAAAAACTAAAAAATGATTAACAAAACTTGCAAACGGTCGTACTAGGTATATATTATTGGCTGCGACCAATTAATTTTTACCCATCGAATATTATTGCTTTGAACAATTTATGAACGTTCGCCGCGTTTCTCACTGTGGCGTTTGTCTGGATTACCCGGCTGGCTAAAATTTCCAGTTTTCCTATTGTTCGCAGATAGCGAGCAACGATTAACACATAGCAGGAGTTTGATACTGCGAAGTCCATTAAATTCGGTTTTTTGCTTGTTTAAGAAACAAGGGATGGTTCAGCCAAAGGGGAGGCGCCGTTCCGGACCCAGTTGGATTCCCCCAAAAAAAGGAGATTGGAGAATGAAGAGGAAATTTTGGTTTAGACCTTTAGTGGTCGTAGGCCTGCTGCTCGCAGTACTGGCATTCGCAGGCTGCGAAGGCGATGACGGCAATGATGGTGCAACCGGTCCTGCCGGTCCTGCCGGTCCTGCCGGCGGTGATGGCGTTGACGCCTCGTCAGAGGTTACCCCCGAGTCCTGTGCGGTCTGTCATGCCGACTCCGGCGACGAGCATCAGGCATTCTACGATCAGTTGAATCAGGATGAAGTCATTCAAGTCGCAGGGGTGACCTACGCTTTTGTCGAGGGCTCAACCACGGTCACTTTCGAAATGACCAAAAATGCTGCACCCTTCGATTGCACACAAGCCGATAACCTGAACATTTATTGGGTTGGAGCTGACTTCATGGGGAACCCAGCCTTAGCAGCTGCTGAGGGTCGCACCTCCCTGAAGGGCACGATCACTTATGACAGTGGCGTATGTACGAGTGTTAGTACCACGGCAGCTTTGGAAGACTATTCTGCAGTGAATGGTCTCATCGTGGTCTATGGCTACGATGAGCAGGTTGGCTCCCTCCCGCCCAGTCGTGTCAGACTGGTGAAATACCCCTATGCCGCTCTGTACGAAACTGGTGCGGGGGTTAGCTACGAATCTGCCGCCAACAACGACGGTTGCGAGAAGTGCCACAGCGTCCCCTACCTCAAGCACGGCAACATCTATGGTCAAGTCGAGGGTGATCCAGCGACAGACTTCCTAACCTGCAAAGTCTGTCACTTTAATGATGGCGAAGGTGGCCATTTCGAATGGCAGCTTGCCGTTGATGATCCTGCGCTGTGGGTTAAGTTTGCCGAAGGAACGACAACGGATGCGGAAAATACTGCCATCGCAGCCAAGTACGCCTACGAAACCAACCTCATGAACGACGTGCACATGTCACACGCCATGGAATTCCCCTATCCGCAGTCCATGGCCAACTGCGTCACCTGCCATGAAGGCAAGCTTGACAGCATCTTGACGGATGAGAATTTCGTTCTGGAGACCTGCAAGAGCTGCCACCCGATGACCGGTGGCACAGATTCTGCGGATGCTGACGGTAATTTTGCCTATGATTTTAGAGACCTTGCTCTGACAAACATCATCACCCATGGTTTTGATGAAACGTCGGATTGTGCTGCTTGCCACAGAACCGGTGGTATTGGTCCTCGTTTCAATGCAATCCACACTGGCTACAATACCGCCATCTTCGACGCGACCGGCGTCAAGTATGCTGATGAAATCAGTGTCTCGATTGATGATGCAACCTATAACAGTGAAACCTACCTATTAACCGTCGATTTCAGCGCGACCGGTGTTGTCGGGAGTTTTGACTCCGCCGACATCGTCCCGACCCTGCTGGTCGGATTGTATGGCTACGATACCAAGGACTACCTGGTTGGGCCGCATGCCCGGGATATCGACAGTGATAGAAACCTGGAACTGAAGTTTGGTGGTACGAACCCGCGCGTCTCGATCAGTTCGAGTGCTGCTGGCAGCTGGA
Organism: Desulfuromonadales bacterium; assembly: GCA_051305855.1. Classification (GTDB taxonomy): domain Bacteria; phylum Desulfobacterota; class Desulfuromonadia; order Desulfuromonadales; family BM103; genus M0040. The sequence continues at coordinate 44,928 of JBPPMB010000229.1, forward strand.
CCGCTACTGCCGATCTTTCTTACTGGGCTGATCAAATCAACGACGGCACCCTGAAGAGAGCGGAAATCGGCATCATGCCAGATCTCGGAATTGCCCTCAATGCCGTCAGCAAAACCTTCGACCTTACGGCTAATGATTTTGACGACTACTTCAGCCCCATCGTGAATGTTGAAGAGGGTTGTAACAACTGCCACGAAGCCCTCGCCACGACCTTCCATAGTCCCGACAGGGGTGGCAGCATCGAAGTCTGCCGACTGTGCCACATCACCCTGAGTGGTGGTTCCCACCTGGAAATGCAGTCGCGGTCGATCGATTCCTACGTCCATGCGATCCACTCGTTCCAGGCGTTTGATCCGGGTGATGTTGATTTCACCGACCCGGTGGAAGCCCTGCACTATGAGGATCACACCGAGTTGTTCCCGTATCCCACCCATGGGATCGAGAACTGCGAATCCTGCCACGTTGATGGGGCCTATAATGTGCCTGACCAGTCCAAGTCGCTGCCCGGTCTGCATTCGGCCTCTGATACACTTAACAAAGACAGAAATATCGGCGCGGTGCCGAGCTATGTCACCGGTCCTGCTTCGCGCGCCTGTGGCGGTTGTCACCGGGCTCAAATGATCAACGAAGATGCGGCTGGCGATCTGGCAGCGTTCAATTCGCATACGAAAACCTTTGGCTACCTAGTTGAAAATGACGAAGGCGTTCTCGATAACGTGATTGACACGATCATGGCCTTCTTCAAGTAGGCGTAGAGAGCGAGGCAGGCCTCGGTCCGCCTCGCTTCATGATCAAATGTAAACGTAAAACGGGACGAGGCGAGCCGTACAAAGCTCGCCTCGTTTTATTTTGTGGGCTCCGCCTTTCTGAAGCTGGCTTGAGAGTTTTTATCTAAGAACAAATTAATATCTATCCAGACTTGGCAAATGTTTGAAGCTCGTTTATAGTAACCTCATGATTGTTCTACTTATATGGGATTAACCTTGTATATTGAATAGTTATATTTTTTTAATCTATTTTTCAATGCTTTACATTGCCGTACAATGGGTTTCCCCCTCCTTAACTATGTTTTTGAATCTACCCGGGAGTTGAACTCCCGGGAAACAATACTGTGTCACCCTGAGTTATTTCGTGCGTGCGGTCTTTAGTGCTTCAGGTTCGGGAATATTGTGCTGCTCAAGATAATTACAGAGCTCTGGCGTTACCAGTTCGCTCATGCATTGCCGCAGCTTCGTTGAGAGAGTCGATCAAGGAGTCCGATTGTCATAGCCCTGACATTAGATTTTCTTGTGATTGGTAAAAAAGGAATAGAAATTGCTCTAGATGGCTATGCTGCTTTGGAATAGTATTAGATATATATGCAAGGGGCTGATTTACTGGGTTTACTGTTGAATGCGGGTACGTTTTATCACCAAGGGGATCTTGTGCTATCACTGTTTCTCTTGGTTTTTCGGGTGAATCAGAATTAACAGGTTCCGTTTTGAACCATGAGCACCCGGTGGTTTATGCTGGATCAACACACGTTATTGCAAGCTGATTCTGGAATGCGCAGTTGCACTTCAGTAATTAGCCGGAACGAACATCAGGACGGGTCGGCCAAAGGGGAGGCACCGTTTCTGAGCCAGTTGAAGTTCCCCAACAAAAGGAGAGTGGAGATGAAGAAGAGTTTATTGAGATTGCTAATGCTGACCATGCTGGTCGCCTCGCTGGCCCTGTTTGGCTGCGAAGGCGATGACGGCAATGACGGTGCAGCCGGCGCACCCGGCGCACCTGGCGCAGACGGCGCAGCCGGACCCGAGGGCCCTGCTGGCCCGGTGACCACCACCGACGAATCCTGTAACATCTGCCATGGTGCAGGCCAAGCGATCGGCCTGAGCATCGACACACTGCATCCGTTGGTGGATCCGAAGGTTGAGGTCGCCAACATCGTCGTTGCGAGTGGAGTCGGGGCGACCGACACGGTCACCTTCGACGTTTTTGAAGAGGACGGCACCACTCCGGTGTCGGGCCTGACCATTGCCGATTTCCGCTTCTACATCGCGGATATCGTCCCTGCCGGCACCCTGACCGCCAATGCGCCGGTCGCGACATGGAGTACCCCGTATGTCGAGCGCTGGCTCTATGAGCGCAATACCACCGTCGGTGCTGTTGTGGTCGAAAATCCCGTCCTCCCCGGCAACTACACTTACACTTTTTCGGTTGACCTCGCCCTCGGCAATCCGACCGCAGCGCCTGAGTTCAATATCGCCCACAACCAGCGCCTGATGATCCGCGTCGGCGATATTCAAGACGTTACCGGTACCCCAGATCTCTCGCGGGAAGCCGCGATCGTCGAATTCGTGATACCTGCCGACGGTGTCAGCACCGGCGTCCTGTCCCAGGATGAAACCACCTTCTCCCGCGCTCTGGTCGCGCAGGAAGCATGCACCAACTGCCACGGCGACCCTCTGCAAAGTGCCGCCCACGGCAGCGGCTACCAGACCCCCCAGGGTTGTGTGGTTTGCCACACGCCGATTGGCGCGACCTATGGCGACGATATGCAAACCTCTGGATTCTGGCTGGCATCTCTCATCCACACAATCCACAACGCAGGGACATTTACAGGCGCATGGCCTGGAGACGCTCCGGCAGACTTCTCGGAAGTGACCTATCCGAAGTTCATCCAGGAATGCTCGACCTGCCACATTGACGGCTCTGGCCTGGCGCAGGCTGACAGTTGGAAGACCAATCCCACCGCCGAGGCTTGCGCTACCTGCCACGACGTGACCTTCACCGGTGCGGCAACTCACAGTGGTGGAGCCCAGCCCAACAGTTCCTGTTCCGGGTGCCATCCGGCCGAAGGAAACGGCTTCGGCCAGAGTGTGACGGCTGCTCATGACGTCGCCTATGATCTGGAGACCCAGGCCTACAACGTGACCATCAGCCTCTCCCCGGATGCCAACGCTGACGGCGTCTATGAAGTCGGTGAAACCATCCTGGTTACGGCTACCTCCGACCTCGCGGGCGGCTTCCCTTACACCTCCGCGGATACGGCTTTCCTGCGCAGCGCCAACCTGTACGTCTATGGCCCGCGCGCCCTGGCAGTACCGGTCCTGACCCCGGGTTCGACCACCGATCCCGCCTACGTTGCCCCGACCCAGCCCGGTGAGGGCACTCCTCCGGACCAGGGTCGCAGCATGCTGGCCAGCGATGCAGCGACCGACGCCAATGTCCTGACCGACGCTGATGGCTTCAAGTATCAGCTGCTGGAGATCACCGAAGACATGGCAGCGGGCACCTACATGGTCCAGACCAACATTGATTACTCGGTGACCGGCGATCGCACCACTGATGGCCGCCACATTGGTCCCCGCCTCTATCCGCTCGACGGCTGGCAGCTCGTGACCTTCCAGGTCGGCACGGCAACAGAAGAGCTGAAGGTCGCCGGCGAATGTACAGGTTGCCACGACCAGCGGAACTTCAGCACCTTCGCTCACCGCAGCTACTTCGGTACCGACGGCTGCCTGGCCTGCCACGACCAGTCGGGCAACCATGCTGATCCGCTGTCCAACCGCACCCATGCTGTGCATGCTGCATCGGTAACGGGCGATTTGTTGGACCGCGACTGGTCGGAAATCACCTTCCCGCGGAATCTCAATGCCTCTTGTGCGGCCTGCCATAACTCGGGAAGTAACACCCATCGTGAGAACCCGGTCGGCAGCTGGGGCTACGCCTGTATTGGCTGCCATGGCGACACGGAAGGTGCCTTTGATCATATGCTGCAGAACGGGGCACCATTCATAGCGCATTGATCACAAAGCAATTGAGCCAAGTTTGAATTGTTGCTCCATGACATGGGGCGGGCCGCAAGGTCCGCCCCATTTTTTATCCGCAGCTGGGACGTCCGTGGCAGAGCTTAACCTGTTTCCCGGCCGAGGCTTCACCGCTGTGCTTTCGGTGGAAATTCTTCGCCGCATATGTTACGAAAGTACCTGTGGTTGTGATCGAGTGCGTCCCGGACCGTGCCGGACGACACTCGTTAAGAGAACTGCAGCCCACGACGATGGCCTTTGAGGTCGATGGTCCTGGCCTGCGATGCCCTTGCAGGATGTAGCCTGATGCCGACAAGACAACCAAAGCCCGCTTCCGGCCCTGAAGCGAACCTCTCACAGAAAGCGTCTCGACGCACCCCGCTCTGGCAGGCTCTGCTTCTGCCTGTGCTGGCGATCCTGGTCTTTTTCGCCCTGCTGGAAGGAGGCCTGACGCTCTTCGGGGTTCAGCCCGCTCTGCAGAACCAGGACCCGTTTGTCGGGTTTGCGTCCAATGCCCCGCTGTTCGTGTCGTCAACTGGTGCCAACGGGGAACAACTGCTGACGACAGCCCCCAATAAAAAGGATTTCTTCAACCGGCAAAGATTTACACAGCCGAAGACACCGGGCACCTACCGGATTTTTACCCTCGGCGGGTCGACCACCTACGGGCGTCCCTACGGCGACAGCACCTCGTTCAGCAGCTGGCTCCGTGAACTGCTGCCGGCGGCCGACCAGAGCAGGAGCTGGGAGGTGATCAACGCCGGAGGCATCAGCTACGCCAGCTACCGGGTTGCGAAACTGATGGAAGAGCTGATCCTGTACCAGCCCGACCTGTTCATCATCTACACAGGTCATAACGAATTTCTCGAGGAACGCACCTATCGGGAGATCAAGGAAATGCCCCCCCTGCTCCGCTCAACTGCGTCACTGCTCCAGAAAACCCGCACCTGGACGGCCATGAGCAGCGCGTTACAGAGCCTGGACACTTCCCCTGAAACAGGCAATGAAGATCGCTACAAGCTGAGTTCGGAAGTGGATGCCATTCTCGATCGATCCGTGGGCCTGGACGGCTACCAGCGTGACGATGTTTTGCAGCAGAATATCATCAGGCATTTCCGGATCAGCCTGGAGAACATGGTGACACTGGCCCGTTCGGTCGGTGCCCGAATTATTTTTGTCAAACCGGCATCCAACCTGAAAGACAGCTCGCCTTTCAAGAGCCAGGACACCGCGGGTCGCAGCAAGGCCGACATTCAGCGTTCCTGGGAGCTGATGTCGATGAGCAAGCCGCTGGTCTGGCAGCAGCAGTGGGAGCTGGTCGTACATTTTCTCGATCAGGCGATCGTCCTCAACCCAGATTCCGCCGACCTGCACTATCGTCGCGGCCAGGCTTTGTTCGCCCTGGGCCGCTTTGATGAAGCCAAACATGAGTTTGTCACCGCGCGTGATGAGGATGTCTGCCCGCTGCGTGCCCTGACGCCGATCGGCGAGATCGTTGTCGAGGTCGCCAGGGAGCAGCAGGTGATGCTGATCGATTACGAGGATCTTCTCGAGAAGCGCATGCTGAGCACGGAAAAGCATTCGATTTTGGGCGAGGAGTTTTTTCTCGACCACGTGCACCCGACCATCGAGGGGCACAAGCTGCTGGCGGTCGCACTGCTTGAGGCCATGTCCAGCCAGGGCCTGGTCCACCCCGCCTCAAACTGGCAGAAAGATACGCTCGCCAGGGTCTCGGCACACATTGAGGGGGGCGTCAATCCGGCGAAGCAGGGCCAGGCATTGGCCAACCTCGCACGCGTGCTGTTATGGGCTGGGAAAAACGATGATGCTGCTCGTCTTGCCAGGCAGGCCCTTGACATCGGCGGTGATTACCGTGAGGTCGCCGACAATGCGGCGACCAGTTTAGCGACGGCCTATATTCGCAATGGTCAGCCGAAAACTGCGGTCACGCTGCTTTACAAATACCTCGAGAAGTATCCCGATTCCATCGAACTGAGGCTCAAGCTGGGTCAGCTCCAACTGGATCAAAGAGACAGGGAAGAGGCGGCAGCCAACTTCCTGCTGGTCAGCCACCAGATGCCCTACTACGATTGGGGCCACGCCCTGTTCGGTATCGACATGGCCGAACGCGGTCGACCGGGAATCGCCTATTCGAGCCTGATGGAGGCGTTGCGACTGAACCCGAACAACACCGACGCCAGCCGCAAGCTGGCTCAAATCCACCCCTTACTTGCGGGACAGGTACTCAATCCGAAGCCTCCGATCATACAGCTCGAGCGTTACCCGTCCGGCGCCCCGCGCAGACTGATCCAGCTGCGGACCAATGCCGGCGGAGCCTTGATACCGGACGGTATCGAAGCCGAGTTTCACGAAAACGGCCGGCTCAAGCGATTCGTCGATATCGAGCAGGGCCAGGCGGATGGCCGTGAAAAAACCTGGGATTCGCACGGCAGGCTGCTTTCGCCATAGACCTGGTGAGAGGTCCTGCGGCAATGATCCGCTGCGGGTGAATTATTGAGAAAATATAATTATTCTGTTTTGCCAAACGGGTGTTGCCAAACGGGTTGACTCTGCCGGTATTTTCAATTATAAATTTCAGTATATTTTGAGGCCTTTGCTCTGTACGCAGATGTTGCTTGCCTCTCTTGATCGCTGCTTGCATCGCAAGCTCTATGGGTTTTTCAACCGGCCGGTTCACCGGCATTTCAACCAGCACGGGTATCAACACTTATTCGGGCGCATCGCCCGCAATCATCGTTTAGCTTGGTCAGGGCTTTCACCATGTAAGGTCGCCGGCGCATGGTGCAATGGACCCAGGTTGCAACCGGCGGCCATAGCGGTCACACATCGGTCTTTTAGGGGGTCACATGCGATCATGCACACGCTATCCCAGGCTATTATTGCTGGCACTCTTTCTGGTGGTTTTTCTGCCTTCCGGTTCATTCGCTACCGATCTTGTTATCAAATCCGACTCCATCATGAGGCTTTTTGAGCGGGATACCGCGACCGAGAAGGATGCCGTCGTTCTGCCTGGTTACGAGTACCTGCAGATCGATGCCGGGCATCTTGAAGACTACGGGCTGGCCTTCCACCTCTACGCCTGGGGGCGTGCTGACTTCGCTGACAATGAGTACTATGAAGACCAGACCGCCGGCGAAATTCTTTACGGTTACCTGGAGTATCGCCACGCGGCCAGCCGGTTCAACGCCAGGCTCGGACGCCAGTATGTGTTCGAAGGGGTGGCCAACGAAGCCGTCGACGGCCTGCGCCTGAGCGGTGACCTCGGCGACTATTTCGCCCTGTCGCTCTACGGCGGTCAGCCGGTGGGTCTCGATTCGACCCAGGGGCGCAGCGGCGACAGCATCTACGGCGGACGGTTAGCCCACCATCTCGGCACCCATTACGAGGTCGGCGTCTCCTATAAATCGATTGACAATGATGACGACAAGACCGAGGAGATGCTTGGCGTCGACCTGTCAGCGTTCCTGCCCGGCAATCTGAGTTTCTTCGGTGCATCCAACTACAACCAGGAAACCGATGACTGGGCAGAACATTCCTACGAACTGCGGATACCGCTCGGCAGCGTGCTCCTGAAACCCTTTTACCAGCACTTCTCCTACGAAGACTATTTCAGCACCGGCGCCAACGCGGTCAACCCGTTCCGAAACCTGGCACAAACCGGCGAAGAACTGACGGCCTATGGCGCTGATGCCCTGTGGCAGCTCAATGATGCCTGGACCCTTGGCGGCAAGGCCAAGTTTTTCGATTACGACCAGAGTGACGAGGCGGAAACCTACAGCATGCTGGTCAGTTGGCAGGGCGAAGCGCTGACCCAGTATGGCGCTGAAGTCGGCCGCACCACGACCGACGATGCAAACGGCAACGATTACACCCTGGTGCGACTGTATGGCTACTGCGACGCAATGGCCGGCCGGTTCTGGATCGACTTCTTCAGCGCTGACCTGCTGCTGGCCTACTACGACAAGTCGATTTACGGCGAAGACAGCTCGCTGTTTCTATCAATGGGCGGCGGCAAACGCTTCCTGAACGACGCCCTGTCGGTCAAACTCTCCGGCGACTACAGCCAGGACCCGTATTTCGATGACGATATGCGCGGCATGCTGACCATGTCTTACAGCTACGACAAACAATAACGCTTTCCCCGGTTCCGACAGGAGATAGATCCCATGGCGAACAAGAGCATACTCTCAATTCTGACCTTGCTGGCAGCCCTGCTGCTGGTGGCTGCCTGCACCGGTTTACAGAGCCGCTCCGCACTCCCTGCCCGGCACCCCAGTGCTGCCGAACTCACCGTGAGCCCCAAGGTCTGCACCGACTGCCATGAACGCGGCCAGGAGCTGGCCTACGAGCGTTATGTTCATACAGCAGACTTCGGCAAGAACCATCGACCCGAGGCCACCCAGGGCGAAGCGGTCTGCGCCATGTGCCACCAGACCAGCTTCTGCAACGACTGCCACGCCACGCGGGTTGAATTGAAGCCGTCGCTGAAGAACCAGTCAGACACCTACCGCAGCACGCCGCACCGTGGTGACTACCTCAGCCGCCACCGCATCGATGGCCGGGTTGACCCTACCTCATGCTTCCGCTGCCACGGCAACCCGAAGGCGGCCCAGACCTGTGCCCGCTGTCACGGCTAGACGAGAACAAGGAGAGATGACAATGCGTAAACTGCACTTTTTTGTTCTACTGGCTGCAGTTCTGGCACTAAGTGCCTGTTCCAGCGGCAATTCCGATGCACCGACAGACTCTAACGTCCATCCGCAGAGCTGGTTCTCTGCCCATGCGGACGAGGCGCTTGCCAACCCCGGTTATGGCGAGTGCACCGGCTGTCATGGTACAGATTTGCTGGGCAGTGGCGATGCCGTCAGCTGTTACAGCTGCCACTCTTACAATACCGAGCCACCGTTTACCTTCCATCCCCCCAGCTGGTCAGACCCCTATCTCAACCATCGCGGCTATGCCGCAGTAAACGGTTTTGAGTCCTGTGCCAGCTGTCATGGTCAAGAGCTTGAGGGCCGGCCGCCGGCACCGAGTTGCTTCACGTCCACTTTCAACGGCCAGAGCTGTCATGCAGACGGACCTGGCCAGGCACCTCATCCGATCGACGGGACCTACCTCCTCGGCAGCAATCATGGCCCCGATGCCAAGGCGGATCTGACGGCCTGCCAGAACTGCCATGGCCAGCCCGGTGGGCCCGGCAGCAATCCACGCTTTAACGTCGGCATCAGCAGCGCCGGCGGAAATGGCTGCGAATCCTGCCACGGTCTCAACCTGGCCCACCCCACGGACTGGGCCGGACCGAATGCCACCTTCCATTATTCCGCAGGCAATATTCAGAATGCCTGCACGCTTTGTCACGGGGTAAGCCTGGACGGTATTGGCGGCGTCGGAGTGAGCTGTCTCGAATGCCATGCCGAAGCGGTGAACTTCACTCTCGATTGCAGCGCCTGCCACGCTTTACCGCCGTTGGGCTCCCCGGACGACGCAGCTCCCACTCCGGTCAATCATCGCAGTGTTGCCAATATCGGTGCGCATGACGTCTGCGTGGCCTGCCACGGTATGAAGGAAAGTGCAGCCGGCGGCAGCTTCTCGCCAGCCACCAATTACACGCTGTTTAACGCTGCCACAGAGACAAATGGTGATCACTGGAACGGCAATATCGAGATGAACTCCGCACCCCAATACAATCCCGCTAATTTTGGCTGCGACGCTGCAGGCTGCCACGGTAACGACCCGGCGCACCAGCTCAGCGATTCCGGACTGCCGGTAGCCCTGAAGGATTTCGGGGCATCCGGCCTGGCACCTCACCCGCTTGATAGTACCTATCTTTCTGGGAGTGTACACGGCCCTGATGCCAAGGCCAGCCTGAAGGCCTGCCAGGCTTGCCATGCACAGCCCGGAGGACCTGGCAGCAACCCGCGTTTCAACGTCGGCATCGGAGGGAATGGCTGCGAAAGCTGTCACGGACCCAATATGGCTCACCCGGCAAACTGGGCCGGGCCGAACAACACTTTCCATTACAGTGCCGGGAATATCCAGGAGTCCTGTACTCTGTGTCATGGCGTAAACCTGGATGGTGTCGATGGCGTCGGGGTAAGCTGTCTCAGCTGCCATGCAGAAGTCACGAGCTTCGCCCTTGACTGTTCCAGCTGCCATGGCTACCCCCCCGACGGGACGACCCCGGAACCGCACGTTGCCGCCCTTAACGGACAGCTGGTCGCCCACGGCGGCGTCACCGACGTGACTCTGCATGACCAGTGCGCCGTTTGTCACGGCGTCAAAAGCAGCAATACCGCGAACAACGGCGCCCTGGCCCCTAGTGCCAACTACCTCCTCTTCAACCCTCTCACGGGGACCAATGGCGATCACTGGAACGGTCGGATCAACATGAACGGGCCGACTCCAACCACTGGCGCCGGTTACAACCAGACCGATTTCGGTTGCGACAATGCCGGTTGTCACGTCAATGATGCTGGCCATAGGCTCTCCGATTCGGCTCTGCAAGTGCAGTTCGGCGACTACGGTTCCGCTGGCGCAACGCATCCTGTGGATGGGACATTCCTTGCGCCCAGTGCCCACGGCACCACCGCCAAGGCTGACCTGGCCAGTTGCAAAACCTGCCACGGCGAGGCCACTACAACCAATCCACGCTACAATCTGCTCATCAGCAGCGCCGGCGGAAATGGCTGCGAAGGGTGCCACAACGACCAGACGGCCCATCCTTCGCAAGGAGCGCGCGAAACTGTCAATTGGTACGATGTCAACTTCCGCCATAATGACGTGGCCAATGCGACCTTTGCCACCGCCTGCGGTGCCTGTCATCCGGGCATTGGCGGTGCTGGCAGTGTGGGCCCTGCCTGCACCTTCTGCCATGTGTCCAATCCGGTGATCAGCAGCAGTGGCTGCGTTTCCTGTCACGCCAGTCCGCCCAACGGGTCGGCGGCTCCTGACCGGCAAGGCAGCCACAATAATCACAATTTCGCTGCATGTGATGACTGTCACACCAACGCCGGACCGGGCTCCGCAGACCATTTCACCCGGCCCGCCACTGCAGGAGTCTTCTCACGTGCCAACTTGCGCCCGGTGAGCAGCGGTGGCGAAATGACTATTACTATCGGTGCGAGCAACGTTTCATGCGCCGGCAGCTGCCATGGTTCAGAGAACTGGTACTAAGCAGGCCAGGAAATGTTCGTGGGGAGCTCATGATCTGCGGCTATTAATACAAGCTCGCAACTTCAGTACCCATAAGACCGGAACATAACAAACAAGCCCCGCTTCTTATGAAGCGGGGCTTGTTTGTTGTCGGTATCTGTAAAACGGACACAGAATTATCTTTTTCAAGCTTAATATGGTTGGAGTTTCCTAGCGCTTTGAACCAGGCAGCTCGAAAGCTGTCCCGAGAAAGTCAAGGGTTACCCCGTTCGGGGTGATCTCAACAAGCTCCAGGTCTCTGCTCAGCCGATCGCCCTCACGCAACAGAAGGTCGTTGATCCGCACCAGGCGGCGGTTCGGGTCGTAATTGTAGAAGTGCATGCTCATGGACAGAGGCGGCATCCGGTCGCGCATTTCGCCCGGTAATTCCGAGTAGAAGAGCATTTGCCTGGCCCTTGACTCCAGCGCCCGGGTATCAATGGCTTGCGGTTGCGGTTGTGCCATGTCGACCGTTTCAACCAGTTCTTCTGTGTTTAGCGTTTTCATCGGGGTGTCATCATCCCGTTGTGGTTGCACAGCTGGGTTATGGCGCTTGGCCGCTGCCGCCCTGGCTGGTGCCGGCGGAGGCGAAACATACATACTCGGAACAGGCGCCGATTCTGCCACCGCAACAGGTTGCGGTAGTGGACTGTCCAGCGGAACAGGGGCAGTCATCACGAGCGGTTCAGCTTCTTGGGGAGGACTGGACGCAGGCGGAGCGCTCGCCGCCGGGGACAACTCAAGAGGCTGCTCGAGGGTTGCCTCCTGATTGCTGTAAAACCACCAGCCACCGAGCAGAACCAGCGATACGCATCCGGCCAGCAGCCAGTAAGGTCGGCGACCGGACTGGCTCGATGTCAGCGAGAGAGTCCGGTTGCGCACCTTCTGCTGCGACACGTGCTTTTCTTGCCGTTGCTGTTCCGACTTCTTGAGTGCTTCGAGGATGAAAGACATCAGCTGTCTCCTCGCGGGTAGAGGCGCGGCCCGGCCAGGTTGCGGGCTGTGTTGATATGGATCAGGGTTATTGGCCCGAGAATGCCATCAGGCGTCAGGTCGTTACTGAACTGAAAATGCTTGAAAGCGCCAAGCAGCGATCCTTCCAGGCGCACTTCGCGCCCTGTCACTTCATAAAGGCCCAGGTCCTGAAGACTCTTCGCCAGCCAGCCGACCGAATCGCCCATTCTCCCCGGTTGCAGAAGCTCCCGCTGAATATCCGGTCTCTGCCAGAGCAGGAGGTACTCACCGAACCAGCGCGATGCAATCGCGGCAAGGGCCAGCTCATATCGCCTGTCGCCCGAGATAAAAAGGGCTCTGTCGTGACCAAGCTCAGCCATGACAACCTGGAAAGGTGCTCCCTCATCGTCATAGAGGGTCAGCATGGCGGGCCTGTTCATGTTGCGCAACGTCTCAAGACTGTCTTTGCGGGACAGGCAACTCAGGCCAGACTCAAGGGCAAAGGCACAGTAGTCAGAGCGGCCGTCGAGGTCGGGAAGGCCCCACAGCCCGGCCAGGTCGGCAAACGCCTGCTGCATCCCCTGGTCAGTGGCGAAGTCCATCGGCCAGGTCTGGGGCAAAACTTCGTCCGTGACGTCGGCGACTTCAGTTGCTGCATCGATCACGGCAGCAGCGGGGGGCAGTTCTATCGTGATTGCATCCCTTGATGGCGCAGACTGATCTGTCTGCACTTCAGGGAGCGAACTGAGCGTGGCGAACAGAGAGGGTTGCCACGCCCAGAAGCCGACGCCAAGCAGGAACAGCACCAGGCATGCGATCCCGACGGCCATCGCAGCTCTCTTGCCGTCCCTTTGGGGAGGGCGGTCACCGAGCACTTCGCGGGCAGCCTGGCTCAGGATTTTGCTGTCTACCTGCTGGCGTTCCAGAACATAGGCGCCGAGCAGGGCGCGGTCACACACCAGGTTGATCAAGCGCGGAATGCCGCCGGTGAGTCGCCAGAGGGTTCTACTGAGATTCTCCGGAAAGAGCGGGCGATTGCAGCCGGCAATATTCAGGCGATGCCGCACATAGGCGGCGATCTCGTCGACATCAAGCGCCCCCAGATGGCACCGGGCGGTGACCCGCTGCGAGAGCTGGCGCATCTCCTGCCGGTTGAGAATCTGCAGCAGTTCCGGTTGGCCGAGCAGCACGATCTGCAGCAGCTTGTAGCGGTTGGTTTCCAGGTTGGTCAGCAGGCGCAGCTGTTCAAGAACTTCAATGGCGAGGTTTTGTGCCTCGTCGATGATCAGTACGGTTTTGCGCCCATGCGCATTCGCATCGAGCAGATAGATGTTGAGCCGGTCGACCAGCTGCTTGATGCTGCCCTGATTCGGTCGCTCAACGTGGAGTTCGTCGCAGATGGTCTCGAGCAGTTCAATGACGCTGACCTTGGGATTGAGGATGTATGCAACGACCACGTTGTCGGGCAACTGCTCGAGGAGACTGCGGCAGAGGGTGGTCTTGCCGGCCCCGACCTCTCCGGTCAGCAGAACGAAGCCGCCATCACTTTTGATCCCGTACTTCAGGTGCGCCAGCGCCTCGCGGTGGTGCTCACTCATGTAAAGATAGAGTGGGTCTGGAGCGATCGAAAACGGGTTCTCATTGAGACCGAAATAAGAGGTGTACATTCAGATCCGCACGGGTTGGAGGTTCGTTCAAACTGACAGTATTATAAGGGAGAAGGGCTGAGGAAACCAGCACTCATTGCCCTCCAGCCTCCAGCCTCCAGCCTCCAGCCTTACTGCCTGGTCAGGCTCCGATAGCGGATGCGGTGCGGTTGGTCGGCATCCTTGCCGAGGCGTTTTTTGCGATCCTCCTCGTATTCGGAATAGTTGCCCTCGTACCAGACCACCTGGGA
>JBPPMB010000025.1:0-8689 GCA_051305855.1 Desulfuromonadales bacterium
CTGCTGATCGACACTGCGCACGACAAGCAGGCCTGCGAGGCGGCCCTGGAGAGGGCACAAATCATCTGCCGGGCCGTTATGCTCGCTCGCGATCTGGTCAATGCCCCGGGGAACGTCAAATCGCCCGTCCATCTTGCCGAACAGGCCCGGGCGGCGGCAGAAGCAAGTACATTGCAGTGCATAATCCTCGGCCTGAAAGAGCTGACCGAAGAGGGCTTTGGTGCCTTGCTCGGCGTTGCCCAGGGCAGCAAGCGTGAACCGCAGCTGATTATCCTTGAGCATCGTGGCGGCAACAAGAATGATGCACCGGTTGCCCTGATCGGCAAAGGCGTGACTTTTGATGCCGGCGGCATTTCATTGAAACCCCCCGACAAGATGGATGAGATGAAGATGGATATGGCGGGCGGTGCCGCTGTCATCGGCACCATGCTGGCCGCCGCCCTGCTGCGCTTGCCCATCAACCTGGTCGGCATCGTGCCGGCCGTGGAAAATCTTCCATCGGGTACGGCGTATCGGCCGGGTGACATTCTCACCAGCCTTTCCGGTCAGACGATCGAGGTCCTCAATACCGACGCTGAGGGACGCCTGATCCTCGCCGATGCCCTGACATACGCCAAACGTTACAAACCGAAGCTGGTCATTGATCTGGCGACCCTGACCGGCGCATGCATCATTGCCTTGGGGCATCATGCAACAGCTGTCCTCGGCAACGACCAGAAGCTGGTGCAATTGCTGCTGAACGCCGGAGAAGAAAGCGGCGAACGGCTCTGGCAGCTGCCGCTCTGGGATGTCTACGATCAACAGATCAAAAGCGACGTTGCCGACGTCAAGAACACCGGCGGCCGACCTGCCGGGACGATCACGGCGGCAGCATTCCTGAAGAAGTTCGCCAAGGATTTCCGCTGGGCGCACCTGGATATTGCAGGGACTGCCTGGCGCGACCAGGATCAGCCCTACATCCCGAAAGGCGGAACCGGGGTGGGTGTCCGGCTGCTGGTCGCGTTTTTACAAAAGTTGGCGGAGCAGGGTCACTAGTCCCGCAGCCACGGGTCTGAAGGTTAATGAAACAGGTTCGATGCCCACGTTTCCGCTACTGTCAACACCGGCCTTTCACCTTGACAGGGGCGAGGCCGGTTGCTAGTTTACCTCGTTAGGTTATTAAACTTTGGATCAATCACCCTCCCAACCACTACGGACCCTATGTCATGAGAGTACTGGTTTCTGACAAATTCCCTACTGAAGGCCTGCAAGTCCTGGAACGGTCAGAAGGCATAGTGCTTGACTACCAGCCCGGGCTGACCTTTGAACAGCTGCTTGTGGCTGTTGCCGAAGCAGACGCACTGATTGTCCGCAGCGGCACGCTGGTCACAGAAGAGGTCTTTCAAGCAGCCAACAGGCTCAAGGTGGTGGGCCGAGCAGGTGTCGGCACCGAGAACCTCGATCTGGAGGCGGCCAACCGTAAAGGGGTTGTCATTATGCACACCCCGTTCGGCAGCACGACCACCACTGCAGAACATACCATCGCCATGGTTTTCAGCCTGGCCCGACGGATTCCGAGTGCCTGCCAATCGACCAAGAGCGGCCAGTGGCAATCGGAACGTTTCCTGGGGATCGAGATAACCGGAAAAACCATTGGTGTCCTGGGCGGCGGTAAAATTGGCCGGCTGGTTGTTGAACGGGCCATGGCCCTGAAGATGAAGCCGATCGTTTACGATCCCTACCTCACCGAGGAGACCATTCGCCTGCTCGGTGCAGAACAGGTCTCCTTCGAGAGCCTGCTGGCCCGTTCCGATTTCCTGACTCTGCACACGCCGCTCAATGCAGATACCGCCAACATTCTCAACAGCGAGACCCTGAAAAGAATCAAGCCCGGCTGCCACATCATCAACTGCGCAACCGGTGGGCTGATCGATGAAATAGCGCTGGCCGAAGCGATCAAGGCTGGCCGCGTGGGCGGAGCAGCCATCGACGTGTTCGCCAAAGAGCCACCGGATGTTGATAATCCCCTGCTGAAACTCGAGCAGGTCATCTGCACCCCGCATTTGCGCACCGCCACCCGCGACGCCCAGATTAATGTCACGGTCCAGATCGCTACCCAGGTCATCGACTTCCTGAGTCATGGCATCATTGTCAACGCCGTCAACGTGCCATCGATCAGTGCCGACCTGCTGGCAACCATACGCCCGCACCTGGATCTCGCCGAACGGCTCGGTTCATTTCAGGCCCAGCTGTACGGTAAGGGCCTCGAAGAGGTTCGTCTTGAATATGCCGGAACGGTGACTGATCATCCCACCGAACCTTTGACCATGGCCGCCCTCAAGGGCATCCTGACTCCAATGATAGGTCCCGAAGCCAACTACATCAACGCACCGCACCTGGCGAGAGAACGCGGCATCCGGATCAGCGAAACCCGCTGCCAGACAACCCGCGGCTTTTCCAGCATGATCCGCCTGACGGTGGTTGGCGCAAAGGGTGAGCACGCTGTCTGTGGAGCCATGTTTGGTGAAGACGACTACCGCATAGTGCGGGTTAACGGCTGTTACGTCGAGGCTATGCCCCACGGCCATATTCTGGTGCTGTTCAACGAGGACCGTCCCGGCATTATCGGCTTTATCGGCCAGGTGCTCGGTGAGGCGAACATCAATATCGCCGGCATGAACCTGACCCGCCAGTCCATTGATGGCCAGGCTGTGTCCCTGATCAATGTTGACAGTTGCATTCCTGATGAAACTCTGGAAAAATTGCGCGCTCACCCGCACATCGTAGCAGCAAACCAGATCGTTTTATAAAGAAGGACCCATACGTGCCGAACATCATCGAAACGCGCTTGCCGACCGGCGTCAAAGATTTTCTGCCGGTTAAGGCGGCCAAGCTCGACTACCTGCAGAACACCCTGCGCGGCATTTACCGGTCATGGGGCTTTCGTCCCGTCGCTCCAGCAGTTCTTGAGGACCTTGCGGTTCTCGAACTGGGGCTGGGAGCTGACCTGCGCGAAAAAACCTTTCGCTTTGACGACCGTCAGACCGGCCGCCTGGTTGCCTTTCCGCCCGACATCACCCCCCAGGTGGCACGCATCGCAGCGACCCGCATGCGCGAGATGCCGCTGCCCTTTCGCCTCTGTTATAACGGCCGCGTTCTGCGTCATACCGAACAGCGCCTCGGCAAGGACCGGGAGATTTTTCAGTCCGGTGTGGAGCTGATCGGCCTCAGCGGCCCGGAAGCTGACGCCGAAATGATAGCCATGGCCGTGAAATGTCTGCAGGCGGTCGGCGCCACCGATTTTACTATCGATATCGGCCAGGTCGAATTCCTGCGCGGCATTCTGGATGACCTGCCCCTCGACGCGGTACAGTCCCGTGCGGTGCGTAAGGCCATCGCGGCCAAGGACAGCTGCGGACTGCAGCTGCTTCTCAAGGAACTGCCGCTGACAGATCTGCAAAGTGCGGAACTGCTCGCTCTACCCAGACTCTATGGCGGCCGCGAGATACTCAACCTGGCCCGCCTGGCGATCAGCAACCCCGCTTCGCAAAGGGCACTGGACAATCTCGAGAAGGTTCTCGATGTCTTGACCGTCTACGGCATTGACGAACATATCACTTTAGATCTTGGGGAAATGCGCGGTTTCGATTATCATAGCGGGCTGATCTTCCAGGGTTTTCTTTCCGGTTTCGGTAGAGCCGTCTGCTCCGGAGGCCGTTATGATGGCCTGACTGCTCGTTACGGTTTCCCGGCAGCGGCCACAGGGTTCGCTTTCAATTTATACAACCTGCTTTTTGCTCTCGACAGGATTCTTGACGAGCGCGCAGAGGAAGGGACCGACATCCTGCTCTTTTCGTCAGGGCATGACAAGGCGCCGGCCCAGCGCCTGGCCGCAACCTTGCGCAGCCAGGGATTCTCGGTGGCCCGGGACATCATAGAGCGTGACCAGCTGGCCAGCCTCGACTATGCCCGGCGCATGCATTATCGTTACCTGCTGGTGCTCAATGCATTTAAAGAAGAGCTAACCCTGATTCACACAGCGGATGGCAAAGAAACCTGCGTGAGTCGCGTAGAGATCGAATCGGGACAATTCCAGATTAAATAAAACTCGGAGAAAAAACATGGCAAACGTCGTCGTTATCGGCGCCCAGTGGGGCGACGAAGGCAAAGGGAAAGTGGTCGACATCTATACAGAACATGCTCAGCAGGTGATCCGCTATCAAGGCGGCAACAATGCCGGGCACACACTTGTGGTCGGCGACCAGACTATCGTGCTGCACCTGATCCCTTCCGGAATTCTGCACTCAGGCAAGCGCTGTGTCATCGGCAACGGCGTTGTTCTCGATCCGAAGATATTCCTCGGCGAGATTGAAGGCCTCAAGAAAAAAGGCTATCTCAAGGACGATAAGCAGCTGGTAGTGGACAGCAACCTGCACATCATCATGCCCTGGCACAAGGCGATCGATCTGGCCAGAGAGAAGGATGCCGACCGCAAGATCGGCACTACCGGGCGCGGCATCGGCCCCGCTTATGAAGACAAGATTGGTCGTCGCGGCATCCGCATGAGTGATCTGGTCAAACCCCAGGTGTTCCGGCGCAAGCTCAAGGAAATGCTGCCGGAAAAGAATTTCCTGCTGGAGAAGTTTTTCGGTGAAGCCCCTCTCGACGAAGAACAGATCTTCGCTGAGTACTCAGGATATGCACAGCAGATGGAGAAATATATCGGCTGCTGTTCAAGCTCGTTGAACGCCGCCATCGCCGCTGGAGAAAACCTGCTGTTTGAGGGCGCTCAGGGGACCCTGCTCGACATCGACCATGGCACCTACCCTTACGTGACTTCGTCATCCACCTGCATCGGCGGCGTCAGCACCGGCACCGGCGTTGCCCCTCACCACATAACCGGGGTTATCGGCATCACCAAGGCCTATTGCACCCGGGTTGGTGAAGGACCTTTTCCTTCGGAACTTCATGATGAGATGGGTGAACATCTACGCAAGTCAGGCCATGAGTATGGCTCGACAACCGGCCGTCCGCGCCGCTGCGGCTGGTTCGACGCCGTTGCCATTCGTGAAGCCGTCCGCCTCAATGGCCTGACGGGGCTGGCGATAACCAAGCTCGATGTTCTTAATGAAATGGAAAGCATCAAGGTCTGCACAGCTTACTCTTACAAGGGACAGCTGCTCGAAGATTTCCCCAGAGAAGCCGACATCCTTCAGGAGTGCACACCTGTCTACGAGGAGTTTGCGGGTTGGCGCAGCGATATCTGCGAAGCTCGTACCATGGCTGACCTGCCGGCTCTGGCCAAGGCTTACCTGGCCAAGCTTGAAGAGCTGTCCGGGTGCCCGGCGGTGCTGATTTCCGTTGGCCCGCGACGTGACCAGACGATTCAGGTGAGCAACCCGTTTATCTGACCCTGGCTTCTGCTCGACAACATAAAACGGACCGCAGATGCGGTCCGTTTTATGTTGTTAAATCAAAGCGGATTTCTTTGTCTAGGCGACTGTCCATCCGGAAACTCCGGTTGGCACGACCGCAGTTTTCGATCTGGAAACGAGCAATTTTTCGCAAGATCAAGGAAATCAAGGATTTGAGCGGAGGCGTAGTACTTTACGCCGCACAATCAAATCCGCCGATTGACGCAGAGATTGCGGAAAAGGGCCGTTTCCGGACGAAAACTAGCTACTGGATAAAGTAACCTGCAACCTTCCAATGCCCGTCTTCGAGCATCACGGTCACAAATTCAGTGACGCTTTCGGCCCGTTGATATTTTGTGGCAAAGGTCAGCGCAATATACTCGCCATCCGGACTATCCTTGGCTGTAGTAGAGTAGCTCGCATCTTCTTCAGAACGCTCAACCAGAGCCCCGGCTAGTGTCCGTGTCCTGGTTATTTTCTCGATCCATTCCTGCTTGGTCACCTTCTCCTTCATCAGGTCTGCCGCAATCCGCCAGCTCTCTGCATACTTATCCGCATCGAGCAAATGCAGAAACTCCAGTGCAGCGGCTCTTGCTTTTTCAGCTTTCTGTGTGTCTGGCCTTTCGTTGAGGATCGGGAAGATAATCATAAAAAAGCTGGCAACGATGAGAACGATATGAATACGAAATTGCTTCGGGATCACAACAAACCTCCGGCCTGTTCAGCTTTTGAAGAGATATCTACTATGAAACAGGAGGCAGGTCTACACTTTTCATCTTTGCCGTACATAACGCTTCTGGTGTGACGCCTTGCCTCAGCCAACCAAGGCCAGCCAGACTTGGAGCGGCTGCAACATTTTCCACCGATTCCGTCTCCGAAGCTTGAGAGGTCTCATCAAGCAGGATGTTGAAGTACCGCTTTCTCCTTGCATCCGTGGAAAGCCACGGATAGATTATATCTCTCTATCGTGGAGAACTCTCCATTCCCTTCAGGGCTCACCAACACCTGGTTGAAACGCGCCTACGGATGTTTCTGCGTAGACAGAGGACGCATGGAGACCCTCAATCACAGTGAAATAACCGCCCTGCTCCTCGCCCTCGGCCTGTTGCTGGCCACAGCCAGACTGCTCGGCGAACTGTCCCGCCGCTTCAACCTGCCGGCGGTGCTCGGCGAGATCCTGGCCGGGGTGCTCTGGGGACCGACGGTTCTGGGTGCCCTTGCGCCAGCATGGCAGGCCTTCCTTTTTCCTACCCACGGTGGCGGAGCCTTGGCGTTTGATGGCTTGACCACTCTGGCGATAGTGCTCTTTCTGCTGGTAGCCGGCATGGAAGTCGATCTCTCCACGGTCTGGCGACAGGGCAAGGTAGCCCTCTGGGTGGCTCTGACCGGCATGCTTGTCCCGTTCAGCCTCGGTTTTGCCGTCGTCTGGTGGTCACCGGGCCTGACAGGTTATCAACCGGGCGTCAACCACCTGGCATATGCGCTGTTCATGGCAACGGTGCTTTCCATCTCCGCCCTGCCGATCATCGCCAAAATCCTTATGGACCTTAACATCTATCGCAGCGATCTTGGAGTGACCGTGATCGCTGCGGCAATTTTCAACGATCTGCTGGGTTGGTTGGTCTTTGCAGTCGTGCTCGGCCTGCTTGGAGTAGGCAATGGCATGCCCTTGGGCCACACTCTCTGGTTGACCTTTGCCTTCACCGCCGCCATGCTGACCATCATTCCCTGGGTCATCCACCGGATCCTTCCCTGGATTCAAGCCCATACCAGTTGGCCAGGTGGTGTGCTCGGCTTTGCCCTGTCATTTTGCCTGATTGCTGCAGCCTTTACCGAGTGGATCGGCAACCACGCAATTTTCGGCTCTTTTCTGGCTGGTGTGGCCCTGGGTCACTCGACTCATCTGCGCGAACGAACACGCACCACCATCGACCAATTTGTCTCCTTCATCTTCGCCCCGCTGTTTTTCGCCAGTATCGGCCTGAAAGTGAACTTTTTCCAACACTTTGACCTGCTGCTGACCCTGACACTACTGGGCATCGCACTGACCGGCAAAGTAACGGGAAGCGCAATGGGAGGACGCTTTGGCGGGCTACCCTGGCGCGAATCAATGGGAATCGGGTTCGGCATGAGCGCCCAGGGAACCATGGGGATCATTCTCGGAGTTCTGGCCTTGCAGTTTGGACTGATCAACCAGCAGGTTTTCGTCTCTCTGGTGGTGATGGCTCTGGTCACCTCGCTGGTGAGTGGTCCGATGCTGCAATGGATCCTGCGTTTGAAAAAACCGGGCTGTTTCACCGACTACCTGCAGCCGCAGAGCTTCGTCAATCACCTTGAAGCAACTGATCGCTGGCAAGTCATCCACGAGCTGTCGCTGGTAACGGCTCCCCTGGCCGGCATCGACACCGCCATTGTCACCGAGGCGGTGCGGGCCCGCGAGAAGATAATGCCCACCGGAATTGGCAACGGCCTGGCCGTTCCCCACGCCCGCTTACCCGGTCTGACAGCACCGCTGGTGGCGATCGGGTTATCCTCCCCAGGGATTGACTTCGATGCCCCGGACAACTCCCCTGCCCACGTGATCTGCCTGATTCTTACCCCGCTCAACGACGACGGCGCGCAGCTGGAAATCCTGGCTGACATCGCGACAACCTTCAAGGTCAGGGAAATCCGGGACAAGGTCATGAACGTTGCAGGATTCACAGAATTTCTGGCTTTGGTGCGCAGCGGCCAACCGCGCAGGTGAATCATGGCAGCCCGGGTATTGATGTCAATTTCAGCCACTCCCTCAACAACCTATTCTCATTCCGTTCCCGGATCTTTATGAATTCCTTATGCTCAGCCGGAGGTCAACATGATGGCGATCAAGGGGGATCTGATCCTCTCCGGCGTCGATTTTCAGCAAACGAAACAGGATTCACATTAAGTATGAACGCTTCCCGTGCGATCAAAACAATCAGAAACCTCTCACCGGCCCAGGCACTGGTTTTCTACTATGCCGTCGCGATCCTTCTCGGCACAGGACTTTTAGCCACGCCATGGGCGGCCCATGACGAGCCGCTCTCCTTTCTCGATGCCTTGTTCACTGCCACCTCGGCCCAGTGCGTCACCGGCCTCATTGTGGTCGATACCGGGACCAAACTCACGCTCTTCGGGCAATGCGTGGTCCTGGCCCTGATCCAGGTCGGCGGCCTTGGGATCATGACCTTCTCGGTCTACCTGTTCATTTACCTGAAGGTCGGGGTCAGCACCCGGGGCCGCTGGATCATCCACGAAACCCTGATGCACACACCGGT
>JBPPMB010000030.1:0-9007 GCA_051305855.1 Desulfuromonadales bacterium
GTTTCCGGATGGCACACTGGCTACCAGAAGAGCCCGCCAGGCAACCGGCGGGCTCATGCTGTTTTCGGACACCGATGTCCCGGCTTTGCTACCGACAGTGCCCTGGATCGCAAAGCTGGGAGCTTGCGGCAGCAAGCGGACGTCGGGTGATCTCCGATCCTTCGCTCAAGTTGACGGTCTTTATGGGACAGAGAGCGCGGCAGATGCCATCCAGGCAGCGGCGTGTTGATTAACTGCGCTCTGGGCCATGGCTGTCCCCGATTGCACCAGGGTTTATTCCGGAGTTATGATTGCCTGGCAGGCAAGGCTGACGACCTCTTCCATGGGCAGGCGTGTATTGGTTTTGGCCAGGAACCCGCTGCCGTGTACGAAGAGAATCTCCGGATTCTTCTCGATAGCGCGGAAATCGACGATCGTATTGTCACCCAGCCGCAGCAGTTCCCACCCATCGCTGCGATTCGAAGGGGTAATGCTCATGACGATGCGCTCGTCGTTGAGGAACCGCAGGTACAGCTCCATGGCCAGCTTGGGTGAGTTGCTGATGTCGCTGGTGAGGGCCTTGAGATGTCTGACCGGCACCACCTTCGCCTCGGCTTTCAGGCGCTCGAGGCGCTTCATCTTGCGATCGATCAAGGCGATCATATCCTTGCCGAGCGACTGCATGAATTTGAAGAGAAGGTCCTCGCAGCACAAAAATTCGACGTTGCCAAAAGTTGAGATGATATAACCGTCGATCGGGGATGACGATGCGAAGAGCACGCTGGCATCAACGCCGAGATGCTCGGCAGTTCGGTAGGGGCCGCGTACATCCATCATGCTCATGTGCGGGTACCACTCAAACATCATCATTGCGGCTTCATGGTGGCCGAGATGCTGCATCACCAGGTGGAACGCGCAGGGGAGAGAGCGATCATTATGGTGGTCAAAGTTGTGGCGTTCGGGGGCATATTCCATGCCGACGTCCACCACGTAGGTGTTGAGATCATCCAGATCTGCGCTGGTCGGTTCGCGACGAAAAACCTGGGCATCGCCCAGGGTCGCAAGCAGAACCGACACGGCCAGGAAGTCATCTTTATGTGCGCTGCCTGGATGTGAAACAATCTTATACATGAGCTTTTCCTCTTGTGAGACAGTTGTGACTATCTTCACAGTTCTATAACCCCGTAAAATTTTTTGTATGCTGCCAGGCAGCAAGTCACCAAGAACTTGTTTGACAGGGTAAAGATCGATATTTTCTATCTCGCAAGACTGCTGTTTGAAGAAAATTCAAGCATTTACTCTGTGTCTGGTGACTTAGTTGCGAACCTTTGTGTCGTTTCTAAGTCCGATTTTTTATTATGCATTCTATCAGGCGCCGACAGTTTTGCGAGAAGATGGATGCAAGTTCACATCTCAGCGTGTTTTGAACAGGAACGTGTCATGTTTTTCCCTGGCGATGTCCTCTTGCACCTGCTTGACGCCCCGCTCGTAGATAATCTCACGCCCCAGCACGCTGCCGGCGTAGGCCAGGCCGTTGCGCGTGGGGGTCAGTTTGCATCAGGAGTTGTGAACGCCTTCGCCGAGGACGATCCATATTACGTCGGTTTTTTTCCTGGCGACAACCACCTCGATGGTTTGGCCATTTTCCGCGCGCACCTTGATCTTTTCATCTTCCATACGGCTTAAAAGCTCCTGTGCTGACGAACTTGAGCAATGCCTGTCTCATGGGCAGCATCAGAGTCTTCTGATAGCTGTCATGTTCCGATTTCTCGACTTGCCCGCGATCCTGCAAGCCTTTTTCATGAGCCAATTAACAGATATTATAATTTTTTAGTTGCATTGACAACCGGCAAAGTCGCGCTAAATTTAAATCATACAGTGACGAAATGAGCCTGTAAGGAGCACGTAAAAAACCTGTGGCAGCATGGCAAAGCCTGACGGCACGGCCAGGCCGCCCATACAGGACCTGATTCCAGCAGCGGAACTACTTTAAAAGGTAGCAGAAGCAGCAACTGTTAAATAAACAGTCGATTCAGGGTCGCCCCTCGGTAATTTCGTCACTGTTGTTTTTATTGCAGCACAACGCGAGAAAGGTGGCCGAATGGCTGCCTTTCTATACAGAGACAGTCAGGACAGTGTGACCCTTGCGGATTTCCCCGGTTCCCGGCATCAACAAGATCTTGCCGTCATAGGGACATCACGCCGCCGTCTTGGCAATCCCCATAAAACCAGACTGCCCAGGCCTGCATACGACAACCTCCCGGGGGCTCAATGTTCATAGCGGAGCAGAGGCAGCGTGGTGGACCCGCTGTTGGAACGTCCAAGACCATCCACGACATCCCATTCGGCGCGCAGAACTGTGGACTCCTGGTAGAGGGTCGGGTCTTTCGGCAGGACCACGACCGCCATCTGGAAAACGGAGGTAAAATACTCGCCTTCTACGACCTCACCAGACTTCGCGTATAGCTTGAAGTTGTTAATTTTAACTGGTCGATCAAACTCGGCAAGCAGCTCGTCTGGCCTGTCGCTGCCCCTTTTCCACATGCCTGCCATCAGAATCAGTTGCGGCGGTCTGACCGCAGCCAGAGCCCCGGGTTCATGCCTATAGCCGTCAGCGGGCATTTGCGCCAGCGGCTGCCCGTTCAGCATGACGACAACCTTCTCCACCCGGGGAAACTGGAAAACGCTTTCCGCCAGCGTTCGACCAGCAGCAGCCTTGTCGGTGTCCGACCAGGAAACTTCACTCAACAGCGACAAGGTCAGTGCCGGATTTTCCGGAGACGTTGCGGTTAGCTGCAGGTCAGCGGGAAACGGGTTGTAGAGCCCGAAGCTCTCAGGCAGAGGCAGCTCGCCGCTGACCAGGCGATTAAGAATCTGCTGCAGCTGGTCTTTTTCGCTGAAGAGAAAGAGCGGAAACGCCCTCACCTGTTGCGGGGATTCCAGCAGGGGTAGATAACCGACACGGGCAAAGGCCTCTCCGGCCTTGCCCTGGGGTGGTTCCCCGAAGTTCTCGAGGTAGGCACGGTTTGCCGCGACAACACCGGACTCCACGGGGGCCGGTGCGCTAACTTCTTCCTGCCGGCAGCCAGCCAGAGCAAGCAGGGCCACGCATAGTCCCGCAAGGGCAAGCTCTGTTGTCGGTCGCATTGAGCGGTCTCCCGATTAAAGGTCAGTACTGCATTGATTTTAACACAGATCTGCTTCTTGTCCCAGGGGCATCAAACGGCCGTCGATCACTTCATTTAACGAGTGTCGCCTCCCTGTCAGCCAGCACAAGAGCATAAGCAGCAGCAATCAATCCCATGTCAGCGTCGGCATACTCTCCGCTGGCTGCGAAAAAAAATTTCTCGTCAAACTTTACCTGATCTTTATGCAGGGTTTATCATGGCTTAATACGGGTGCGCTAAGATGCAGCCATCGATAAACGCAACCCGGCCACAAGCGCCGGCTCTGAAAAGATGGAGGATATATGAAAACCCTGGTATTAATAATTTTGTCCCTGACAGTGGCTATGCTCGGCCTGAGCATCGGCATGGACAAAAGCATGGACAAGTCGAGCGATACGGCGATGACCGCGCAGATGAAGTCCAACGACATGAAGACGGGGCACGATGCCGCGATGAAGTCCAGCGAGACAGGGATGGAGCAGACCATGATGAAGCAACGCAGCTATACGATTCCCGATGACGCACAACTGCGCAAGCAATTGACCCCCCTGCAGTACGAAGTGACGCGCAAGAGCGGCACCGAGCGGCCCTTCGACAACAGCTACTGGCAGAACCACGAGGACGGCATCTACGTCGACATTATTTCCGGAGAACCATTATTCAGTTCAACAGACAAATATGAATCGGGGACCGGCTGGCCGAGTTTCACCCGGCCACTGGAGACTGAGAACATCGTCGAAAAGCAGGACCGCAGCTTCTTTTCGGTGCGCACCGAAATCCGCAGCAAAAATGCGGATTCCCACCTGGGCCATGTCTTCGATGACGGCCCCGCACCGACCGGGCTGCGCTACTGCATGAATTCTGCAGCTCTACGCTTTGTGCCCAAGGCTGAGCTGGAGCAGCAGGGCTATGGTGAATACCTGGCACTGTTCAAATAATGCAACCGGGACACTCAATATGGGTGTCCCGGCTTTCAGCTCCGGGCCGCTCAGCACTGCCCTCCTGCCTCCGGCAAAAACGCCCAGCCATAGACATCCAGGTCGATCCGCCCGTTTTCATCGAAGTTGAGCCCTTCTATCTCCAGCAGGTCACGCTGCAGGACATTTCCGCAGCCATCGGCGCGGGGGCTGATCTCTCCCCGACTGTTGACCACGCGTTGCCAGGGGACGTCATTGCCGACCGGCAATGCAGCCAGGGCGAACCCGACTGTGCGCGCCGTGCAGCCGACCATTCGAGCGATCCGGCCGTAGCTGCTGACATGACCGGGCGGGATCTGGTGTATCAGTGTGTAGATTCGCAGGTAGAGTGGGCGGGTCTCTTTCGCTGTCATGTATTTTCCTCTCCGCGCAAGTAATGCAGGGAGTTAGAGGTTTAAAGCCTTTTTCACCCGACCAAAGGCTTCAATGGCAAAGCCCAGGTCGTCCGGCGTCAAGGCGGCAGACATCTGCGTGCGAATCCGCGCCCGGCCCTTGGCCACCACAGGATAAGAAAAAGCCACAACGTAGATACCTTGCTGCAACATGGCCTCGGCAAACCTCCCGGCAACGACGGCATCATGCAGCATGACCGGTACTATGGGATGTTCGCCCGGCAGGAGTTCAAAACCGTGCTTCTCCAGCCCCGCGCGAAAGATCGCCGTGTTCTCCTGCAGCTGATCGCGCAGCAGGCTGGAACGATTCACCAGGTCGATGGCTTTCATCGCCCCGGCCACCGCAGGCGGCGCCACCGTGTTGGAGAAGAGATAAGGGCGCGAGCGCTGCCGCAACAGCTCGACGACCTCTTTGCGCGCGCTGGTGAAACCGCCGCTGGCACCGCCCAAGGCCTTTCCCAGGGTGCCGGAGATTATATCCACCCGGTCCATGCAGCCACGAAACTCGTGCGTGCCGCGGCCTCTGGCGCCGACGAAACCGGTGGCATGGGAATCGTCCACGTGCACCAGGGCATGGTATTGTTCCGCAAGGGCGCAGATTTCGTCAACCCGGGCAATCGTGCCGTCCATGGAGAAAACCCCGTCGCTGGTAATCAGCTTGAAACGGGCTGCGCCGGCGTCGGCGGCTTTCAGCTGCTCTTCCAGGTCGGCCATATCATTGTTGCGGTAGCGATAGCGCCTGGCCTTGCATAGACGCACTCCGTCGATAATGCTGGCATGGTTAAGCTCGTCGGAGATAACCGCATCGTCTTCGCCCAGCAAGGTTTCGAACAGGCCGCCGTTGGCATCGAAGCAGGAGGGATAGAGGATGGTGTCTTCAGTGCCCAGGAACAAGCTGAGCTTCTCTTCCAGCTGCTTATGCAGGGTCTGGGTACCGCAGATAAAGCGTACCGATGCCATGCCGAAGCCCCACTCTTCGAGCCCTGCCCTGGCAGCGGCCTTGACTTCGGGGTGCTGGGCCAGACCGAGGTAGTTGTTGGCGCAGAGGTTAAGCACCTCGCCGCCGCTGCTGACCCCGACATGGGCGCCCTGCGGGGTGGTGATCAGGCGTTCGTTCTTATACAGGCCGGCCGACCTGATCTCTGCCAGTTCGCTGCGTAAATAGTCGCGGAAGTTCTCGGCCACGGTTCTTCTCCCTGTACTCATGGGACGGGTGCAGACTCAAATGTCCCAATTCAAGATCACCTTGCAGGCTTCTCCGGCATTCATCGCCGCAAAGCCCTCTTCAAACTCCGTATAATCGAGTCGATGAGTGATGATTGCGGAAATGTCCAGCCCCGACTCAACCATCACCGACATCTTGTACCAGGTTTCGTACATTTCGCGGCCGTAAATCCCCTTCAGGGTGAGCATGTTGAAAATCACCGTATTCCAGTCGATGGCCACATCATTGCCTGGAATGCCCAGGAGAGAGATTTTACCGCCATGGCACATGTTGGCCAGCATGTCTTTAAATGCTGCAGGGCTTCCGGACATTTCCAGCCCCACATCAAAGCCTTCCGACATGCCCAGCTGCTTCTGCACCTCGCCAAGGTTTTGCCGGTTCACATCCACCGTGCAGGTCGCTCCCATGGCCTTGGCCAGTTCCAGGCGCCTGGGATTGATATCGGTGACCACGACATGCCGTGCCGCAGCGTGGCGACAGACGGCAGCGGCCATGCAGCCGATCGGGCCGGCACCGGTAATCAGCACGTCTTCGCCGAGCAGATCGTATTGCAACGCGGTATGCACGGCGTTGCCCAAGGGGTCGAAGAGTGCCGCCACATCCAGGTCAATATCGGGAAGATGCTCCCATACGTTGGACATGGGCAGGGCCAGGTACTCGGCGAAGGCGCCGGGCCGGTTCACACCGACGCCGCTGGTATGGGCACAGAGGTGGCGGCGCCCTGCCATGCAGTTGCGGCAGCGCCCGCACACCACGTGTCCTTCGCCGGAGACGATCTGGCCGGCTCTGAAATCGATGACATTGGAGCCGACATCGACGATCTCCCCGACAAACTCGTGGCCGACGACCATGGGCACCGGGATAATTTTTTGTGCCCAGGCGTCCCAGTTGTAGATATGCATATCCGTGCCACAGATTGCGGTACGTTTGACCTTGATCAGAACATCGTTGATGCCGATTTCCGGTACGGGTTGCTCTTCCAGGCTCAGGCCGGGAGCGGATGCCTTTTTAACGAGTGCTTTCATAATGCAATCCTCCGCCTGGAAGTTTAATACATCAGGGATTTTACACCAACAGAGAACGGCCTGAACGCCATTCTGCCTGCTTATCTCTGTCTGATGAGCAGCGCCGCAGTGCCAAGCAGGCAGGCAACGGACAGATAAAGCGACCATTCCTGCTGCAATTGTTGGAAATAGAAGGCCAGGGCCAAAAGAAAAATCAGGCGGCCGAGGCCGCGCAGTTGCTGGCCGGTCCGCTCCAGCAGGTAGTTGCGGTCAGCGCTCGCCATGCGCACCACCAGTTCCCCCTGCTCGGCAAGTTCCACCACTTTTCGCGCCTTGCTCACGGTGATCGGCAGCTGCATGAACTCATGCTGCAGGCGTTCGAGCGAGAGGCCGCTCTCGCCCAGCGCGCGCGGCAGGTACTGCCTGAGGATTGGAAGAATGTCCTTGATGCCGTTAAAATTCTCGACGTACTGGGTGCCGATTCCTTCGATCAGCGAGCTGACCCGCATCACGTAGATGACATCCTGGGGCAGCTTGAACGGCTGGTCGTGCATGACGTTGAGGACGCCGAAAGCCAGCTCCTGCATACTGGAGGCCTTGAGGTGGTCACTGTCGAAGATTTCGAACAAGTTTTCGGCAACGCTGCTCAGGCTGCTGAAATCGGAATCCTCGGTGAGAATACCCATTCTGCGCGTCGCACTGACCAGCAGTTCGAAGTCTCTCTCATAGGCGGCCTTGACTGCGTAGATCATCGCCTGGCGCATGCTCTGGGGAATCCGGCTGACCATGCCGAAATCAAGCAGGATCAATTTTCCGGCGGGGCTGACCAGCAGGTTGCCGGGGTGAGGATCGGCATGGAAGAAGCCCTTGACCAGCATCTGCTCGACATAAAACACCACCAGTTGCTGCATCAGTTCGGCAAAAGAGACATTCAACTGTTTGATCAGGGCAACATCATCAATCCGGATGCCTTCTTCAAAGCTCATCACCAGGGCAAAGTCCGAGCAATAGTCGGGATAAGGCAGCGGAAAGTGCACCCCAGCATCCGCATAGACCTGGCTGAAATGCTCCAGGTTGGCCAGCTCCTGGCGCATACTCACTTCCTGCAGGATCACTTGGGAAAAGGCCTTCAAGACCGATTCGATGGAGTGACGGGTCTGATCGGTAAAGAGTGTCCGGAACACCTTCAGGAACAGGTTCAGCAGCATGATATCGATGCGCACCTGCAGCTGGATGTTTTCCCGCAGCAGCTTGACGGCGACGACGGTGTGCGAATCGTGCAGTTCGGCCTTATGCACCTGGCCGATGGAGGCACTGGCCAGCGGGTCATGGTTGAAGTGGGCGAACACCCCGGGATCGGGGAAAGCCCGGCGAAAAGCCCGCATGCGATCCTGGTCGTTCATGGACGGCATGCGATCATGCAGATGGCGAAGCGCCTGCAGATAGTCCGGATCGAAGAAATCAGCCCGGGTTGCCAGCACCTGAGCCAGCTTGAGAAAGCTGGCGCCGAGCGAGCGGATATTTTCGGCCAGCGCAGCCGGCGCGAGGGGCCGCCACAGCAGCCAGCGCCTCCGTCGCCGGAAGAGCAGGAACACGGTCACCAGGAAACGGAAGATCGCATAGCTGCGCTGCGGGCGGCAAAGATACAGAACCAGCCAGAAGCTGCGCATTAATTTACTTGCTTAGCTCTTCTTTCAGTTTTTCCAGGTCATCCTTGGTCGCCAGGTTCAGTTCAGTGACCACTTCTTTGACGAGATCTTTCAACATGCCCTTGAACTGCTCCTTCTCTTTTTCACCACGCTTGGCCAGCTCGTCGAAAAATGTCCGTGCATGATCTTCGCTTTTTGTCTGCCAGGACTTTAGTTCCTCACTGTTGGCTTCGAGTTTCTCTTTCACGGCCAGGGCTCCGCCGAGAGCCGCGTAAAACAATTGCTCGAGTTTCTTCTCCATCTGCTGCCTCACTTTCCGAATAGGTTGTTGTTGCTCTTGATGACACCCGGGACGCTCAAAAGGAAGATGCTCTACAAACAGTAGCAGGTTGCATCGGAACAGCAATCGTCATGAAGGATGCCCCGAATGGGGATCCCGCCACCCCTCGAGTTGTCCGGATACCTTTTCAGGATATAATTTTACGGGTAATCGTGAAACAATATGACTATAATATCGCAAGCGGCACAGAGTCTTTCAACAACCCAACAAGGAGTTACCCATGAAATCGATCACAGTTGCTTTCTGCTTTGCCCTGCTGGTTTTTTCCGTTGTC